>CAWDJT010000042.1:0-32943 GCA_963802715.1 uncultured delta proteobacterium
CCTTCCCACCAGTGCAAGTCGCTTCGGTGGAGAAGATGGCATTCCCTTTGCCCGATAGGCCTTCCATTGCGGTGCTGCCGTTTAACAACATGAGCGGCGACCCTGGGCAGGAGTATTTCACGGACGGATTTACCGAACAGATCATCACGTCCCTGTCGAAAATCTCGTCCCTGTTTGTCATATCCCGGAACTCGTCGTTTACCTACAAAGGCAAACCGGTGAAGGTGCAGAAGGTAAGCGAGGATCTGGGGGTCCAGTATGTGCTGGAGGGGAGCATCCAGAAATCGGGCGACCAGGTGCGGATCAACGCCCAGCTGATCGATGCGCTCTCCGGTCAACACCTGTGGGCTGAGTACTACGACCGTAGCCTGAAGGATATCTTCGCGCTGCAGGATGAAATCATCCTGAAGATCCTGACGGCCTTGCACGTGAACCTGACCACCGGCGAGCAGGCCCGGGTGTGGGCGAAAGGCACGAAGAATCTGGAAGCCTATCTGAAGTTCATGCAGGCGCGGGAAAGCATGCTCAAGGGGGATGCGGCGGGCAATGTCCGGGCCCGGCAGCTGGTAGAGGAAACCATCGCTCTGGACCCGCAGTATGCGCTAGCCTACATGTTTACGGGCGCGACCCACATAAATGAATTCTTGATCGGGTCGGGCAAGTCCCCCAAGGATTCCCTGATGCAAGGGATCGAATGGCTGCAAAAGGCCCTGGCCATGGATGACTCGCTGGCGGAGGCCCACGCCCGGCTGGGCCACGCCTATACGTTTGTCAACCGGCACGAAGAAGCCATTGCCGAGGCGGAGAAGGCCATGGCGATGGACCCCAATTCCGCGGCCGTGCATTTTTATGCGGGTCTCGTCCTCCGTTTCTCCGGAAAGCCGGCGGAATCCATCCCGGTGTGCAAGAAGTCGATCCGCCTCGAACCCTTCACGCCCGGCATTTACTACGGGAATCTGGGAATGGCCTATTTCCAGAACCGGAGCGATTGCGACGAGGCCGTCAAGGCGTGCGAAAAGGCCATCAAACTCGCGCCCGATGGCATGATCGTGCAATTCATGGCGACCACCGTCTTCAGCGCGTGCGGCAAGGAGAAGGAAGCGCGGGAAACGGCCAAGGAACTCCTCCGGATCAATCCGAAATTCACAGTGGAGTCCTTCGTCGCGAAATTTCCTTACAAGGACCCGAAGGAGAAGGAACCGGTGGTCGAAGCTCTCCGCAAGGCGGGGCTGTAATTCCGAGTGCCGGCAGCGGGATGGGAGAAGTGAAGTCGCGGGATGCAATCCGGAAGAAGAGGGGCTGATAAGAAATCGCTTTTCCGTCAAAAACCCCATGAGAATCGCCACTGTCCGTCAAGGGGCGATTTGGGGCCGTTTTGTAAGACACATCATGAGGGAGGTGCCCCATGCCCGGGGAAGACTTCAAACGGAAGCTTGCCGCCATCCTTCACGCCGATGTCAAGGGCTACAGTCGCCTCATCGGGGAAGATGAAGAGGCGACGTCGGGACGCTGAGGACCTACCGGGAGGCCATGGGCCTGGTCATCCGCAAGCATCGAGGCCGGGTGGTGCATGGCTCGGGGGACTCCCTGCTGGCTGAGTTTGTCAGTGTGGTGGATGCCGTCCGGAGTGCGGTGGAGATCCAGGAGGAACTGCAGGCGAGAAACACTGATTTGCCGGAAGATCGCAGGGTGGAGTTTCGCGTCGGGATCGATCTGGGGGATGTGATCGAAGAGGGCGAGGATCTCCACGGGGATGGGGTCAACATCGCCGCCCGCATCGAGAGCCTGGCGGATGCGGGAGGGATCTGCATCGCCAGTGGCGCCTACGACCAGGTGAAGAAAAAGCTGGCCCTGGGTTATGAGTATCTCGGGGAGCACACGGTCAAGAACATCGCCGAACCGGTGCGGGTGTATAAAGTCATCACCGATCCGGAGGCCGTCGGCAAGGTTATCGGCAGAGCCCTCTGATCGTCACCCCGGCGAACGCCGGGGTCCAGCAGAACCTTGAAAATCCTGGATCCGGCCTCGCCGGAAGACGGAAGAGGGTCAGCAACCGGACACGCGTCGCGAAATTCCCATACAAGGATCCGAAGGAGAAGGAACCGGTGGTCGAAGCTCTCCGCAAGGCGGGGCTGTAATTCCGATTTGTTAGGCAGATCATGAGGGAGGTATCCCATGCCTGGGGAAGACTTCAAACGGAAGCTTGCCGCCATCCTTCACGCCGATGTCAAGGGCTACAGTCGCCTCATCGGGGAAGATGAAGAGGCAACCGTCGGCACTCTGAGGACCTACCGGGAGGCCATGGGCCTGGTCATCCGCAAGCATCGAGGCCGGGTGGTGCATGGCTCGGGGGATTCCCTGCTGGCTGAGTTCGTCAGTGTGGTGGATGCTGTCCGGAGTGCGGTGGAGATCCAGGAGGAACTGCAGGCGAGAAACGCTGAACTGCCGGAAAATCGCAGGGTGGAGTTTCGCATCGGGATCAATGTGGGGGATGTGATCGAAGAGGGCGAGGACCTCCACGGGGATGGGGTCAACATTGCCGCTCGCATCGAGAGCCTGGCGGACCCGGGAGGTATCTGCATCGCCAGGGGCGCCTACGATCAGGTGAAGAAGAAGCTGGCTCTGGGTTATGAGTATCTCGGGGAGCACACGGTCAAGAACATCGCGGAACCGGTGCGGGTCTATAAAGTCCTTACGGATCCAGAGGCCGTCGGCAAGGTTACCGGGGAGAAAAGTTGTTGTGCCGGCAAAAGGCCACAGAGCCTTCCTGGTGGCGGGAATCGTGCTCCTGCTGATAGTGGGAGGTGTACTGATTTGGCGTGCTGCCTCCCCACCGGTGCCAGTCGCTTCGGTGGAGAAGATGGCATTCCCTTTGCCGGACAAGCCTTCCATTGCGGTCCTGCCGTTCAACAACATGAGCGGCGACCCTGAGCAGGAATATTTCAGCGACGGGCTCACCGAGGAGATTATCACCGCACTCAGCAAGATTCCAAAGCTCTTTGTGATTGCTCGAAATTCGACCTTCACCTACAAAGGCAAGCCCGTAAAGGTTAAGCAAGTCAGTGAGGAATTGGGGGTTCGGTATGTGCTGGAGGGGAGTGTCAGAAAGGCTGGAGACGAGGTACGAATAACCGCCCAGTTGATCGATGCGCTTAGTGGAAATCATTTATGGGCGGAGCGCTATGACCGAAATCTGAAAGGCATATTTGCCGTTCAAGACGAGATCACCAAGAAAATCATCACGGCCATGCAGGTAAAGCTGACGGAGGGGGAGCAAGTCCAAGCTGCTGCAAGAGGCACAAATAGCCTTGAGGCCTATCTGAAGTACTTGCAGGCGAATGAGCTTATTAACCGGGTAAATCCAGAGAGCAATGCATTGGGAAAGCAGTTGGCGGAGGAATCCATTGCCTTAGACCCGGAGTATGCCTGGACTTACTATGCTCTAGGTAGAGCCCACATTCAAGACGTGTGGCTTGGAACCAGCAAGTCCCCCAAGGATTCCATAGCGAAGGCTATTGAATTATTGCAAAAGGCCATTATCTTGGATGACTCTCATGCTGAAGCCCACGGTCTTTTGGGCTTTCTTTATTCAATGACAGGGCAGCATGATAAGGCCCTTGCCGAAGGAGAGAAGGCTGTCGCCCTTAATTCCAATTCAGCTCAATGTCATTTTCTACTGGGTAAGATACTTACTTTTGCGGGCAGGTGGAAGGAATCCATTCCTGAATATAAGATAGCGATACGGCTTAATCCTATCCCGCCGATTACGTACCTATATAGTATAGGATTAGCCTACACCTGGACGGGGCAATACGATGAGGGAATAGCATGGTGTGAAAAAGCGATCCGCCAGGAGCCCAATTCTCTATTGGCCCACTTGTTCATGGCTTCGGTTTATAGCCAGTCAGGACGGGATGAGGCAGCTCGGGTTGAAGCAGCTGAAGTGCTTAGGATAAGTCCCAAGTTTTCACTCGAGGGATTTGCAAAGAGCCTGACATATAAGAATCAAGAGGATGTCGAGCGGCAGCTCAACGCGCTCCGCAAAGCAGGCCTGAAATAAGGGGACGAATGAGAGAAGGGTGGGACGAACCTAGCGCTTCTTTCAATCTGATCAATGTCTGGCAAATGTCAGCAGTATCCTTGATGAACTTCGCGATGTCTGTTGCCGCCTTGATGCTACTCAGGGCGGAGGCGATGACGGCGGTGTCTGCCATGCTTAGCCTCCTACCATGCTTTACTCGCCGATGGGTTGGCGGAGGAATGCGGAAGCTGACCGCCCACTGTTTGCCGACAATGCTGTTGAGTTAAGCCCATCGGCTCGGGCGGGCATAAAGCCCGCCCCTACGTCAATCGTCATTTGGTGCTGTAGGGGCGGGGTTTATGCCCGCCCGCTATGATCGGAAGGGACTGCTAAGTCAACAGCATTGCCGTCTGCCGAGTGCCCCATGAATGCTCGCGCTGTTGCACGAACTGGGTGGGAGGGCTTACACTTCCGTCTTGCCACCGTCGAAAGGAAGGCGCATGACAAACCCAAACCGTCTCGTTAAATCCGTCGCCCTGGTTGTTGCCGCGGTCTTGTGGTGCATCAGTCAGCCGGCTGCCGGTCAGGGACCCGTCAAACGTGCGGCTCCCCAGGCGGGTACTGTCGCGGCAAGCAAAGCCCCCTCTTCATCGTCACTGACCGCGACTATGTTGCAGCTCAGGCAGATCCGGGTCAAGGAGTTGGACACCGATATCCCTGAGGCTGCCAAGCCATTGCTCACCACGGTTAAGCAGGAACTGTGTGGTCTCATCCAGGACACTCTGAACAATCCCGATTTTCGCGGTATGAACCCTCAGGAATTGCGGGCTCAAATCGTGTCCCGGCTTAAATCCGTCGGGATTGCCGTTGCCGAACCGCAGCCGACTTCCGATACGGAAACGGCTGCAAACGCCATTTCCCCTTTTGGCACCCTGCTTGGTGTCACCTTGGCAACACCCGATGGCTATCCGGATCTGCTGGTGGCCACCACCACCCTGTCGATCCCGTGTGGTGATGATAGCTCCCTCTATCTGTTCGAAAAGCATGCCGATGGATGGGAATTGATATTGGGGCAGGAAGTCAATGATTACGACAGCATCAGCGATGCGCAGGGGTCCTTGGGATATGCCGTCGGCCCTGCCGATCGCAGTCAGCCCTTCTTTGTCGTCATGGCCTCGGTCAACCCGTGGTGCACGTCAAACTGGCAAGGCATCCGGTACACCGTCATGCGTCCGGGCAAGACCGCCTATCAACCGGTTATTCTGTTTTCCACCACGGATACCATCTATCTTGGAAATGCCGAAGACTATCGAATCACGGTGACACCCAATGGCTTCACCATGGAATTCGAGAGCTCCGCGCCCGACAATTCCGATGAATTGAGTGCCAAGAAGCGGGTCAAGTATAAAGTCAGCGGGAATAGGGTCGGAGAATACCGCTGACACTTGCTGATCGGCGGATCGTGTCGGTGCAGGCCTTTGCCCGTGCTTTGCCGGGCGCACAGTGGATGCGACCATGGGAAGCAAGGTCCATTGAGGAGTCCGGATCGTGCAGAAAATCGACTACAAGAAGGAGTGGAGTCACCTTTACCAGGCATCCGCCAAAGAAGTGGCGCTGGTGGACGTGCCGGCGATGAACTATCTGATGGTGGATGGCAGTGGTGACCCCAATACCAGCGCTCACTTTCAGTCGGCCGTGGAGGCCCTGTTCAGCCTTTCCTACGCGCTCAAGTTCCTGGTCAAGAAAGGAGATGTCGGGATCGACTACGGGGTTATGCCGTTGGAAGGGTTGTGGTGGGCTGATGATCCCGCCGTGTTTCATTCGGAGGACAAGAGCGCCTGGCAATGGACCGTCATGATCCTGCAGCCGCCTTGCATCACAAAGGATTTGTACCAGCAGGCCGGGGACCAGGTGGCCAGAAAGCTTCCACCGCAGAGTCTGGCGGGCGTCCGGTTCGAATCCTTTGAGGAAGGGAAAGCCGTCCAGATCCTCCACGTAGGGCCATTTTCCGAGGAGGGGCTGACCATCGAGCGGCTGCACCGTTTCGTTGCCGACAGAGGCTTTCAACTGCGCGGCAAGCATCACGAAATCTACCTGAGTGACACGCGGAGGGCCAAACCCGAGAAATGGCGAACCATCCTGCGGCAGCCGGTTGATGGCGACCATGGCCGGTAGTTTTCATAGAGCCCCACCCGGAGTACCCTCACGCGGTGGGAAACAGCGGCGTGACGACGCTGTCGCGGGTCGCGCCACAGCCATCAAGAGCCTGGTCTCGGTATTCCTGCTGCTTTGGTTTGTCTTGCCGTTGAATGGGAAGGTCGTGGCTGAGGAACACCCCTCCAGCAACCGCAACTGGGAGAGTCTCGTCCATCCCCTCCAAAAAACCGCCCGACAGGTTGGCATTCAAGTAGTGTCTCTTGCCGACCGCCGGGTGGTCTTCCAACGCCAGGCCGATCAGCGGCTGCTCCCCGCTTCCCTGCTCAAGGTAGTCACCAGTTTTGTGGCCCTCAAGCAATTGGGTCCCTATTATCATTTCACCACCGAAGTCTGGAGCCAGCAGGGGCTGAAAGACAGCACTCTGCCGGGCAATATCTGGATCAAGGGCCATGGTGATCCCTTTCTGGTTCCGGAGAAGCTCTACCTGCTCGCCCAGAAGATCCGAGAAACAGGGGTTCGCCGCATCGACGGCGGCATTGGAGTCGACAACGGCTATTTCCAGCCGGTTGTGGAAAAGTTCTGCCTCGATGGCCTCTGCGATCGGCCCTACAATCCGGTGATTTGTGCCACGGCCCTCAACTTCAACACCGTCTCACTGTTGTTGCGACCTCCAGGACAGGTGGGTGCTTCAGTGCCGGTGGAGGTGTTCCCGCATGGCGACTATGTTTTGGTGGACAATCAAGTGACGGTCAGCGCCGCGGATGACGAAACCAAGGAAACCGGGCTCAAGGCCTACGCCGATGGTCTGAGCGCCGATGGCCGGGAACGCTATCGGTTGACCGGCCAGGTTTCCTCCTCGTCTAGGGAAATCGTCGAAGTGCGCGTCAACGCCAATGATCCGGCGAGTTTTCTGGCGCGTTCGCTCAAGACCGTGTTGGGCGAAATCGGGGTGAGCGTCCGTGGTGGCGCTCTGCGGGCCGGGACAGTGCCGGCCAACGCCCGCAAGCTGGCGGAGTATCTATCCCCGCCCCTAAAGGACATCCTCTACGGGCTGAATCGTTACAGCAACAACTTCATGGCGGAAATGCTGCTGCGAGCGCTGGGGGCTGAAGAACAGGGAATCCCTGGAAGCGCCGACAAGGGTGTAGCGGTTGTGGGCGCAACCCTTTCGGCTTTGGGGATTGCCGCATCGGATCTGGAACTGGCTGGAGGCTCAGGGCTGAGCCGACGGTGCCGGTTGACGGCTCGGGCCTTGGCGTCGGTGCTGGTGGCTGCTCACCAGGATGCCGAGATCGGGCCGGAGTTTACGGCATCCCTGGCCACAGGCGGGGAAGAAGGGACGCTGCGGCGTCGAGGCAAGCGTCTTGCCAATCCAAGCCGGGTTCGTGGCAAGACCGGTTCGCTGAGCGATGTGGTGGGCTTTGCCGGCTATGTGGCCAATCCCGGTGGTGAAGTCTATGCCGTGGTGATCCTGCTTAACGAGGTCCACCAACCAGATCAGGCCAAAGCCGCCATCGATCGGTTGCTGTCACAGCTGGCTGAGACTTCCGGGTCGGGAGGGTAAGTGATTATCTCAAAACTCCCGTACACCAGCCTCCTCCTGCCCCAATGCTGTTGACTTAAGGCCAGGAAGCCCTTGCGGTTCCCCTCCGCTCGGTGGCGATGCTGCTGAATTAGCGGTACTCATCCGATCATCGCGGGCGGGGCTAAACCCCGCCCTACAGCATGAAACAACGATTGACGTAGGGGCGGGCTTTATGCCCGCCCGAAGCGATGGGCTTAATTCAACAGCATTGCCCACCAGGGGAGGGGAGTTATGGATCGTCTCTAAGGGCCAGATGCGATGGTCCGAAGACCGTGCGTCATTCCGGTTGGTCCGGCGGATCTCCTCTGAAAACGAGTCTACATCTGGGCGGAGCCGGCCATGGGAGACGGCCGAACTGCTGGGAACGGAGCCCATGGTGTCGACATTTGCCAGGATAGGGGCGTCATGTCCGAACAATTTCTAATGATTCCGGTGGACGAGCAGGTGAAAGTAGAAGCCCGTCTGATTCGAGGGGGGCTTCCAAAAATCGCGGTGATCTGTCATCCGCATCCACTCTATGGCGGCAGCATGGACAACAACGTGGTCATGGCCGCCATGGAGCTGTTCCGGGAGCTGGAATGGAGCGCGCTCCGCTTCAACTTCCGGGGAGTCGGCGGCAGCAGTGGTGCGTATGCCGACGGCGTCGGCGAACGTGAGGATATCAAGGCGGTGTGCCGCTTCCTGCGGGATCAACCGGAGAAACCGGAGGCCCTGTGTGTGGTGGGCTATTCGTTCGGCGCCTGGGTGGCCTTGGGTGCCGCGGGTGAGGGGCTATCCATGGACGCGCAGATGCTCGTATCTCCTCCCATGGATGTCATGAGCTTCGATAAGTTACGTCTACAGACTGTTCCGTGCCTCATCACCCTGGGTGAGCATGACGATTTCTGCCGGGTGCCGACGCTTCGACATTGGCTGGAAAACCAATCCCCCGCCAACATCAGGCCCCAAGTGGTGACATTCCCCGGCGTGGACCATTTCTACTGGGGCGCGGAAGCGCTTCTGCAGGCAGAGATGCGAAGGTTTCTGCACGAATTGGGGTGAGTGTGATGGCCATGTGCACAGCCTGGCATGGCCGCAGCCGAAATGACTCCAACCACGAAGAGCACGAAGGTCACGAAGCAGTACCCATGACCACGCTTGGCGGTCTCACGGGGAACCGTGATAGACGAGAAAGACTCGGGCCACGGAGAAGGCATCACGAACCCTGGCTTGCTTACCTTGCGCGTTCCTGGTGTGAATTCCGATGGTATTCTGCATTGCCTTGAGCTTGCCGCTGGGTATCATGTGCGTTTGCAGAATCCAGGTATCGCCGGGATTGGGAAGGATGCGCCAGACAAAATAATCCTGGTCTTTGGTTTGCTCATAACTCTGGGTTGTTACTTCGGCGGGTGCGTTGACGGTGATGAAGTTCATGTCAAGATTCACATTCCTGGTTGCCAACAGCAGAAGAGCCGGGCGGTCCACGAACCCTGGCAGATCGATGTTGTCAAAAAACAAGTCAAATAATCCGGCTCCCCCAGGTCCCTTGGCATCGCCCAGGTCTTGGCTTCCCGTGGCGAGGATGCTCTGAAAAGTCAAACCAGCCACCATAGTCACACTCCTTGATTCTTCAGGGATGATTTCAGCAACTCAACCTTCTCTTCATCTTGGTTTGCCTCAACTCTGTCGCCTCAGCCGAGACCCAATCCCTTGAGCACGGAAAGCATAATTGCTGCTGCCATGATCGAGCCTATCTGACCACCGGTGTTGGCGCCCATGGCATGCATCAGCAGCCAGTTGTTGTTGTCGTAGCGACGCCCTTCGGTTTGGACCACCCGTGCCGCCATGGGATAGGCTGAAATGCCCGCCGCCCCAATAAGGGGATTGATCTTTCCCTTGGTGAGAAAACACATCAGTTTACCGAAGAGAACGCCGGTGACGGTGTCCAGGCAAATGGCCAGGAAGCCGAGCCCCAAAATGAGGAGAGTCTGGGGTTTGAGGAATTCGGCTCCCTGCATGGTCGCACCAATGGAAAGCCCGAGCAACAGGGTCACGGCATTGGCAATTTCGTTTTCAGAAGCTTTGGTGAGACGACTGACAACGCCGGACTCCTTCATGAGATTGCCGAGCATGAGCATTCCCATAAGCGGGGTGCCCATGGGTGCAATCAGGCAGGAGATCACCGTGACCACCACGGGGAATAAAATCTTGAGATTCTGGGAGACGGTTTTTACCGGGTAAGGCATGACGATGCGCTTTTCCCGGTCGGTGGTGAGGAGGCGCATGATGGGCGGCTGGATCAGAGGTACCAGCGCCATGTAGGAATAGGCCGCCACCGATACCGCTCCGAGAAGGTGAGGAGCGTACTTGGATGTGACATAGATGGATGTCGGCCCGTCACAGGCACCGATAATTCCGATGGCGATCGAATCCAGCAGATTGAATCCCAAGCCGAGCGCTAGAAGAAGCGTAAGGAAAATCCCGAACTGCCCTGCGGCCCCGAGCAGGAGAATCTTCGGATTTTCCAATAGTGGGGTGAAATCAGTCATGGCGCCAATGCCTACAAAGATCAGGCAGGGAAAGATTTCAGTAATGACCCCGAACTGGTAGAAATGACGAAAGAGCCCTTCTTGTTCCATCAGCCCGGCCAACGGGATATTCACCAGGATCGCTCCAAATCCGATAGGCACCAGGAGCAGTGGCTCAACCTTTTTTTTGATTCCGAGGAACAAGAGGGCGCAGCCTGTTACGATCATGATGATATTCTGCACGGTTAAGGAGGCTAGACCCATGACCAGGCTTCCAAAGCCGGAGTGGATCAAGGCAAGCATCAGGCCACCTCCTTTTCTTTTTGCTCATCCACCTCCCGGTAGGGAAGAATCCGCTTCAGGAGATGCACCACAAAGATTATGAAACAGAGGCTGAGCAAGGTCCCGCCCATGCCGACCATGGTGATCACAAATCCGTGCATGAATCGATCCATAGCGTCCTATCCTTGAATTGGATATGAATAGCGATGAAAGTGATTCGAGTGATCTGAAATTCGACATTAATAATTACTTATCAATTCAATCTATATTAAACGATCAAAATATATTCCATTGAAATAAAATTATCATCAACTAGTCGTCGATATTAGTCTATTGATTACCTTTTCTTCCATATCATCTACAATAGTCTTTATCGCATTACTTTCTTGAACAGGACCTGAATTGTTCCATCCTTTCAGTAACGCTAGTTTTCTTTTTTCTCTAAACTCAACAATATTGGATGCCATCGATTCCCATATCATGAGTTTTTGGAGAATATGACGTTCTGGAGCGGTAAGATCAGTTGCAGTATCAAATGATTTGCCACTTCTTGTTCTTATTATCATACTACACCTCGTTGGCCTGAGTTTGCCCTGCGGAGCATGAAGGCGATCGAAATCAACGTCCGCCTGATCCAACCGGCCTGCTCGCGGGGACGCAGGGTGCGCGTTTCTTGAGCTTGTTGGCCCATTGAGTCGAACCACCATCCGTCAGGCCCTGGTGACAATGCTCTCGAACGACCATGGCGAGACTTATGACAAATGGCATTCGCTCCGGCATGACGACCACACGGCACAACCTTTCATGGCACCCGACGAGCAACGCAATTCAAACATACCACGGATGATCTCATCGTGCATAGTCTCGGGACATTGCTTGCCGACCTCGGGAAGATGATTAGAACATATATGAAGCCAAAGCTTCGGCAAGGTTGCTCGTTTCTTCTATGAGGGTGTCAAGTGAGTACTTCCATCCCGTCACCCCGGCGAAAGCCGGGGTCCGGAAAGGCTCAAGAACTGAATCCCGGCCCTTGCAGGAATGACGCAAAGTGAGTTGTGGGTTTTCTGAACATGTTGTAGGACCAAACGACCTGTACAATTGCAGCAGCGAGGATTTGACCTGCTGGAGACAAACACTGAGGGTGGGTGGAGGGATCGGGGGATTTTGAACGCCTATGATTTTGGGGAACCGAATAGATTTTTAGGACCGGGTAGGATTAGCCGATAGATCCTTTGCACGGATTCCACGGCGGAGAAATGGTAAGCGGATGGGATGGTTTTCCGCTGGCAAGCCGGCAGAACTACTTGGTGTCGTCATGCCGTGGTCTTCAATACAGTGGGCATTGACGGTGAGTGGTTGGAATTTCTTGGGGCAATTGAATTGACGAGGCGAAAGAAATGATGCTATTTCAAACCCGGGCCATCGGCAATATTTTTGTTTGATGGCCTAATCTGTGGGCAGCCTTTTCGACCAACCAGGCGCCAAGATGAGGGTGACGGTCTTTCGTGACCGCCGGGACGGAGTGACCATGGCGCTTCCGGGAGGTGCTGATCCGGTATTGCTCATGGAGGTTTCTGGTTTGTAGACCCGGCTGCAGAAGGCGAGAAAAGAAGAATTCGGCAGGGGAAAGAAATAGTGAAAACCGAGGGAAGTATCCGTTGGGTGGCATTGGCGCCAGTGGATCTAATGGCATCGGCAGTAGCAGGGAGGCTTTGGTAAAGCACGGAGTATTGATTCTACGGATTCGAACCATAGTGGTGGCTACTTCAACCAGTTTCTGGATAGCTCCTTCAGATCTTCTGAGCTGCATGCAGAATACCGAATTGAAAGACCACTCATCTGATAATCGCTATCGCCCGGCGTTCTGGACCTGAAGAGAGAAGGTTACTCTATGTTTTACGATGATGAATTCAAAGATAGTGGGAAGTGGAGTAAGTTAAGTTTGATGAAGTTAATGAAGGCAGAGGGGAAGTTACAGCGAAACCTGTTTCAAATGGCGCAAACTATAAGGCGTGAGCAGGGTCTTGACCAAGTAACTCTGAGAGGTGTTATTGAAATATCCAACTACTGTCAAAAGAATTGCAATTATTGCGCGATGCGCTGCGTCAATAAGGGGTTTGATAGGTATCGACTAAGTAGTGATGAGATTTTGAGTATTGCTGCTGAGATCAAGAATGCCAATATATCTACTGTGTTCTTGCAGAGCGGCCAAGATCCTCAGTGCGAGCCAATACTTCAGGATGTTATTCCAAAGATAAGAAACCGTCTTGAAATGGATGTCCTGTTATGTCTGGGGGAAAAGTCCAGGGAAATCTATCAGAGGTACAAAGATCTCGGAGCTGACTCCTATATTCTCAAATTTGAGACATCCGATGCGGATTTTTACCAGGATATTGCCCATACCCCCCTTGCGCGAAGACTAGATTGCATGCGGTGGATAAAGGAAGCCGGTCTCAAACTGGGTACCGGCAATATTGTGGGTTTGCCCAACCAGAGTCTTGACATTCTGGCCGAAGACATTCGGCTCGCGCTCGAATTGCAGCCGGATTTTGTAAGCTCATCCCCCTTTATTCCCAATGAAAATACCCCTTTTGAACATTTGCCGCTGGGTGACCTGAATCTCACTCTAAATATGATGGCGCTGTGGCGGATACTTCTCAAGACCTGCTTGATACCGTCAGTGAGCGCATTGGAAAAAATCCAAAAAGGTGGTCAGCTTTTGGGATTGATGGCGGGTGCCAACGTCATTACCATCAATTTCACACCCAAGGCGTCTCGAGACAAGTATTCCATATACTCAATGGATCGCTTTATCGTCAGCCTGGAACATGCATTGAATATCATTGAGCAAGCTGGCCTGCTAGTTCATTCACCTGCTCCGGCTGTCGCTGTCTAGAATCATGGCGGGTTTGACCTGGGAGATCTTTGTTCGCCGGATAGGTGTTCGACCTGTTGGTAGCGGTTTTCGTCCTCGATGACCTCCATGCTGATTATGGTCTGTTGGTGCGTGGTCCCCCGGGCGTCGTGGTCCGGTCAACGCCAGCGCAGTTTGTCTGCTAATCAGTTCCCATCCGCAATCCCCATTTCACGATGTCATGCAGCACGGCACTTCTTGGCGTGGTCGGTGCGAAATGCGAAAGGTGCTCGAGGAGAAACTCGATGCCCCGCCAGCCAACGGTCCAGTGAACCCCCAGGTACTATTGGCGGTAGGCCCCACAAGACCATCACAGACATCATGAAGGTACAAGGGATCAAACCAGCAGAATTCTGGTTTCAACTTACGATCTTTTTATCGTATAATAACAAACTGTGTCGGGGTGATTTCAGCAGTGCTGGGAGGATTTGTTTCCAACAACGAAAGGAGGTAATTCAAATGAAACGTTGTGCACTTTTTGTGTTTGCATTGGTCGCATTTACTTCATTTGCTTTCGCTGGAACTCGGGAATATCAGGTCACGGGGCCGGTTCTTGAAGTCAAGGACGATTCCATTACGGTTCAAAAGGCGGGAGAGAAATGGATGATCGCCCGGGATAAGAACACCAAGGTTAGCGGTGATCTTAAGGTAGGTTCCAAGGTGACCGTTCAATACACCATGACGGCAACAACTATTGATGTAAAGGGAGGAGAGGTTAAGAAAGAGGAAAAGAAGAAGAAATAGTATCGCGTTGTTTTCACATGGATGTGGCCTTTGTACCCATACTTGGCCACATCCATGTGTAATATTTATGCTTTGCAATCATGCCTTTGAATTGTATTAATTTTCCCATTCCGGATCTAACAGTTGCCCAGCTGTGCTTCCCCGGAAGCAGCCACAACGGATCAGCTGAAGATTAACGCTACTCTAATTCAACTTCCATCTGATCGAATATATCCTCGATCTGATACAGAAGTTGGTCAGCCTGGGCAAGGTTCCAGTTGGCTATGTTGTTCTGGATGTCCTTGTGGATCTTCAGAAGCTTCTCCCTATGCCGGAAGAGCACTCCTCTGAGTGGCGTCCCCTCGAAGCGATACAGGAGTTGGTCGAACTGCCCAACCAATGCATAGAGTGACGGATTGCTCTTGGTCAGATCGGCATCCAGATACCCCAGATGATGCGCCAAGTTGCGGTAGGTCTCTCCCAGACCCTTCTGATAATACGGTCGTATACTAACGGTCAACTGCATGTATTTGCTCATGATGGGTTTCCTAATTCTTATGGGTCCTTTGCTATGAGGGATTGGGAGCCCGCCACCAGACTTCCCCAATCCCCTTTTCCCTTGCTCGGTGTTCTCGTCAAGAACAACCTATCTTCCCCACCGACTTAAAAAGCTCATGCGCTATAGTATTCAGTTCATCGCGGCACTCGGCATGCAAGGCGTGGCCGGCGCCCGGGATTTCCACCAGTTGGGCTCCAGGGATCAAACCTGCCAACATCGTGGCATTTTGGGGCGGCACCAGTGCGTCGGCGGTACCGGTCACTACCAGTGTGGGAATGGTCAATCGGCCGAGTCGTTCACAGCAGGCGAAGGTGCGAATAGCATCGACCTGACCCAGGAAGGCGTGGAGAGGTTGAAGCGGCGCGCTGAGTTGGGCTTGCCGATAGAGTTCGACGCGTTCGGGCTGTTCCAGCAGGAAGCGGCGGCTGAAGAAGAATGGCAGATTCTTGTCGACGATCTGTTCTTGCGAAAGCCCTTCATTGTTGACGAATTGAGCGAGGAGCTGAGGATCAGGGGGAATCCGTTCACTCCCGCCGCAATGGGTGCAGCCCAGCACCAGAGCGCGGATTCGGTCCTCGGCGAGGAGAACCAGTTCCTGAGCGATCATGCCGCCCATGGAAAGCCCCAGGACGTAGCTCCGCGACACTTGAAGGTGGTCCAGAACACCCAGCAGGTCATTGGCAAACTGATCTATTCGGTACGGTCCCGGTGGCATGCTGGATCGTCCCACGCCCCGATTGTCCACGGAAATGATGCGATAATACTTTGCAAAGAAAGGAACCTGTCCAAACCAGGACCAGGTGCCGCCGCCCAGGCCGCTGATGAGTAGCAGATCGGGGCCGCTCCCGGCCAGTTCGTAGTAGAGTTGCACATCATTGGTCTCACAGTAGGGCATGATGCATCCTCGATGATGTGAAGACGATGGTTCGATGACCGCATTGGTGTCTGCGAGTTCGGCGATTTCGCCCATCCTGTGGGCAAGCATCATGTTCATGCCATGGATGGATGTACTGTAAGGCGAGGTTTCAGTCAACGGTTTCACCATTGTTCCTGGGGTTGATGGGAGTTGAGGATTGCAGTTGCTCCTCCCTGGATTGTGTAATATCGTATGTGTAAGAACGCAGATGGTATTCACAACGAACGACGTCAGCAGTATCTTGGTATCAAAGCAGTCAATCAAAGGAGGGAATCCCATGAGGTCAATCGTTTCAAAGCCTATAATCCCCCTGATGGTTATCGCGCTTTTTCTTGGGGCCAGTCCGGTGCTTGCCGGAAGCTCTGAAGAGGGAAGAGTTGATCAGGCCACTGGAGTGCTGGGGGAGATCATGGCCATTCCTGAGGAGGGCATCCCCCCTTCGCTATTTGAGAGTGCTCGCGGTATCGCGATTTTTCCGGGCTTGGTCAAGGTGGGATTCCTCGTGGGCGGCCGGTATGGCACCGGGGTCATGATGGTGCGTGACCGACAGGGGAATTGGAGCAACCCGTGCTTTGTTTATCTCGGCGGTGGTAGCTTCGGTCTCCAAATTGGGGTGCAAGCCACCGACGTGATCCTGGTCTTTCGAACCCGGCGCAGCATCGACAACCTCAAAGCGGGCAAATTTACCCTGGGGGCTGATGTTGCGGTGGCAGCCGGCCCGGTGGGAAGGCAGGCGGAAGCCGCCACTGACATCTTGCTCAAGGCAGAAATCCTCTCCTATTCTCGAAGCCGCGGTTTGTTTGCCGGTATCTCGTTAGAGGGTGCGGTTCTTGGTATCGACGATGATGGCAATCGGGATTTCTATGGCCGCGGGACCACGGCGGAGCGAATCTTTGCCGGCAAAGTCTCCGAAGCCCCCGAATCAGCCGGCCGGTTGCGTGAAACGCTGGCTAGATATAGTCGCTAGACCATAACGGCTGGAGGCTTGTGGTCCAAACGAGACCACAGGCCCCATCCAATCCTCACCACAAGTGAGCCCTCGGATTTTCGCGAAAGGATCAAAGGCGTTCACGGAACACCGCCGAGGGCCAGCAGTCTCCGCATCGATAGCCGACCCATCATAACCGTCCCCAGCCTCGATTTGGAATGCATCTCCCCTGCCGTCGCTAGTCACCTGACACAAAGCAACCCTCGCAAGGCCGTTTCATTGTAAATCCGTAAGGCGCGAGAGTGCACATCTGCTCCTGTTGCTGTTCGTGTCAAGCGGGCTACCATTTTCATGCTTATTGGTGCCCGCCAGGGTATGGGGGTTGTCTCGCATGGGGTTCTGTCAGCTCACCCTTGCACTTGATCATGAGAATGCGGTGTTCCATGGAGTCCTTGCGCATTGGAATACCGTGCCGTGGCTCGCGGAGTTGCGCTGTGGCACCGCCATCCTTGATCCCCTGGCTACAAAGCGGGGTTGTCACTTGAACTATGGGTAAGACCCCTTGGATCGACACTTAGGAATGACTGCATGGCTAGAACTGACTGGAGCAAAATGGTGGGTCCCTAGAAACAAGAAGTTCGCATGTTTTGGAATACCCCATGAGATTTTTTAGGGGTATCTTAGCAATGGTCCCATTTTGGTGGGGAAATGCGCTTGACATGCTCAGCTTAGCGCGTAGAATGGCAGCCTTGCGCAAGATTGCAGAGAACAAACAGCGGGGATGGGGTCAATGAAGTATTGGAGAGTGCCTCTGGATGCGGATGAGGTTCTGATTTCTCGGGGGATCGTTCATATCGTCGAGGAACGTTGCAAGGGGTGTGGTTATTGTATTGCTTATTGCCCCCGGGATGTCTTGGAGCTTTCCAACCGCTTCAACAGCAAAGGGTATCACCCCCCCGCTGTTAAGAAGCCGGACGATTGTGTCAACTGTCATTACTGCGAGATCATCTGTCCGGATTTCGCCATCTTCTCCGTGGAAGCACCCTCCGCATCCCATCCCCCGGCGGCCTGATCCGGCCACTATTGGGAATCTTCCGGCGACCATCGGGCGCACGAAAGGTTGCGATCGGATTCAGTTGTTTCTTCGGGAGATCCTGTTCAGTAAGGACTCCAAATCCTCCTTCTTCCCTGGCTGAGTGAAAGGTGCGAATGAAATCAGCAGTTCTCACTGGAGAGCACTTCATCACGGGCGATGAGGCCTGCGCCGAAGGCGCATTGGCGGCCGGCTGCCTCTTTTTTGCCGGTTATCCCATCACGCCGGCCACGGAAATTGCCGAACACATGGCCAATCGGCTTCCCGATGTAGGGGGCACCTTCATTCAGATGGAAGATGAAATTGCCGCCATGGCGGCGGTGTTGGGGGCGTCCTGCGCCGGGGTGAAGAGCATGACTGCCACTTCGGGCCCCGGTTTCAGTTTGATGATGGAAAACCTTGGGCTGGGGATCTGCACCGAAACCCCCTGCGTGGTGGTCAATGTCCAGCGAGCCGGGCCGTCGACGGGGCTTCCCACGCTTGGAGCCCAAGGCGATATGATGCAAGCCCGTTGGGGCTCCCATGGGCATTACGAGATCATCGCCCTGGCCCCGGCTTCGCCGCAAGAGATCTTTTATCAGACCATTCTAGCGTTCAACCTGAGCGAAACTTATCGAATACCGGTCCTGATCATGGCTGATGAAGTGGTGGGGCATCTCAGTGAGCGAGTGATCATTCCCGAAGCCGGTGCTATCAAAACGGTTTCACGGCCTAAGGCCAAAGGTCGCAAGGACCGCTTCAAACCCTTCCAGCCGGGACCCAATGGGGTTGCGCCCATGGCCAATGCCGGCGACGGCTATGCGGTGCATATTACCGGGCTCACCCATGATGAACGTGGCTATCCGGTCATGTCGGCGGAAGCTCATGCCGAGATGCTGGAACGGCTCACGGGAAAGATTCGCCGCAATCTCTCTGACATTATTCACACCGAAAGCTACCACCTTGAGGACGCCGACATTGCCATTGTCTCCTATGGGGTTTCGTCGCGTAGCAGTCTGGCGGCGGTGGATGAAGCTCGGGCAATGGGGATCAAGGTGGGATTGTTGCGGCTCATCACGGTCTGGCCATTCCCCGAAGAGCAAATCCGAGCCCTGGCCGAGCGTGTACGCGGGTTGGTTACAGTGGAAGTAAACCTGGGACAGATCCATCTGGAAGTGCAGCGCTGCGCGGGCGGCAAGGCACCTACCTACCTGGTGGGCCATGCCGGCGGGACGGTGATCTCACCCGATGAAATCATTGCGACGGTGCAAAGGATTGTGTGAGGTTTTGGAGGATTCATGGAAAAGAGTAAGACCCGAGTAGATCATCCGCTGGATCGGCTGCTCCGAACCGATCGCATTCCACACATCTGGTGTTCGGGTTGTGGCATTGGCACGGCCTTTTCAGCGACCCTGGTGGCCATGCAGAACGCCGCGATCGACCTGCAGAAAACCGTGATGGTCTCAGGCATTGGCTGTTCCGGGCGCGGTGCCGGCTACGTCAAGCTGGATTCCTACCACACCACTCACGGCCGGGCGATTCCTTTCGCCACCGGCATGAAGCTTGGCAATCCCGAACTCAACGTCGTGGTCTTTAGCGGCGATGGCGATCTGTTCGCCATCGGCGGCAACCACTTCATCCACGCCGCGCGCCGCAACATCGATCTTACCGTGATCTGCGTCAACAACCTGAACTACGGCATGACCGGCGGACAGGTGGCCGCCACCACCCCCAACATGGCCAAGACCACCACAACTCCCCGCGGCAACCACGAGCAGCCCTTTAGTCTGCCGCTGTTGGCCTTCGCGTCCGGAGCCACCTATGTGGCTCGCTGGACCATGCTGCACACCCGTGACCTTACCAAGAGCGTCGAAGAGGCATTGCAGCGCCGTGGTTTCTCCTTCATCGAAGTGCTGGCGCCATGCCCCACCGGCTACGGACGTCGCAACAAGGAGCGCCCCCTGGATACCCTCAAGCTCTATCAGGATCGCACCATCATCCGCAATGGCGCCCATCCTACCGAGGTGACCATGGACTTTGAACAGGGTGTCACTCTGGGCAAGTTCATTGATGTCGAGCGCCCCACGTGCATCGAGTCCTACGATCGAACCTGCCGTCCCTATCCGGCGCTGGAGGAAAGGAAGGCATCATGACAAAACCGGCATCGGTATCGGCAACCAGCGTTGCCGGGTTGCGCAAGGAGATCATCCTCACCGGTTTTGGCGGGCAGGGGATTGTGCTGGCCGGGCGCATCGTGGGCGAAGCGGCCAGCCTGGGTGATCACCGCGAAAGCACTCTGACTCAGTCCTATGGGCCGGAAGCCCGCGGTGGCGCGTGTAGCGCTCATGTGATCATTGCCGATGGGATCATCCACTACCCTTATGTGCGCCGGCCGGACATTTTGGTGTGTATGTCCCAGGGCGGCTACGACAAGTTCGGTAACCTGATCAAAGAAACCGGTATCCTGCTCACCGATGAAGACCTGGTGGTATCAGTGAGTCCTCCCGAGGGGGTGCAGTTTTTTCCCATTCCCGCAACCCGCATGGCCGAGGAATTGGGCCGCAAGATGATGGCCAACATTGTTATGGTCGGTTTTTTCACCGCAGTCACCGGTGCTTTGTCGATTGAATCGGCCCGAGCGGCAGTAGCCGGGGCGGTGCCCAAGAATACCATCGACATGAATCTTAACGCTTTCGGCAAGGGTCATGATTACGGGCTGGCCACTCTCAAGGGGCGGATGAAGAAAGCGGAAGGCAAGAAAGGAGCCCGTGGATGAAGACCCCCAAGGCTCGCCTCTATCGGGTGCTGGTGCTCGGTGCTACCCCGGCCGGCATTGCTGCCGCCAACAAGCTGGGGGAACTGGGTATCCCGGTGACGATTGTCGATCCCGATGCCGATCTCAATACCAAGATGGCTCGTGAGGAATGGCGCCTGAAATCAGGCGTGACCCTGAACCATGCGCTGCGACCGGGACTTCTGCGAATCCTCCGCAACCGGAGCATTCGCATGGTGATGCCCGGTGAGGTGCGTTCCCTCAAGCACAGTTCCCAGGGGTTTGCCGCTCGTCTCAAGACCCCGGCAAGCTATGTGGATCCGGACCGGTGCACCCTGTGTGGCCGTTGCCAGATCGTGTGCCCGGCCATTACCGCTGATGGGTCCCAGGCGATTCATCTGAATGGTCGTCAGGCTTTGCCGGGACGGGCGATTCTGGATAAACGCCAGCAGCCGCTCTGCCAGGCCAGTTGCCCCCTGGGTGTCAATGCCCAGGCCTACCTGGCCTTATGCCGTCGGGGAAAATACGCCGAGGCCCTGGAAGTGGTCCGCCGCGACAACGTGCTTCCGGGAATCTGTGGACGGATTTGTACCCACCCATGCGAAACCGCCTGCCGCCGAGGGCAGCTGGATGAACCCCTGGCCATTCGCGATATTAAGAGGTTTTTGGCCGATTTCGAACTGACCACTGTGTGTTCAACCAGATTGACAAAGAATAATGAGGGTACCCCCTCCCCCGACCCCTCCCACCAAGGGAGGGGTGAAGAAATGCTCCTCCCCCATCAAGGGGGAGGCCGGGCGGGGGTGACTTTCATTCCAACCAAACGTGGCGCGGAGAAAGCCGCCGTTGCCGTGATTGGGTCCGGCCCTGCCGGTTTGGCGGCTGCGGCGGATCTTGCCCGGATCGGCTACCAAGTTACCGTGCTCGAGAAGGAGGCCGCTCTTGGGGGGATGCTCCGCTATGGTATCGGACCCTACCGGCTGCCGCGCGACATCCTGGATCGGGAAATCGCCGCCATCGAGGCATCGGGTGTGCGCTTTGAAACCTCGGCACCAGTGGACCTGAAAGCTGGTTTGGCGGAACTCAAAGAAACGTTATGCCGCGGTTGTGGTTGCCAGCGGAACCTGGAAAGATCGGCGGCTCGGCGTTCCCGGCGAGGACCTCGAAGGCGTGGAAGGCTGCCTCGATTTCCTTGCGCGCCTCTACCGTGGTGAAGTGACGGAACTCAAGGAAAAGGTCGCCGTCATTGGGGACGGCAACGCCGCCTATGATCTGGCGAGAGCCCTGGTGCGAATCGGGGCTCAGGTGACCATCGTTTCCTGGTTTCCGGAAGACCTCATTCCGGCGGATCAAGAAGAAATGGTGGCGGCTCGCGACGAGGGCATCGCCCTCATCGACCGCGTTCAGGTGACTGGCTTTATCGGTGACGGTGGACGGTTGGCGTCGCCTGCGCTGCGTCCCGACCCAACCGGGCGAGCCGGATGCCCAGGGGATTCCATGGCCGGTGCCGGTTCCCGGTGAAAACCCCTTTGAACTGGTGTTCCAGAGGGCCTTCGTGGCCATCGGCCAGGCGGGAGATGCCGCCGCCTTGGCTTCTGCGGGCGGCCTCCGGGCTACCCCCCGCGGTTATATCGCGGTGGATGAGGAGTCATCGCACCGCCGTTGCCGGTGTTTATGCCGCCGGAGATGCAGTCAGCGGTCCATCTTCCGTGGTCCGAGCCATGGCCTCCGGGCGTGAGGCCGCTAGAGCCGTGCATCGTAAACTCAGCGGGGAGGACCTGCCCCTTGGGTTCACCAGCAGGTCCAGCGAACGCGATTTTTGCACGATTCCGGCCGATCTGCCGTCGCTAGCGCGCACCCACATGCCGGAACGTCAGGTAGCGTCGCGCTGTGACGGGTTTGCCGAAGTGGCTCTGGGCTTGACCGAAACCCAGGTGCTGGCGGAAAGTGCCCGTTGTTTGCAGTGTGGTGTCTGTTCCGAATGCCTCCAGTGTGTGGATGTCTGCGGGCCGGTGGCGGCTATTCATCACGACGATCACGGCGCGGAACTGGTGGAACAGGCTGGCGTGGTAATTGTCGCCGACCCTGCGCTTTCTTTAGGGATCAAAGGCGATGATGTGATCCGTGCCTACAGCACCAAGACCGCCCGAAACGACTCCTATGCCATGATGTTGCGGGGTTTTGCGGCTGCGGCCGAGGCCATGCAGTTACTCGGCGGCGGTTCTCAGAGGCTCAAGGGACATGGTCTGGCCTTTGCCCCGCCAGACCCGCAGCTCACCGATGAACTGCGGTTGGGTGTGTTTGTCTGCCGCTGCAACGACTCACTGGGTTGGGCAGAGGCGTTGGATACTTATATGGACGGGCTCCGGGACCGTCCCGAGGTCTTGGTGGTTGATACCGTGGTGTCGGCTTGTACCCCTGACGGTACGGCTGCCATGGTCCGCACCATTCGCGAGAAAAACCTGACCCGGGTGGTCCTGGCGTCTTGCGTATGCTGCCCGCTGGATTTCGTTTGTGCAGCGTGCACCGACCAGCGCAGCCGACTCAAGGATGCGCTCTTCAACGCCACCGGCATTTCCCGTGCCATGGTGGAAACCTGTAATCTGCGAGGCGAAGCGCTGCGCTGGCTGGAGGAGGATGAGGAGTTTGCGGTGGAACGTTTCGCCGGGCTGCTGGACCGTTCCATCAGCCGGGCACGATTGCTGAGAGCCCTGCCCGCACCGGCTCGGCCGTACAATTTCGCCACCGCCGTTATCGGGGTTTCGGAAGCGGCCATCAAGAGCGCCCTAACCTTGGCGGACGCGGGCATGGAAGTGTTTCTGTTCGGCACGCCGGACCAACCTCTGGAAGAAACTCTGGTCCATCCCAACATTCGAAGTTTTGACGGGTCTTCGGTAAAAGGCTTACGAGGTACGGTGGGGAACTTCCAGGTTGTGGTGGCAATGGACGGCATGCAGCAGACCATCCCGGTGGGAGCGGTGATCCTGGGTGAGCAATCACGGCGTCGCATTCCCTACATGCCTCAGGCCGACTTGCCGCCGCATCTGGTGGAATCCTCAATGCAACAGCAGGGAGTATCAGGAATTCCATTCTTTTATCCGGGAGCGACTTCAATCCCTGGCTTGTTTCTGGCCAATCCCCCGGGGATACAGGTGTCACAACGAGTCAAGGGGGCCGCCGCGGCGATTCTCGCGGCCGCGGTGATGCCGCGGAAACCTCGTCAGAACAAAGGTTATACCGTGGTCATCAGCGAGGACCGATGTCGAGGTTGTGGGCGCTGCATTCAGGCCTGCCCCTACCAGGCGGTGTTCTTCCGTCGCAATGCCGTGGGCGGCATGTCATCGGCAGTCGATGAAGCCCTCTGCAAGGGCTGCGGGAACTGCATCTCGGTCTGTCCGAGCAACGCAGCGGACAGCCCCTATCGCGACCATGGCTACCTGGAACAGATGATTGAGGAAATCCTTGTTTAGCGTGAGAGCGAGAGGGCGAAGGAACGAAAGGATGTGACGGCAGCCCATCCGACCCACAGCCTATAGCCTATAGCCTATGGCCCATAGCCCATTACCCATAGCCTGCAGCTTGTAACTTGTGGCAAACAAATAATTGTAAAGAACCTGGGGTAGCATGGACAATCTTAAGATCTTGATATTCTTGTGCAACTGGGGACCGCACGCCGCCTTTCAGACCCTTCAGGACACCTGCTGCGCCATCCCGCGCGAGGTGCGGATGGTGCGCATCCCGTGTACCGGGCGAATCAGCAAATCGCTGTTGTTCAAGGCCTTTGAAATGGGGGCGGACGGCGTCTGCTTTGATCGGTTGCGAAACCGGCACCTGCCGTTATGGCAGTGGTACCGACAATACCACCCAGAACGTTGAATCGACCCGCGGCATCTTGGAGATGCTGGGGATCGGCAAGGAACGCCTGCGGTGGGCGACCTTCCTGCCCGAAGACGCCGCTGGTCTGCTTCGTTTTCTTCAGGATTTTCAGAAAGATGTGCAGGCTCTGGGCAAGAATCCGGTTGTGCCGCCGTCCCGGTCAGTCGCCACGGGAAGTGAGGCAAGGTCTGCATCCGAGCGGTTGAAGGACATCTCGGGTGGGCATGCCCGGCATGCCACCTCGCCGTCATCCGACGGGCGCCTCGCGGCCTTGCGCCCTCACGCACTCACGGTTCTTGACGAACCTGCGCGTAAGCTGCTGGCTGAACACGACATCTATGCTTGCCAGGACTGCGGCAAGTGTTCCTCGGCCTGTCCCATCACCCTGGTGGGCAAGCCCTTCTCTCCCCGCGCCATGGCCGGGCGGATCATCGCCAATGGGATGTCCGATCCGGCAGTGGACGCCGACATCTGGGCGTGTCTGACGTGCGGACTTTGCCATGATCGTTGCCCGTCGGCGATTGATTTTCCGGAATTCATCCGGGAGCTGCGGGCCCTTGAATCCCCAGGGGGAAGCGCTGGCCATGAGGCCCACGGCGGGTTCTTTCAATCGCTCATGCGGACCATGACTTCACCGGATCTTCCCCTTCGGCATTGGGACTGGCTTCCCGAAGATATTCGCACCGACCCGCAGAGCAAGATGCTCTTCTTCGGCGGGTGCGCGCCTTACTTCGACATTTTCTTCCGCCAGCACCTTGGTGTGCAGACCAGCGATATCCTGGTTGACAGCCTGAGGCTCCTCAATTTCTTTGACATCACGCCGGCGCTCCTTGCCGACGAACGCTGTTGTGGTCACGATCTATTGTGGTCGGGTGATCGGGAGAACTTCCAGAAGCTGGCCCGCCTCAACGTCGATGCCATTGCCGGCCTGGGTGTGGAAGAAGTGGTGACGGCCTGTCCCGAGTGTTTCCGAACCCTTGGGCATGATTACCGTGAGCAGGGGATCGAGCCGCCATTTCGGGTGACCCATCTCTACGAGCTGCTGGAACGCGAAATCGACAAGGGCGCCATCGCCTTTGACCCCATCGACCAACGGCTTACCTTTCAGGACCCATGCCGCTTGAGCCGGCTCGGCAAGATGGCTGGAGGTCGGAGCGGAACTCCCCCGCAAGCTGCTTCAGCGTTTGCAGCCCAAAGCCTATCGGGAGATGGCGGATAGCGGTGTGTCGGCCCTGTGCTGCGGCAACTGCGCCTGGACCGGCTGCGATGCCTACAGCAAGGCGCTCCAGGTCAAGAGACTGCGGCAGGCACAGGAAACCGGCAGCAATCTGCTGGTGACCGCCTGCCCCAAATGCCAGATCCATCTGCGCTGCGCCATGGAAGATCCCTTCTGCGGGGAGGAAATCCGCATGGAAATGCAGGATCTCACGTCGGTGCTGGCCCGAACCATTCAGTGGAAGTGAACTGAGAGAGGAAAGAAAACCACACCATGGCAAGTGCAGAACAACGAACGACGGACCGCGCGCGCATCGGGGTTTATGTCTGCCACTGCGGCCTCAACATCGCCAAGACCGTGGACTGCCCCCAGGTGGCTGATGGTGCCGCTGGTTTGGAGGACGTGGTGGTGGCGCGGGATGTTCCCTATGCCTGTTCCGAACCCGGCCAAAGCAGCATCAGGGAAGACATTACCGCGAACCAGTTGGATCGGGTGGTGGTGGTCTCATGTTCACCGCGACTGCATGAACCCACCTTCCGCCAGATGCTGCAGGGGGCGGGGCTCAACCCCTATCTGCTGGAAATGGCCAACATCCGGGAGCACTGCAGTTGGGTGCACATGAACGAACCGCAAGAGGCAACCGCCAAGGCGGCCGATCTGACCCGCATGGCGGTGGCTCGGGTGCGGCAATTGCAGCCGCTTACCGAGGAGCGCCTGCCGCTGACCAAACGTACCCTGGTGATCGGCGGCGGGGTGGCCGGCATTCAGGCGGCCCTGGATCTGGCCGACAACGGCTACGACGTGGTGCTGGTCGAGAAACGGCCTTCCATTGGCGGCACCATGGCGCAGCTCGACAAGACCTTTCCCACCATGGATTGCTCCATCTGAATTCTGGGGCCGAAGATGACGGATGTCGGTCGACATCCCCGGATCAAGCTCTACACGCTGAGCGAAGTGGTGGACGTAAAGGGTTACGTGGGCAATTTTGACGTCAAGATCCTCAAGAAAGCCCGCTACGTGGATGAAAAGGAATGCACGGCCTGCGGCGAATGCTCCAAGGTCTGCCCGGTGGTGCGCCCCGATGAATTCAACCTCGGGCTCTCGTCGCGCAAGGCCATTTATTCGCCCTTTCCGCAGGCCGTACCGTCGGCCTATGTGCTCAATGCCAACGAATGTCTCGGGCACAATCCGGCCGTGTGCGCCAAGTGCGTCGAAGTCTGCGAAAGCGGCTGCATCAACTTCCACATGTCGGATGAGGAGATTGTCGAACGGGTGGGGACCATCGTGGTGGCTACCGGGCTTGGAACCCTACGACCCCACGGACATGGACGAATACGGCTACACCCGCTTCGAAAACGTGCTGACCAGCCTGGAATTCGAACGCCTGGTCAACGCCGGCGGTCCCAGCAAAGGGGAAGTGATCCGGCCGTCCGATCGCAAACGCCCCCGCTCCATCGGTTTTATCCAGTGCGTCGGTTCGCGCTCGGCCCGCAAAGGGCCATGCCTACTGTTCCAACGTGTGCTGCATGAACACCGTGAAAAGCACCCTCGTGCTCAAGGAACACGATCCGGACCTGGAAATCCGGGTCTTCTACATCGACATGCGGGCCTTCGGGAAGGGCTTTGAAGACCTTTACATGCGCAGCCGGAGGCTCGGGGTCCACTATGTGCGAGGACTCCCCGGGACGGTGGAGGAGAAGCCCGACGGCAGCCTTCGGGTGAGTGTGGAAAACACCGCCAGCGGCACCATCGAGACCCATGACCTGGATATGCTGGTGCTGGCCATCGGGGTGGAACCGGCCAAAAGCACCCAGAAGCTGCAGGAAATGCTGGGATTACAGCTCACCCCCGATGGTTTCTACCTGGAAGCCCATCCCAAGCTGCAGCCGGTGGATGCGGCCACGCGCGGGATCTTCTTTGCGGGCTGTGCCGAAGGCCCCAAGGACATCAAGGAAAGCGTTACCCAGGCATCCGCGGCGGCGGCTCGCGCCATCCGCCTGATGCACCGGGGAGAAATCCTGACCGAACCGATCACCTCGGAAGTGATCGCCGAACACTGCAAGTCCTGCGGCAAATGCGCCGAAGTGTGCCCGTATAACGCCATCACCGTGGATGTGAAGAAGAAGACCGCGGCGGTGGTGAATACCGCGGCCTGTGCCGGGTGCGGGACCTGCGCGGCGGAATGCCCCTTCGGCGCCATCACCATGAACCACTTCACCGATGTTCAGATCCTGGGCCAGGTGGATGAACTGCTGGCCGAATCGCCGCAAGACAAGATTCTGGGCTTTGCCTGCAACTGGTGCTCCTATGCCGGGGCCGATTACGCCGGGGTCTCACGCCTGCAGTATCCGCCCAACGTGCGTCTCATTCGCACCATGTGTTCCGGGCGGGTGGATGAGGACTTCATCTGGCATGCCTTCGCCAAGGGTGCTCCGGTGGTGCTGGTGAGCGGCTGTCACATCGGTGATTGCCATTACATCAACGCCAACCACTGGACCGAAAAACGGGTAAAAAAGGTGCACAAGAAGATGGCTAAGCTGGGTATCCGGCCGGAACGGCTGCAACTCGAATGGATCAGCGCCGCCGAAGGGATCCGCTTCGCCAACACCATGGCCCGCATCGAGAGACTACGGCAAACCGTCACTGCTGAAGAGATCGTGGAGACCGTCCGGATTCTCAACAATGGCGGCAAGGCGGAGGAAGGTTGATCCTGAGTACTCGCTAGGTTAGGGGTGGTGCTGGCCGGGAGGGCGAGGATAAGTGCCGCATATAGAGCAGCCCAACGAGTCTGCAGAAAGACCCCTATTGGCTAGAATCCCACCTAATGAAATCAATGCGTTACAGTTAGAAGTCTGGGTTGCGAATAGGTTTTCCTACAGACTCAACATGAAAATCACCGGTTCATCCGGTGCATTTCATTGTTGGAATTAAGTATCATGTCCCCGGAGTTACGCGCGGACAGCCATTATCTGCGCAGTGCGTCGAAGTGCAATGTGCTCAACGCGGCCACACCGAAACCGGAATTACTCAAGCCCAAAACGGGAAACATCCATGTTAGAGCGCGCATGGCCAGCTATCGACTCGCCTCTTCGCGCTTGATCCACCAAGATGTGTAGCGCCCGCCATAGAGATGATCAAGGAGGAAGAGCTGCGGATCCGTACCCTCTCGTATTTGCCGGCCCTGCAGCCGAATTTTCCCTCCCTGTACGGTGAAGGAGTAGGTGCCGTAGGGCTTGCCGTCGATGCTGACGGACACGCGGTAAAGACCGTCCGTACTCAATACTTCTTCGGCCTTGAAATAGCTGTTTTGATCTCCGCCCATCGATTTGAACAAGAGATCGGCTTGCTGCCATTGTGGCGCTAAGCGCAATGTACCCGCATCCGTTGCGAGGACGCGTTTATCTTGCATGCGTACGATTTTTGCTTCGTAGAGCGCGGCTCGTTTACTTTCATGGCCGGCCTTTTCGCGCACCCAAATCGTGAAGCGCAGCGACGATTTCGGATCATTACGCTGATAGAAAACGTTGCCGTAGTCGTTCCACGGCCCATCAATGAAGTAACGCGTGCCCTCTGGCTGGTAGGGGTCGTCGGCAGGTTCCGTATCGATACTGAACAGAAAGCGATAAAATGGTTTATCCTCAAGCTGAAATTCGATCACGTAGTCGCCTGCGGTGAGCGGCCGGATCGACGCCTTGCCGCCGAGCACTTTGTAGTGACTCAATTCCCAAAGCCCCGCGATGTTCTCGCCGTACCAAATATAGGTGTTGAGTACCTGCCCATCTGCCCGTCTCACTACACTAGCGAGTTTGCCGCCCCCGTCTGGGCTGTACGTATAGTTCGAATTATCGGCACGAACCGGTTGCGGCAAGCAAACGGCGTACAACTTGTTAACGACCAACCGACCGTCAATGTAATCTACGCTAACCGCACCCAAGAGACTCCAATAGCTAATACCTGGCGTACACGACACCTGCGTCTGCTCCCCCAGCGCGACGCCACTGCCAGCGCAAAACAGCAATACGCATAAGAGCAATTTAAGTTTACTTGTCTTCATCATTACGCCTCCACTGTTTTCGCATCATCTATGACGGCCAAACGTTTGACATAACGGGCTGGCTTTAGCCGGTCCCGGTTGATGGAAGTGTTGGGCAGGTCACGGTTGCCTGTCGCGGGGGCCGCCCTACTTGACGGTAATCCAAAGAGCGATCAGAGGAACTAAATTGAGCAGCAGGACACCCACTTTGTAAATTGCCATGCCTGCATAGTGGATGGCATCGAACGTTTCGACCGACAACTTGAACCAGCGAACGTGCAATCGGTAGAGCGCGTTGTGCGCGACTAAGAAGACACCAAACCAGATAACGAGGATTCCATAGTTGACGCCGAGGCTCCAGAGCAGAAGTTCTTTGATTTCAGTGGTGGTCATGAGGTGCCTCCAAGGGTGAAGAAAACAATGACTGTATGGCATCGAAGCACAACTGTTCTTGGGCTCAACACCGAACATAACCGGCGGCGCCCAGCTGGCATGGAGCCTTATTTTGCGGGACGGATTTTGAGAGGACACGTGGCCGCGCCGGCCGGTTGATGCTTTTGTTGGGCAGAGTACGTGAGAAATGAACTGGGTTGACACTGGTACTATATTGTGGTACTATGAAAATTATGAAACTAAAGCACAAACGCACTCTTGAACTGATCTTTGCTCGTCCTGTCTCCGGAAACATCCGCTGGGACGACATCGTGTCATTATTCCGAGAGTTGGGGGCCGAGATCAAGGAACGGGAGGGCTCTCGTGTGGAAGTGTTTTTGTTCGAGCAAGTCCGAGTGTACCACAGGCCCCACCCACGGCCGAACACCGATAAGGGAGCTGTGGCCAGTATCCGCAGATGGTTGGAACAGCATGGAGTTAAGCCATGAAGAACATAATGGAGATTGACGGACATAAAGCTGTTATTGCCTTCGACCCCGATCTTGGTATGTTTCGTGGGGAATTCTTGGGACTTTCCGGTGGTGCAGACTTTTATGCTGCTGATGCTGAAGGTTTGCTGAGGGAAGGAAGGACGTCTCTCAAAGTCTACCTGCAAGCTTGTGAGGAACGCGGGGTTTCTCCCTACAAACGCTTCTCTGGGAGATTCAACGTCAGGATTTCTCCTGATTTGCATGCCGATATTGTCTCTGCTGCCGAGGCATCCGGCATGAGCCTGAATCAATGGGTAGAGAAAGCGCTTTCTGAATGTGCTCATGATTGATGTCTCGCAATCCACGCTATTGCTTCGTCCAGGAATCCCTTCGGAGTTGACCACTTCTGCCACCTTTGCACCGCCCAACGTTCAGCTTGAGGGGCCGCCCGGCGGCGAAGCCGACGGGGAACCGAGAAGCGCAGCTTCTCGGCGGTCCCCTCGAAGCGATGGTTAGGCCAAGGCGGCAATTCAGTGCACAAACTACTCGTCATCGCGCTTCACCGCGGCATCAGCGCGAACACACCCCAGCCCAGGTATTCACGCGTGTAAGCGGCGTAGCGCTCGGGTTCCGAGGTCAGTTTGGCTCGAACATCTTTCGCGAACTCGTCGCCGGGATTGGCTTCAAGCCATCGGCGCATGGTGAGCCATTTGGCCGCCTCGTATCTGTCCCAGCCGTCTTGGTCAGCCAGAACCATTTCAACGACGTCGTAGCCAAGGTGGCCGAAAGACGCGAGAAGTTCTGGGAGCATGAGAAAGTCGGAGATTGAGTTGGCAAGACACCCCTTGGCAACATCTTCGGTCGGCGGTAACTGCCGCCAGTAGGGCTCGCCGATGAGGATGATCCCTCCGGTGCGCAGGCTCCGCGCCAGAAGCTCGATAGTGCCGACGACTCCACCGGCGATCCAAGTGGCACCGACACAGGCTGCCACACTGGCCTTCTCGTCAGAGATATAGCCGGCAGCATCGCCATGGATGAACTTGACTTGATCGGCGACACCGAGTTCTACAGCACGGAGTTTCGCTTGCTCGGTGAACAACTGGCTCATGTCGATGCCGGTGCCGATGACGCCGTGATCTCGTGCCCAGGTGCATAGCATCTCCCCCGAACCGCTGCCGAGGTCGAGCACTCGGGCCCCCGATTCCAGACGCAGCGCCGCGCCGAGAGTGGCGAGCTTTTCGGGTGTGATCGGGTTGTGGATGCGGTGAGCACTTTCAGTGATGTTGAATATCCGTGGGATGTCCATTGTGGAAAATTTCCTTACGGGTGTGAATAGATTCGGTCAGGGCATAACGTGGCGAATAACCCGCGAGCAACCACGGCAAAAGACTTATGAAAAAGGCCGATGAATTTGCCTTGTGGTTGCTCGGCGGGTTGATTCGGTGGTTGGGCTTACTCACTGTACGCGAGTACACCATGGTACAATCTCGAAAGAACAGGAATGCCTTCTTTCATGGGCATCCCCGTATCGCCACATGTGACAACATGTGCAATGATCGACAACCAGTTCGCTATGAGCCGCGAGGCTCAAGGCAGGGATGTTTCACCAGCTTCATCGCGCTGTCTGGCTACCAATCCATATTTCGAACAATCCCTCAGCGGCTACTTTTTGTCGAAGACCATGAGATTGTCAACCTGTTGGCCCGTTGGAGTTGTGAACTTGAGAGAAGTTGTCATCGTTTTCCCATCTTTGGAAATGACGCGTGTACCGGTAACCACTACTTCCCCTGCCTTCTTCTGCATAAAGGTTGACGTGAAGGTGTCAACAGGCGTTATCGAAATCGTGTCGGCTATTGGCCAGCCTTCAAATGGATAATCCTTGCCGTCCCGGTTAGCCGAGAACTGATGAACTATCTCATTTCCTTTGGCATCGACTGATTTCGAAATCATCTTCTCCTGCTGTCCGGTCACTTCGTACGTCCGGGTCTGGCTCTTTGGTGGCGGACCCGGGCTATACTTCGATTTCTCCAGGTTAAGCTCCCAAGTGCCAGCGACAGGATCGCTGGCATGCGCCGGCAGGCTGATGATGGTTATGCCCGCAATGGCAAGAATCAATGCGAGAGTCGCTGTCCGTAATGGTAAGAACATAGCTATCCTCCTCACAGTTGATGAGACAAACCGCCATGGTTTGTGGTCCATGAAAAGTCAGCTCACCCCAAAATTGAGGGCCAAGCCAGACGGATCAACCCCATCGCCAAATCTCGGTTTCGGGAGGGGCCTACGTAGTCTTAGTAGAGAGGGGAAAGCCGGGCAGGTTGCTCCCCTTAGAACAGGCTAACCGCTAAGAGGAGCACAGATCAGGCATACGCAAAATCATTGGTACCTCCATATTGGAGATCGAAACAGCTGGTGGTGTGCCATCGCCGAGAGCAGCAGCCAGGAGCTCACATCCGGCAGCAGCCCAACGTCCGCTTAACCGGCGCTGAGCCGACAGGCGAAGCGTCCGGGTTGAAGCGGT
>CAWDJT010000043.1:0-78718 GCA_963802715.1 uncultured delta proteobacterium
CATCGATGAACGTCTTCACGCTTGTGCCATTTGTGACCTCTAGTATCCCGCCAATATCGTTGGTAGGCATCGGAGCGAGGTCAACCCTCCATTTGCCGGTCGATAAAGTTGTGGTGGCTTGTGATTGTCCGTTGAAATTGACGGTCACGGTGGTCCCTGGAGTGGCTGTACCAAAAACCGGAACATCCGTGTCGCGCTGGAGGACCATGTGGCTACCAAAGTAGGGAGAGACGGTCAGACCTCCACTGGGGCTGGGGGTTGGTTTCGCAGCCACAGCTTCTCCCGCCCACAAGAAAACGAAAACCGCCATAACCAATAATCCAGCCTGCCTTTTCATTTCGGCAACTCCCTTTCTGTAGAGACTGTCCGAACTCCAAGGATATGAACGCCACAAACGCCAGGTCACGGAAAGGTCTTGGTGAGTCCCAGTTATAACGGACCATTGCAGCCGTCGCAATCGATATTGGATTCTGGTTCTTGAGTTGGTTCGTTGTCCTGGCCGGCCAGATTCGAACTCCGCGGTGTCGATTTGTCAGTCCGCGTCGGTCCCATCCAACGGCCCCAGGCAATCCAATCGATTACAGCGGCCAGGTTGATGTCCCGTATTGAAAAACAGCGTGCCCATCCCGACCACTACCACAACCTCGACAAGGATCATCAGTACCTATCAGTATGACATTCTCATTATCCAGCGCGAAAATGATTTTTGATGGAGTTTTGTGCGGCTCGCGAGAGATTTTTTTCAAAGACGACCCAAAGTATGGGTCGACAGAAATATCACTAGGAACATCGGCAAGAAGTTGTTCTGAATCCGATTCAGCGTGGTAAGAACGACCACTCTTTTTGGGGTTGATCGAGCCATCCTGGCGCTCAGTCCTGCATGAATTTCTTCAGTTCCAACCATGGTCGCCAGGCCCGCATCCACCAGGGATATTTTGATCATCCATTGCGAAGATGGTTTTTGAAGCAGTTTAATTGCTTGTTGCGCCATCTTTTTTCTCAGGACGACCTCAAGTATGGGTCCGCCCAAAAATGTGCCGGCCGACCCAAGAAAAACGTCATTTCAAAACGTCGCCTCCTCGGTTTCCAGACCCTCTTTTTTGAGTTCATTAACCTCCTGGGCATACCTCATTTGTTCAAGCGCCTTAGCCACTTGCTCCGCAGCCAGCACCCTCGGTTTGATTGCTGTGTCAACCAGGTACTGATGGTTAAACGTTTCCCGCTGGTGCCATTTCTTCCGATCGATCCGACGTAGCTGACGGATTGGAACGGCACCCTGCGCTTTCCTGCCGGCGGGGCAGATCTCCTCACCCGGGATCTAGGGGTGCGGCGACCCACCGAGTGGTCCAATGTGGAGCCGCCAATGGCCATACCGAACTCGATAACGGCCCGATTTCCAATCCCAATGGATGTTCGCGTGTCGGTTGCCCACTCCGGAATCCAGTGTGTGCTCGGCCAGAACTGGGTGCTGAACACATGAAGCTGTTATATTTATTTCCAGTCCACGAATGTGGGAAACGCCAGTTATAGGAGAGCCCTGCTGAATTTGGCCCAAATATTATCGAGTGCGGACCCGCATGCCGTGGTGGTTCTTCTGTGGGACTGGGGGAGAGAATCCTCCGGCTACCCACTTAGCCCTTTTACGGGCTTATGCCATCATATTTGCACAGTAGTACGTTGAGCCCTGAGATGTTTTCAGGCTGTTCGAGTGAATGAAACGCCACCTTACGGCAAAACCACCCTCTCACGTATTTTGAATACTGATTTTTACTCCTTAAAGCCTTCCTAAACCCCCCATACACTAGACAGCCGATTTTTCAGAAACAGAGAAGCAACCATTCCAGCGAGCGAAATTCCTCCTGCCAAAAGAAATGGCAGCGTGAAAGACCCGCTGAGGTCCGCCAGATAACCCCCAAATGCGGGCGCCACCGCCTGGCCGATTCCGAAGAAAAGAGTGATGAAGCCAAGACCGGCAGGCGCCAGACGCGGGCCCACGAAATCTCCTGCCGCAGCCGCCATGATGGTCGGAATACTCCATGCCGTGAGACCGAACAGGATGGCTGAAAGGTAAAACCCGAATGGCACTTTTATCAAGGCGTAGATGATGTAAGACAACCCCAGCACGAGGTACGCGAGCGCAGCGCCGCGGCTTCGGCCGAGACGGTCGGAAATGCCTCCCCAGATGACACCGCAAAAGATGCTCAGGGCTCCCACCATGGCCCACAGCCCGCCTGCATAAGCTTGGGTCAAGCCTATCTCTTTCACGAGATAAGCAGCAAAAAAGGTCATGTAAATAATGTAGGAAGACCCATAAAAGAAATAGACCAACCCCAAATACCACACCGATCCTTTTCGGTATACGGTGGACCATTGAAGACTTGAGACCTTTGGTCCGGTAGGAACTGCAGGCAGCGCATCTTTCTCGGAAGTGCCGACCGGCAGGAGCCCTTTTTCATCCGGTCTGCTGCGAATCAAGACAAACACGATGGCTGCGATGACAAGGGCGATCCCTCCAAGGATGTACCATGCATGCCGCCATCCTTCTATCCCGTAAGAGGAGAGAATAGGGGGAACAAGAAGGCCTGAGATGAGCGTGCCGGCACCGATTCCGCCGGATACGATGCCTGTGGCAAAACCTCTTCTTTTCATTGCGAACCAGGCTGAGCCGAGGGCCATGGCAGGGACATACGCGGCTCCGTTGCCCAGGCCGGTCAGGAATCGCATGGAGAGGGCAAAACCAAAGGATTGAGCGAGGCCGGTCATCATGATGGTGATTCCCAAGAGGATGAGGGCAAGGGTGATGACGATGCGAGTTCCAAAACGGGCCGCAAGGAATCCTCCAATGATGGCCATGGTCAGGTAGCCAACGAAATTCCCTGTTCCCAGCAAGCCCAGTTGGGTGTAGTCGAACTTGAGACCATCCTTCATTGCCGGGAGCATGATGGTGTAGGCCATACGGCCAAAGCCATGGGCAGCGATGGTCGTCAGCATGCCCATGAAAATGACGATCCAACCGTAGTGGAGTTTTCCTTGGTTCATAGCATTCGCCTTTCCATGCGCAAAGGGGGTAGAAGCCCGTTCATTGATGAAAGGAACCGGCTAAGAAGGTAAGAAATCAGAGGGAAATAGACACAGAGTGCCAAACCTGTCGAATGTTAGCTGGCTCCTGACCCCTTGTTTTTGGCCGGTTGTTGTCTTCATTGCGTGTACTGAGTCGCCGATTGGCATAGGGATTTCATCTAAGTCAGGAGATGGGCATGGGCGTGGAGCGTCGCGCGCTTACTTGGCCACAATATGCATGGTTATCGCCATTGGCGCAAGGATGGAGTGGGGCCTGGGCTGCGTCGGATATGGATGTGGTGAAGGGTGGACTGTAGCAATGGTCAGTAAATGCAGCCAGCTGACCGGTGGGTGCCGCCAAAACCTGCCATGGTGTGCACAAGGGTCTCTCGTAGAACCGGAAAACTGGACATGCTGTCTGGAGGGTAGGGTTTGGTATGGTAATGGCTTGCGCCCACAGCGATGCGGTTCTACCAGGGTGGGGTTTGGCTGGGGGGGGGTGGTGGGAACTGAGCATAAGGTTCGGGTATGCTGCACCGCAATCAGCGATGACGGGAAACGCCATAGAGGAGAGAGAAGTGAACTTCCACTAAGCCTGTATAGACGGCAGCTTCCTACATTTGTTACCTATAGAGGAGAGAGATCTGCAATGAGGGGCATTTCAAAAAAGTAAAGTCAGAACCAACACTGATCCCGCCCTTCTGGGGCTATCCTACTGTGGCCCGGTGGTGCAGAAGGTAGTCAAAGCGGTCGTTTTGAGAACGGCACAAAGATGGACAGGCACCGATGAGTTGCTGAAGGAGTAGCAGATGGGAGTGATGTTTCAAGCAACTTGCCTTGTTTGCGGCAATCAATTTAGAGCTGAAGACGGGGGCGGGCGTCGATCTATACAGATCCGTTGTGACGTTTGTGGTGACTCGAAATTCATCGGTCACGAACAAATCGGTGAGCCTTTCCAAAAGTTCTCGCAGGCTATGGCGAGTTTGCAGTGGGATGCAGATCCATCTGAGGAGGACCGGATTTATGAGGAGTATCGCCCAGCTATAGCCATGGCTATGGAATCCATAGCTGGCAAGTGTTCGTGTGGTGGAGACTTCCGCTGCGGCCAACCGCTCCGATGTCCAAAATGTCGCTCGTCAGAAATTGAGAAAGGGAAGACACTCAGGTACTACGATTGAGCCCGCGTCCCCTTCACGGTTCTCCATATGCAGATCATACTGCGTTGTGCACCACCTTGATCTCGAGTTCACCACATTGGCAAGACATGGCAATCTTCCAAGAGGTGAGTAGGCAAGGATTTCCGGGGCTTGTTACGTACAGTGGCAAGTTACCTAACCCTTCCATGGGAAGGCCGACCGGTATGCTCGGGCTTGTTAGAATGTCATCTTAGAAAGTGCCGCCGGCCATATTAACGCAGATCACTTAGTTTTCCTTGCAATCGCGGCCGAGAACGTCACATAATATGTGTATTCGAGATCTTCAAATGATTTGCCGGGGGATTTCCGGAACACACGGCCACCGACATTCTTCCCATCAAATACCGTGGCCTCGAAAGCATCTTCAGTCGATCCGCCGCTCAGAGACACCTTGAATGACGGATGACGAACCGTGACCGATATGGGTTGCTTCTTGGCATCAATGGTGACCTCGACGCAGTGTAGTTTGCCTTGCTTCGTCAGGTTGATCCGTTCGAAATTATCCTCGAGCGCCTTGCCGGTCAGCGGCACATCTGTCAGCAGCACAATGATATCTTCCGCCTGCTTGTCGAAGAACCCCGGTTGAGCAAAGGCATAGCCATACGCCAGATTGACGGGCTTTCCGTCCACAATGAGCTTTCCGTCCACTTTTCCATCTGCGGCCATGGCCATGGAGCTCATTGCCATGAGACCAATCAGACCAAGGAACAAGAAACCACGATTTATGATTTTCATTTGAGCTCCTTTCATCATTTGATCCGATTTTCATAAACCATAGCCGACTCCACAGAAACGCTCGTTCTCGAAGCGACCTCTCCTCTGTATGTGTCCCCGATAATCCCTTGACGGTCTTCCATATGCAGATCATTTGGCGTTATGCACCGTGGTGTCCTGGCTATGCTCCATAATGGCAAGTTTCGCTGATTTAAGGGTTCCGTATTTTCTAGAAAGAATAACCGATCAGAATAGTCTCCCAATCTCGCTTCTCATCAGATCATACTCTCTTGAATGGAGGCAGGGGGGATCGCTGGGTAATTCGGTCGGGGGGACTGCCCTTAATACCTGAGAGACGGTCCCCCAGACATTGTTCTTCTGTAGTTCGATTCCGTGAACTTGCACTAGAAGCGGCAGCACTTGAACCGGGCTGCCTTTATCCGTTGCTCTACGTCCGCGGCAGAGGCGGATCACTCTTTGAGCGATTCCAGGAACGCCTTCAACGAAACGAAATACTCGCCGGGCTTGAGCTCGTCTCCAGATTTCAGGTCGTAAATTACTACCTGGACCTGTTCCTCCATCGAGGTTGGCAAGCCGCTCTCCGACCCTGCGCTCGTCACGCTGATATAGGCACGCTTCCCCTCGTGCTTAACGAATTTGGTGTATGCTGCTTTGCCCGAACAGCTTGCGGCGAGGCTAAACCCATAACTGTCGAGCTGTTCTTCAACACTCATTGCCATTGCTTTTCCTTGAGTTTTCGGAGGAAGGTGGGCATCGAGTCCAAGTAACCGGTTTTTTTAACGTTGCTTCCAATCCGGTTCTTTCTTCTCCAGAAAAGCTTTAACTCCGCATTCCGCGTCTTCCGTGCAGCAAAGAGAGGCGAAAAGGCCGCTCAGCATGTCGAGAGCCTTTTCGTAAGGCATATCCTCCGAACCATAAATTCCCCTTTTGCCGGTCTGCAAGGCCAACGGGCTCTTGGCGGCCAGCTTACGGGCAAGCTCCATGGTGGCTTCTTCCAACTCTTCCTTCGGGACAATTTTGTTGACTAATCCAAGCCGCTGAGCCTCGGGTGCAGAGACCATATCCCCTGTAAGTACCATTTCGAGTGCCTTCTTGCGCCCCACCAGGCGGGCAAGCGGTGCGGCCGGTCCGAGGCAAATCAGACCGACATTGATGGCAGTGGTCCCGAATTTGGCATCCTCGGCCGCCACTGTAAGGTCGCAAGCAAACGAAAGACCCGCCCCGTTTGCCAGACAATAGCCTTTGACGGAGGCTATAACCGGCTTTTTCATGTGAGCGATGGTGTGGTTGTGCTCATCCATCTTCCGGATGAACTCATTGTATTCCAGCGGGGTCTTATTCTTGAACTCTGCTAAGGAAATGCCGGTGGAGAAGTGCTTCCCGTTCGCCTTAATTACCACGACTCTAACTTCGGGGTCGTCATCGAGCTGTAATAAGGCGTCATTCAGCTCGCGGGCGAAGGGGACGTTGAAGGTGTTCATTTCCTGCGGACGATTCAGGGTGATCAGGCCGATATGGCCTTCCTTTTCAATAATCACATTAGGTTCAACTTCGGACATGTGATTTCTCCTTTCTGAAAATGACCTGGAGTTTAAAGCTCGCGGTACTGTCCAAACAGAATGCCGCAAGTCCAGAGAATCTCGCACAAAATATTGAATACCCTATTCCACAATAATCCTCAACCGGGACCGTCCTTTTCGGTTTCGTCCCGATCCGCTCAACGTCAAATTGAAGTTATCCGCCCGGAGCCGCTCCCCCTTGGACAGGAAGAACAATGCAGCTCCCGGAATGCTTCTCAATGAAGGTATTGTCAATGTGAGACACGTGATCCCTTTTCGACAAGTTCTTAGGCTTTGTTACGTACAGCTCCTCAATTCGTATCCCCAGTGGCCCCCCTCGTGTTTCTCCGTATGCAGATGATTTAGCGTTATGCGCGACCCTGACCGGTGAATTCAACACACTGGCAAGATGTAGCGAAATCGTTTCCCTCCTACTCTGGACGTGTACAGAGTACCATGGTTCAGAGGTTTAACAGACTGATATTCAAACTTTTTCTTATCTTGCCTGCTGCCGGTTTGCAGAGTTCATTTCTGGTGATCCCTGAGCGAACTGCTCCTTTGTGGATGCCAATGCATCGGCGCCTGCCGCAACCATCCTCATACCATCGACTTCAGGCTTGCGTTTGGCGTAAGGCCTGCCCATAATAGTTTCAATTGATCATGCACTGCGAGTTAAACAACCCCAGGTTCTTGTTAAAGAACCGCGCGTAGCAGTGAGCTGCCTCTTCTGTGTTTCTCGACAATATCGATGATTGCCGTACTTGCCCGGCGGCAAATCTGCAGTCTCCTTCCCGTAGGTGGAGAAGCGAATGCGTTTCATTCTTATATTGCTAGCATGCTTGCTCTTACCGCCTCAGTTGTCCGCAGATGGCTGCGAGACACTTGGCAAGGTTGGTCATGTGGAGGTTCGACAGGCGGGCTCGTCTTGTGAAGAGACGATCCTTGTTGCCACGGATGAGAATGGGACAATTGTAAGTTCCGTGCCTTACGAAGAGGTTTTGACCGGCATTCGACAAATTTGGGATGCAGTTTGCGATTGCTACATTTGGCAAATTTCAGGGATTGGTGGTGGCCACACGCTAATCGTGCGGTTCTTTCGTGAAAATACCTCCGGAGCACTACATGCAATAGATGGCGGCGTTTTCGGATCGGAAATCAGTAGGATTTCCATTTATTATCGGGACCAACTGCTTCATGTCGAAGTGCAAGATGCGGCGGTTGATGGAACGCATAAATCGAAATCGGTATATCGTTTCACCGGAAATCGCTTCATAAAAGGGTCGGGAAGATAATGCATTGTAATTTTTTCGAGGAATTGACTGCATCGTCAATATGCCTGAAAAAACGGTGGATCTCATTCCGGTTCCCACACCGCCCCGCATGCGGGTCCGCACGGGGCGGTTCACAGAGTTTACCGGGCCGTACCCGGGTAGCGGATTTTCACCCACAGCCCTTTGACAGATAGAAGCCCTTGTGGCTGAAGCCATCGGATGGTCACGCCGGTTTGGGTAGCGAGGGTGCGAGCCAGATGCCAGGGTCCTTTAGGCTCATTGCCACATAAATAGACGCAGAAAGGGAGGTGCCGGGTTCCTCTGCGAAGTAAACATTTCTCTCCTATATGGCGTTATTGTGGGTGCCGCCACCGATTTAACATTTCCTTATCATATCTGCGTTGGAGACTCCCAGTGTAATGGACATCCACCCCATGCGCGTTGACTTAGGGGTAGCGGTTGGCCTGCCCGGTAGTGAACGCTTTACGGCTGGCATTGACCTGGCTAAGATCTATAATTCCAACAGCCTTTCCACCAAGGATGTCTCATGGAGGCGGTACGGCAGGCTTGGGCTGCCGCTTCTCCCAATAGGATCTCATATCATCCTCTCCCTCTGACAAAGAACCAGGGACGGCGGTAGCGAATTCTCCTCTTTATTACAACGACCGTCTTGGGGGTGCAAAATGGGGGTGCAACGCAGTGTAAAACCGCATTACACCGTCCAAACAATCCAAGTGACCGAACTTGTTTTTGATGGGTTTACAACGGCTTACGAGGTGGGTTTAGTCCTACGAATCCGTAGGCCGCAGGTTCGAATCCTGCCGGGCGCGCCAATGAAATCAATGGGTTAGAGAAAAGCTCTCTAACCCATTTTCTATTTTTGCCAGCCTATTGCTAACAACCCTGCAGACGGCAGCTTGAGAACGATGGAGAGTAGCACGGGATGCCCAAGAGTGAGCGCATGCCAGCCACTCGGTGAGACCTCGGCGGCTGCCGCAATAAGTCGGTGCTTCGCATCGCAGGTGACCTTGTGGGGATGAATCCCCTCCAGGCGAACAATTCTCGGCAAGTGGGCGACTGGGCGCAGAAAATTGCGAAATTTCCCACAAGCTTTTGGTAAACTGAGGGAAAAGATACTTTCACAGGATCAACAGGACGATCAAGAGAATGGGGATCAACTCGGCAAGAGCATTGATCCTGTTAATTGTGCCGATCTTGCTAAGAGGGAGCTCGCATATGAAGTTGCCTGTGCCGGCCGAAAAAATGGAACAATACCGTGCGACTGCGCGTCTGCGTCGTCATGAGCGAGCAAGCCGCCTGAAGCATCGACGCGACCGCGCACTGGAAATCGCCACCGAAGCGGCCAGAATCTTGCGACAACATTTCAGTGTTGAACGGATCGTTCTGTTTGGTTCTTTAGTTTCCCCCGACGGCTTTCACTGGAGATCCGACATCGACCTGGCGGTTTGGGGGCTGGCAGAAAGAGACCATTACCGGGCAGTCGCTCGGCTGCTCGGCCTGGATCACGACTTTCCCGTGGACATCATTCGCGCGGAGGCTGCCAACGCACGCCTTTTGGAACGGGTTGAGCGAGAAGGAATGCCGCTATGAAAGGTGACGAAAGAGTCCTGGTGGCTCGAATTCGTGAGGAGCTAAAGGAGCTCGAGGATATCGTGGCACGTGCCGAACGGCTGATGGCCAAGGCCAGGGAACAAGGTGATGAAGATTATCTCGACGGTGTCGCCCTGAACCTGCAAAGTTTCTATACCGGGGTAGAACGGATTTTTGAGTCCATCGCCACGGACATAGACACTTCGGTACCCAGCGGTCCAGAATGGCATCGTGACTTGCTCCTGCAAGTTTCCACCGAGCTCCCTGGGACTCGACCAGCGGTCATTGGCCGCGGTCTGCGCAACTGCCTGGATGAATTTCGCGGCTTCCGCCATGTGGTGCGAAATGTCTACACCTTCAATCTCATTCCATCACGTCTCCAGGAACTGGTATCGGTGCTGCGCCCCTGCTATCAGACCCTGGTGGATGATATTGCGGCTTTCTGCGATTTCCTGGACCAGTTGGGCGAAGATGGCTCGAGTTGATTTTTCGATAGCTTTTGCACAAGTTTTGCTGACGAAATTTCCGGACAATCTCCCTACTGTAGTGTTTCAAGCCCGCACGTTCTCTCCATCCGCACGGTTCAAACGGTCGAAACGGCTGTCTCAACACAGATCAGCTGCCCGAGTGCGGCGAGCCTTCCTATTTCACGACCAAAACAGGGATTTCAGAAAACTCGATCACCCTTTCCGCAACACTGCCCAGCAGAATGTGGGCAATTCCCCGTCGGCCGAGTTTTCCCATGACGATCAGGTCCGCACCCCACACCGCAGCCTCTTCCAGGATGACTTCGTGAGGTATGCCTTCCTTGATCTGAACCTCGGTAGTGGCGACCAGCTCTTTCGATGCCTCACAGCGCATGTCGCTGAGGAATCCCTGGGCGCTGCTTCTGAGTTCTTCGCGCACGGCTTCCCTGTTCTTCTCCGAGAAACGGGCCAGTTGGTCGAGCAGCGACTCGTCAATGACATGAACGATCATCAGTTCAGAACCGTGCATTTTCGCCAGCCTGGCAGCCATGCACACGGCATTGAGTGAATAGCGGGAACCATCTACCGGGACCAGAATCTTCTCAAACATTCCCATGGTCGGCCTCTTCTCGGCGGCTTTTCTGCCGCTTCAGCTGGAACAGAAATTCTCGCTCTTTTTCCTCCAGACTCTCCTCGATATGCTTGATCGTCGCCCCGTAAACCGGGATGTAGATGTTCTCCAGGGCGTTGATGCGCTTGATGGTCTTTTTGATTTCCGTGACCAAACGGAAGAGTCCCACTTCGATTTCGGCGAGTTCGGCGATCACCTCCAGGTTCTGGTGAATGGTTCTGCCAAGGGCATCCATGGCCACGCCGGTGCCTTGGAAACCGTAACGGGGCAAGAAATCGGGGAGGTTCAGCCGCACCACGGGAAGGGCCACGCCCATGAAGCTCTTTTCCCGGATTTCCAGCACTTCACCCAGGGCCGCAGCCAGTGACGCCCGTTCACACGCAATGCGGCCCTGCGCCATGACGGCCTCACGCAAATGGCTGTATGCTTCGCTCAGGGCCTTGTGCATTTTGGCCCGCACCCGTTCGGCCTTGCTGGCAAGAGAGCTGATGTGAGCCATCAGCGCCTCTTTCTTCTCGTCCAGAAGCTCCAGGCCATCTCTGGCGAAAACCAGCTCCTCCTTGAGGCGCAGTAGATTACTCTTGTTGACGGAGAGAGGCAGTCTTTCCACCGGCCGCTGATCCTTTCTTCAACCCATGTGCTACGGAGCTGCTCGGGTTTGACTCGGGTAAGATCCCTCTCGGGAAAAATCATGGCGAGTTCCCAACCCAAGTCGAGCGTCCCCACGATGGTCCTGTTCTCACTCGGGGCCTGCTGGATGAAGCGCCTTTCGAGCTCATGCGAGAACTTCAAGAAAAGCCGGTCATGCGCTGTGAGATCCTCTTCGCCGATAATGGAGGCAAGGGTTTCCACACGTTTCGCCTTGGCGTAGAGAGCGTACAATTGACTGGCCAGATTCTGGTGATCTTCCCGGGTGCGTCCCTCGCCAATGCCGTCGCTCATCAACCGCGAAAGGGATGGCAAAACGTTGATGGGCGGGTAGATCCCCTTCTGAAACAGCCCTCGATCCAGCACGATCTGACCTTCGGTGATGTAGCCGGTAAGATCCGGGATAGGGTGGGTGATGTCATCGTCGGGCATGGTGAGGATGGGGATCTGGGTAATCGAGCCGGCGGCGCTGGTGATCTTCCCGGCCCGCTCATAGATGGAGGCCAAATCGCTGTACAGATAGCCGGGATAACCCTTGCGGCTGGGGACTTCCCCTTTGGATGTGGCCACCTCGCGCAGCGCCTCACAGTAATTGGTCATATCCGTCAGGACCACAAGAACGTGGAGGTGCTCGCCGAACGCCAGCTGCTCCGCCACGGTGAGGGCGATGCGCGGCGTGATGAGTCTTTCGATGGAAGGGTCATCGGCCAGATTGAGGAACATGGCGACGTTTTTGAGACTGCCGCTTTCTTCCAGGTCGCTCCTGAAAAACTGGGCCTCCTCGTGCTTAATCCCCATGGCGGCCAGGACGATGGCGAATTTCTCTTCGCCTTCAAGGAGTTTTGCCTGGCGCACGATCTGGGCGGTGAGTTGGGCATGGGGGAGACCGCTTCCGGAAAAAATGGGCAGTTTTTGGCCCCGCACCAGGGCGTTCATGCCGTCGATGGCCGAAATCCCGGTCTGGATGAAATCCTGGGGATAGGCCCTGGCAACAGGGTTGATGGGTAGACCGTTGATGTCTCGGGGTTTGCCGGCCATGGGCGGCGGGCCACCGTCGAGCGGTCTTCCCAGGCCATCGAAGACGCGCCCCAGGACCTCGTCGGCGGATCGCACCGTATTCAAAGGGACGACCCAGGAAGCGCACCTTGGAATGAGCCGTAGAGAGACCCACGGTTCCCGCAAAAACCTCCACGATGGCGAGCTCTTCGGAGACTGCCAGAACGCGCCCCAGGCGCGTCTCCCCTGCCGGCGTGACCACTTCGGCCAATTCTCGAAAGCCGACATCGCGGACCCCGGTCACGAACACCAACGGCCCCTGCACTCGGGAAAGCCCCACATACTCCACGCCGGACCTGGCAGGCACAGCACACCCTCCCTCGATGCATTCCCCTAGAGCTCTCTCTTGATTAGACCCTCAAATTCCTCTTCAAGGCGCTCCTGAATGGCCTTGAAGGGAGCCGGATCATCCCCTTTATGGGTGGTCTTCATGCGGTGCAGGTCCTCCAGGACCGGCAGCTCCATGATGCGGTAGACGGGAATGCGCTGCGTTACGGCTTTGCGCATCCAGGCAATGAAATCAAGAATGATCTGAAGCATCAGGACCTGCTTTGCTGCCGGGGAATACGTGTCGATGGGATCGTAGGCGCTCTGCTGCAGGAAATCCTCCTTGATCAGCGCTGCCCCATAGTAAGTGGCCTTCTGATCGTCCGGAAGAGCGTCTTCCCCGATGAGCTTGACAATATTTTGGAGTCTTGCTTCTTCCTTGAGAATGGCCAAAGCCCGATCTCTCATGTCCAGCCAGTCGAGGCCGGCCTGCTCCTGCCACCAACGGGCCACCGAACGCACGTAGCCGCTGTAGCTGGTGAGATAATTGATGGCCGGAAAGTAGCGGGCACTCGCAAGCTCCTTGTCGAGTGCCCAGAAGGTGCTCACAAACCTCTTGGTGTGCTGGGTCACCGGTTCCGAAAAATCGCCTCCCGGCGGCGATACGGCGCCAATGACCGAAACCGAACCGGACGCGCCGCCAAGGGTCACCACGGCCCCGGCCCGTTCGTAGAACTCCGCCAGCCGGGAGGCCAGATAGGCCGGGAACCCCTCTTCCGCCGGCATCTCCTCCAGCCTCCCGGAAATTTCCCGCAGGGCCTCCGCCCACCGGCTGGTGGAATCGGCCATCAGGGCTACATGGTGGCCCATGTCCCGGTAGTATTCGGCGATGGTGATACCGGTGTAAATGCTGGCTTCCCTTGCGGCCACCGGCATGTCCGAGGTGTTGGCAATGAGCACGGTACGTTCGATGAGCGGCCGTCCGCTGCGAGGGTCCAGAAGCCTCGGGAAATCCTCCAGGACCCCGGCCATTTCGTTGCCCCGCTCCCCACAGCCGATGTAGACGATGATGTCGGCATCGGCCCATTTGGAAAGCTGGTGCTGGGTGATGGTCTTGCCCGTGCCGAAACCTCCCGGGATGGCGGCCGTTCCGCCCTTGGCCAGAGGAAAGAAGAAATCAACCACCCGTTGCCCGGTAAACAGCGGTTCACTGGCTAGGATGCGTTGCCGATAGGGTCGGATTTGTCTCACCGGCCATGGGTGGTAGAGCTTGATTTCATGCTCTCTTCCGTGCTCATCTTGAAGGAGCGCGATCCGCTCCTCCACGGTGTAGAGGCCTTGTGGAACGATCTCCAGGATTCGCCCCTTGCGGTTCGGGGGAATCAGGATGCGATGGATGGCGGCGTCCGTTTCCTTGACCTCGCCGATTACCTGGCCCGGTTCGACCTGCGTCCCAGGACCAGCCAGAGGCGTAAACGCCCAGGCCTTGTTGCGTTCAAGGGCTGTCATCGCCCGGCCGCGGGTCACCAATGCGCCCGCATCCCCGGAAATGCCCGACAGCGGCCGTTGGGTCCCATCAAAGATCCGGCCGACAAGCCCCGGACCCAACTCGACAAATAAAGGCAGGCCCTGGCCGAGGACCGGAAGTCCCGGTTTCAGTCCCGTGGTGTCCTCATAGACCTGGATCGTGGCCTGGTCTTGAAACAGCCGCACCACTTCACCGAGGAGCTTTTCCGGGCCGATCAGCACCAGTTCGTTCATGGAAAATGCCGCGGCATTTTTGACCTTGATGACAGGCCCGTTGATGGCGGTGATGATGGCCTCGTCAGTCGGCCGTTGTTTGAGCTCCAAAGATCACTCTCCAGATTTCCTGGCGGATTTCGTTTTCGCTGCGTTTGAGCCGCGCTGCGAAGCTGTTGTCATAGAGCAGGCGATCGGTCCCGGGTGGTGACCCGTACGCCGCCATCGCAGGAGGGCGAAGCCTCCAGGTCTATCTGATAGTGACCCTTCCACCGCCAGCTTCTCAAGTTCTGCCTTCCAGAAGACCCAAATCCGCTCCGTTCAATTCAACCACGAATTCCTTGCCGGGCAGATGTTCGAATCCTTCCTTCAAGGCAGAGAGCGAGGAAACTCCGCGTAGCGAGGCTCCTTTCGATAGGTCTGCAGACGCTGTTCGAGAGCCCCCAAGACTTCCTGGATGACCTGTTCCCGAAAGGCCATGATGCGTTTTTTGGCTTCAAGCTCGGCGGAATCCACAATCCGCTTCGCTTCGGCGTAGGCCTCGCTCTTCCGGGCCAGGAGCTCCTCCTGGTACGCCTTGTCGGCCTGATCCCGAGCCGCGGCGATGACTCCTGCGGCATCCGCCCTGGCCTGTGAAAGGATCTGTTCGGCTTCCTTTTGGCCCTCCTCGACAACGGCCCTGCATAAGAGCTCCACTGTGTCCCCAGATGGGCATGGTCCTATCTCCTCAGAAGCGCGGCAATACGCTCGGTCGCCCCGGTCTTGCGGGTCATGGGTCCCTTGAATTCCGGTATTTCCAAAATGAGAGGGCCACCGGGTTCAAGCAGGATGCTTCTCCACCAGTTCCCGATTTTCCTCAGCCAGGGCTTCGGTGATGAGCATCAGCCCGATTTCTTCCCGGCGAAGCTGGTCAACTAGAGTGGTCACCTCGGCTGCGGAGCGCGCGAGCCGGCCTTCCATTCCCGCCAGGCGAAAGGCGAGAACCGTGTCCGAGTCTCCGATGACTGCGATTTTCATAACTTTGCCAGGATCATCAGGGCGACAATCAGTCCGTAGATGGCAATACCTTCGGCCAAACCGATGAAGATCAGAGCGCGGCCGGCGAGCTCCGGTTTTTCGCCGATGGCCCCCATGGCGGCGGCGCCGACGACCGCCACGGCGATGCCCGCGCCCAGAGTGGAAGCTCCGACGGCAATGGCCGCCGAAAGATACCCCATACCCGCGTCGGCATGACCCTTGGAGACCGCCTCTTCCGCCAGGGCCAACGCTGGAGAGTACGATCCACAAGCACATCATCAGGAGCAGTTTCAGGCGTTCCATGAGGCCTCCTTTGTCAGGCAGTGAACAGTGAACAGTGAGCAGTGAACAGTGAGCGGTGAACAGTGACAGAAGAGAGCAGTGAGCAGTGAACAGTGAACGGCTCCTTTGTTCTTCAAGTGCTTGATCAAGCCCACAGTCATCTTCCTCACGTCCTCAATCTTCTTGTCAATAGCTGCAGAACCCTCGGTTAAGCACAGCTCTTTCGACAGGATATACTGCGTGTCAAGCTCGGCAATGGAGCCAAGAGCAATGTAAAGAAAATGAATAAAATCCTTGTCGGTGTTTCTGGCCGCGCCTTCAGCTATGTTACTTACAATCGAAACGGCTGAGCGCCTCATCTGTGAGACTAGTCCATACAGTTCAGATGCTGGAAAGCCGACGGTGAGTTGGTAGACTTCCTTGGCCAACTCCATGGCCTGTTTCCATACCTCCAAATCCTTATGCGTCGGCATCCTGCTCTCCCCCATCACTGTTCACTCATCACTGCTCACTGTTCCTCATCACTGCTCACTGTTCACTGTTCACTCATCACGGTCCAATTTCTTTGTCGAAGGATCTGAAGCGCTCACCGCCGCCTCGGAAGAACTTGCCGAAGAATTCATAATACTCCAGACGCACGGTTTGAATCGAGACCACCAGTCCTTCCAGGACAATGATGATGACGTTTCCCACCGCAACCACCAACCAATAAGACACTCCTGCCGCCCTTCTCCTGGGCCACCACCCTGGCAATGGAGAAAACCGCGGTAAACAGGGCTGCATGGGAAAGAGCAAAAGCTGCCACACGGAGAAATGAAACGGTGTTGGCCACAAAGCGAAGGAGATCATCAAAGACTTCCACAATCGATTCGATGAGCCCGGTCAGGAAACCGGATTGCTTGACGATCCGCTTCGGGTGTTCCCTTTTGATAAGGAGCCGGTACAGGGGACGATGGAGGATCATGACGGTGATGAGGATGGCGGCGGCCCAGCCCAGGAGGCTGAATTCACCCGGGCGCCACCTGGCCGGTGAGCAGATACTTCATGCCGAGACCGGCACCCATCCAGTAGAGCAGGGCCCCGGCAAGTCCGCCGGCACCGAGCAGGTTCTCGTACTCCTTGAGTCGCAAGGCGTTGATCAGGTTGAGCACGAGCCCGAGGCTGACCAGGGCCACCCCCAGGGACAAGGTTACCTTGACGAAATACGGGTATGTTGTCCATGGGCCTGAACCAGAGTGCCGGGAAGATGTTCTCGAGGCCGAAGACGCTTCCATAGAGAACGCCGAAAAGCGCCGAACTGAGGCCGCATTCCATGAGGATGATACCATAGTCCATGTACTTGTAGAACCGGCGGAAGACGAGATAGCCAAGAAGAAAGAGAACACCGCCCTGACCGACGTCGCCAAACATCATGCCGAATAGGAGCAAAAAGCTCAGGGCAAAAAAGACCGTGGGCTCGACTTCCCTGTAGCGAGGCGTGCCATACAGGCTGGTGAGCTTCTCGAACGGGCTGATGAGCATGGGGTTGTTGAAAAGGATCGGGATTTTCACGATGCCTTCCCGCACTTCGCCGCAATTCTTCCGGGTCCACCCTTTCGAAGACGACCTGCGCCGTCCGTCACCGGTTCAGCTCGTATCGTCCAAGAGCTCGCAAAGAGCCGCTCCGGCATCCAGCCGGAGATGAGATAGCTCTTGTCGATCTTGCCGAAAAGACGGCGCGCTGCGAGCATTTGCCGGGCCGCGATGGCTTTCTCCCGAAGCGTCAAGAGCTCGACGCTGAATTGACGCTGGAAAACTTGTTGTTGTCCGGCCAGGCGCTTGAACCTTTTCCTGCAGTCGACCGATTTCGGATTCGAGGTCTGCGACAGCGGCATCTACGGTCCCCGAAGTCCCCTCCGGGATTTCCATGGGCTCAAAGAGCGCTCCCTGTAAGAGCCCGTTTGAAGGTCTGCCAGTCTTTTTTCAAACCGAACACCACGATCACGGCCCGGTCCTGCAAGGTTCCCAACTCAATCAAGGCATGATGCCGTTCGGATAGGCTTTCTTCAAGCTTTTCGAGTCCCAGGGCCGGAACCAGACCGATCACCCAACGGACGTATTGGCGGTCGCGTAGAGATGGCGTGAAGTCAAACTCACCCGGTAGGAGTTTGAACCGGTCGAGCAACGCTTTTTCTCCCGCAGGCTGGTTCAACCGTTCCAACTCACCCAGATCCGTCTCTACCACCGCGCGTATCTCCCGAAAACGCTCGCGCACTTTGAAGATGTCTTTTTCCGGAATGACTTCTTCGTCCAACGAAACGCCATCGGGACGCACCTGCAGGAGGTCCAGCATTTTCTCAAGTTCATCGAAAAACTGTTCATAGTCCCTGAGCAAGCTCCCATCGGTTTCAGCCACGTACCCCAGGCGGCCCAGATGGGTTTCATCAATCCGGATCAGGTGCAGCAGCTTGAGCCTGGCAATCACTCCCGTGACAGCGGATATGAACTGTTCCGGAGTCTGAATCGTGATTCTCACCAGTTTTTCCGACCTAAACACGGACGCCCCCTCTTATCGGCAAGCTGATCCGCTCAAGGAGCTTCGCCGGCGGTTCGCCGAAGGCCATCGAAGAAAAAAGACATTCCAGGGATTTCACTTCCAGCTCTTTCAAGAGCAGATAGGATATCGGTAGCCCGATCTGGAATGGGTCTTTTAGGAAGACATCGTGCAGCTTACCGACAAGCCATCGCTCAACAAAGATTTGGACTTGTCCCCAATGGTCAACCCGGCTGAGCGCCTCTTGGTAGGGAGCCGGCAGGGCTTCACGAAAGGCGGGAAGATCGGGGGCTCGCGCCAGCCTTCCGAGGTCCTGGATGGTCAGGCGCCGTCCCCCAACCAGCAGGTAATTGATGGTCTCCTCGGGAGAACTACCATACAGGTGACGAAATCGGACCAGCCACGAGAGGTTCATCCCATCCACCAGCGCGCCTATCAGGTCATGAGCTGTTCTGCGGTCGAGCCCTTTGAACGCCTTCAGGTCGGTTCGAAGGTGCTCAAAGGCGGTATGGTCGATGGCGATTTCCAATGGGAAGAGCCGTCCCTGGGCCTGGAACTGCGCCAGGGCATGCATCATCGGATCATGGAATACGGTAGATTTCAAGGCATCGAGAGCGGTGGTTACCTGGCCGGCCTGGAGAAGTTCCTCGACCGGCAGCCGGGAGAGTGAACCGAGAGGATACCAGAGCCCCAGGATCTCCAATGCGGGACTCCCCCGCCATAGTCCCCGCAGGATGGTTTTTAAATTTTCGGCTTCATAGCGCAACAGCAGGCTTGCCAGGAGCCGTGAGCTGTTCTTGGGCACGGCTTTCAACAGCCTGGCCGTATGGCTGAAAAGATCTTCGTATAAGGCCAAAGAGAGCTCTTCGACCGGGGGTATTACACCGGCAAAGCGCGCCAGAACCGGGGCATAATCGGTACCGCTCAGGTACTTTAGCAAGTCCTCCAGATTCCGCATCTGCAGGAGGTAATGCCAGTCCTCGGCACTCAAGAGCTTCCCCTTCAAGGCCCTGGTCCTGGCTTGCGCAAAGGAATATCTGAACACCCTGGCAATCATTGGCCGGTCACCTTCTTGAGCAACGTGTCGACGAGTTCGGCAAGGAGTTCTTCCTTGCGAGCGCGCAGCCGCTCCAGATAATGGTCGGCTTCGGTCCTGGTTTGTTGCGCCCTGGATTGCGCCTCGGCAAGGACCGTCTGCACTTGGGCCGCAACGGCTTCAGCGAGCTGGGCCTTTTGCAAATCTGCGATTTCCTCTGCCTGCTGTTGGGCCTCGGCCCTGATCCTTACCGCCTCGGCCTGAGCTTGGGTCACATTCTCCCGGGCCGCATCATCGGCTTGAATGATCGCGTGGATCTCCGCTTTCATGGCCACCATCGCACCCCCACAACTCCTGCCGGAAAGCCTATAAGTCACGGAAATATATATTACATTTTGATACGGAAATGTCTTTTTTACGAAACGTATGAAGCCGCGAGACCCTACTCAGTACCGGCATGTTCTCCGAGTGGACACCGTATGTGGCCTCCTGTCTTCGACAGTGATCAGACCATGGACTCTCGCATGATATGGGAAAGTTGTATTTGACCCTAGCCGTTTAACTTTTTCATTGTACATATTCCTGCGAATGCATACAATAATTTTGTTGCCCCCGGTGCCGACAGGGCACCCTTAAGTTCCTTGCTGGCTGGCGAGAATAAAGCCTTCTAGGCTGGTGTCGGCAACGCGTCGGGGTCACCAGCTGATTCCCGTTCACCCTAAAAAAACGGCTTGACTATAAATCGCCAACTAGCTATATAGCAATTGATAAATTCAATGGAGGAGATCTTGATGAAGGATTTCATCAAAGTCATGAAAGCGCTTTCGGACCCAAATCGGGTTAAGATCGTAAAATTGCTTCAGCACAAATCCTTGTGCGTCTGCGAGATCCACACCGCCTTGGGGCTAGCGCAACCTACGGTGTCAAAGCATTTGAAAATCCTCGAGGACGCCGGTCTGGTTACCTACAGCAAGAGTGGCTTGTGGGTAAACTACGCCCTCACCGATGGGAGCAGCTCGCCTTATGCGGCAACACTGCTGGGTAGTCTGAAGCACTGGCTGCAGGACGACCCGGAAGTGAGTGTCCTGGTGGGGAGTCTCCCCAGAATCCGGCGCGAAGAAATCTGCAGGAAATGACGTTCGAATCCCGCCCTGCCATGGGATGCTGTTGGGCTGGAGGATTTTGTCGACGATGGAAAGAGAGCACATGACAGAAAAAGACATCACACAAGTCAGGATCGGACAGTACGGCTTTGGCATCATCGGCATTAAGAGGCTCATGGAAGAACTGGCGGAAACCTACACCGACAAAAGCGACGCGGAAGTGAAAGCGGTGATGGTGGAGCGCCTCAGTAAAGACAACTATATCCCAACAAACGTCCGAGAGGATTACGGGAAGGCTTTCGTGCGCGAGTTCCGCAAATTCCTGGGGCAGCCCTACACGGAAGAGGCCCCGCAAGGGCTGGACATCAAGGTGTTGGGTCCTGGGTGCAATCAATGCCGCGGCTTGGAACAGACCATTATGGAAGTGCTCACGGAACTTCAGCTGGCGGCAAGCGTTGAGCATGTAACCGACATTAAGGAAATCGCCCGCTACGGGGTCATGGGCACCCCGGCTTTGGTGCTCAACGGCAAAGTTGTTTCGGTGGGTTCCGTACCCACGCGCAATAAGCTGAAGGCGATGCTGGTGAAGGCTGGCGCGGCGCAGGGTGAAACGGGTAAGTAAAGGGAGAAGAGATCGATGCAAGTCAATCAAGAAAAAAGCTGTGAGTGCTCCCTGGGTGAGTGCCATGGGGAAGATGCCGCCACGCAGTTGGATTCTCGGGCCTTGACCATGCGTTACCTGGCCTACGGGATCCCGCTGTTGGCGCTTTGGTGGCTCATTTACTGGAACCTGGCGGCCTTTTCGCAGCTCTTGACCTACACCATTTTGCGCCTGCCGGCGGATAGCCATTTCAGCCATGCGCTGGAGTTTTTCGTGTTCGATGTACCGAAGGTGCTCATGCTGCTCACGCTTGTGGTCTTTGGCGTTGGCGTGATCCGCTCGTTTTTTACCCCGGAACGTACCCGTCGCATTCTGGCCGGCAAGCGGGAATCGGTGGGCAACGTGCTGGCAGCGCTACTGGGGATTGTCACACCCTTTTGTTCCTGTTCGGCGGTACCCCTCTTTATCGGTTTTGTCACCACCGGAGTGCCGTTGGGAGTCACCTTTTCCTTTCTGGTCTCGGCACCCATGGTCAACGAGATCGCCCTGGTACTGCTCTACGGGCTGTTCGGCTGGAAGGTCGCGGCCCTCTACCTCGGCACTGGCCTGCTGATCGCCATGGTGTCCGGCTGGGTCATCGGCCGACTGCGCATGGAACGTCATCTCGAAGAGTGGGTCTATCAGATCCAAGCCGGTGAAAACACCCTGGAGGAGCCTCAGCTGAATTGGGCCGAGCGGATTCGTTACGGGATGGATGCGGTGCGCGACATCGTCGGCAAGGTGTGGCTCTACGTGGTGCTCGGCATTGCCGTGGGTGCCGCCATTCACGGCTATGTCCCCGAAGGGTTCCTGGCGTCATTCATGGGTAAGAGTGCCTGGTGGTCAGTGCCGCTCGCCGTTTTGATCGGCATTCCCATGTACTCCAACGCGGCCGGGATCATCCCGGTGGTACACGCCCTGCTCGAAAAGGGCGCAGCGCTGGGGACGGTACTGGCCTTTATGATGTCGGTCATCGCCCTTTCGCTACCGGAGATGATCATCCTGCGTAAGGTTTTGAAGGTGAGATTGATTGCCACTTTCGCAGGGGTGGTTGGGTTGGGGATCATCGTGGTTGGATACTTGTTCAACCTTCTTATCCTGTAGGCCTGGTCGCCTGAGAAGGACCGGGCCAGGAAAAACCTGGAAAAGACAGGGAAGTGGCTGAGCACTCGGGTTTGTGGATGTTGAGGGGCACTGCCGAACATTGGATTTCAACGCAAGAAATAGAAGGAGTTGGAGATGAACATCAAGGTCTTGGGACCGGGATGCAAACGCTGTCATGAAACGGAAAAAGTGGTCAGGGAAGCCGTAGCGGAAGCAGGGATTCAGGCTTCCGTGGAGCACATTGGTGACATCGCTGAAATCGCCAAATACGGCATTTTCAGCACCCCCGGGGTAGTAGTCAATGGTGAGGTGAAATGTGCGGGCAAAATCCCCTCGAAGGCGGATGTACTGAGCTGGCTGGGCAAATGAACGGGGGTTGATGTGCAGCCATGGACCGACACTCTCCATGAGAAAAAACCGGCAGCATTTCAGGAGGTTTGCCATGTTGCTCAGAAGTTATCGCAAAGAGGTGATTCGCCCCGAATGTCGGCCCGAGGCCGAATCGGTGCACTGCATCGCCCATCTGGACCAGGACATCGGTGAGGTGATCCCTTATCTCAACGCTGTTCTCGGCGGCTTCCAGTTCATCAAGGACCCGGTTTCGGTTTCCTTCAAGCTGCATGGCAAGCTCATCGCCATTCATGGCCGCAAAATCTGCGTGAATGCCTTGCGCGACGAAGCCGAGGGAGACAAGATCGTCGAATGGCTCAAACAGGAGATCAACGACACCTGGGAGCGGCGCGCCGAGATTCAGCCGTCCTTTGAAAGCGCTCCCAAGCCCAAGATCATCGAAATTCTGAGACTCTTGCCCAAGACCAACTGCCGCGAATGCGGCCAGCCCACTTGCATGGTGTTCGCCACCCAGGTGGCCGACGGCGGTAAGGGACCCGAAGACTGCCCGCCGCTCAGCGGTGAGAACAAGGCCAAACTCGAGACCTATCTGGCTCAGTTTAATTTGGAATGATGGAGCGGAGAAATCGACATGCTGGGGTTGGCAGCAGGCTCGGCCCTTTCTTAAGAATGACGGGGCATTCATTCAAACCCGCCAACAGCTATGGACGGTGAACAGCCATGCAATCCATTGTTGAGAAGCTGAAGATCCTTTATTTGTGCACCGGGAATTCCTGCCGCAGCCAGATGGCCGAGGGCTGGACGCGACATCTCAAGAGCGATGCCATCGATGCCTATTCTGCCGGCGTGGAACCCCACGGAATCGACCCCAGGGCCGTTAAGGTCATGGCCGAGGTCGGGATCGATATTTCCGGGCAAGCCTCCAAACATCTCGATACCCTGCAAGGCATCGAGTTCGACTACGTGATCACCCTTTGCGACCAGGCCAACGAGTCCTGCCCCTTGTTTCTCGGAAAAACCCGGCGGCTCCACATGGGTTTTGACGACCCGCCCAAGCTGGCTAGCGGCAGTCCCACCGAGGAAGAAGCTCTGTCAGCATTACCGACGGGTTCGAGACGAAATCAGAGCGTTTGTGGAAAAACTCCCTGAAGTGCTGGAGGGAGAACAGTGCAGTGAAGAGTGAGCTGTGAACGTGAAAGTGAGCAGAGCTGAGTGAGCAGCAGCCGGTGAGCAGAGAAGAGTTTATGGCGAGGGAACGAATAGGAGGATCACTATGGAGGCATCGGTATCTAAGCGACTTTCCTTTCTCGACCGGTTTTTGACGCTCTGGATTTTTCTCGCCATGCTTGTCGGCGTCGGAGGCGGCTGGCTTTATCCGGGCATCAAGGATGTCATCAATTATTTCCAGGTGGGTACTACCAACATTCCCATCGCCATCGGCTTGATCCTGATGATGTATCCGCCTCTGGCCAAAGTGAAGTACGAAGAGTTGGGGCAGGTCTTCCGCAACTTTAAGGTATTGACGCTTTCCCTGGTGCAGAACTGGATCGTCGGCCCCATTCTCATGTTCCTGCTCGCCATCACTTTTCTGTCCGGGCACCACGAATATATGGTGGGCCTGATTCTCATCGGACTGGCCCGCTGCATCGCCATGGTAATCGTTTGGAACGATCTCGCCGGGGGCGACACGGAATACTGCGCGGGGCTGGTGGCCTTCAACTCTATTTTCCAGGTGCTCTTCTTTTCCGTCTACGCCTACATTTTCATTACGGTCCTGCCCAAATGGCTCGGTATGACGGGAACGGTGGTCGATATCTCCATTGGGCAGATCGCCGAAAGTGTCTTCATCTATCTGGGCATTCCCTTTATTGCCGGCATGCTCTCCAGGCTCATCGGCCTCAAGACCAAAGGCCGCGACTGGTATGAAAAGAAGTTCATCCCCAGAATCAGCCCGATCACCCTCATCGCCTTGCTCTTCACCATCCTGGTGATGTTTTCGCTCAAAGGCGAATACATCGTGCAGCTCCCCTTCGACGTCATCCGCATAGCGATCCCGCTGTGCATCTACTTCGTGCTCATGTTCCTGGTCTCCTTCTACATGTCCAAGAAAGTGGGGGCCACTTACGGACAGGCAACGACGCTCAGCTTCACGGCGGCCTCCAACAATTTCGAGCTGGCCATTGCGGTGGCCGTTGCCGTGTTCGGGGTGAACTCCGGTCAGGCTTTTGCCGCGGTCATCGGTCCCCTGGTGGAGGTGCCCGTGCTCATCAGCCTGGTGAACGTGGCTTTGAGGTTCAAACAGAAATACTTCATGCCTTCCGTCTGTGCCGTGTGCGGGGTCCGAATCGACCCAGTTCCTCCTGTTTCGATGCCGTAAGGGGGATGACGAGCTGCTGGTGTGTCCCACCTGCACCCATGCATCATTGCACGCCGAGAGCGGCGAGGCAAAACACTGAAGAGTGGCAAACCGGTTTGCCTGAGTCAACAAGAAGGAAGTGGAACCATGTTTGAGAGAGTTGTGCTGGCTACGGATCTTTCCGCCGACTGGGATCAGATCATCGCCTGCGCCGCAGAATTCAAGGCCCTTGGATGCACCCAGACGATACTCACCCATGTCATTGTGACCAAGGGGCTGGTGGGTGCTGACACCGTTGCCCAGGCCGAGGCCCAGCCGCAATTGGAGGCACAGCGGAAGCAGCTGGAAGCGCACGGTTTCGACGTGATCGTGGAAACCCCGGTTGGGCTTCCCGCCTTTTCCCTGAATGAAGTCGCCCAGCGCCACTGCGCCTCGCTCATCGTGGTGGGCTCCCATGGCAAGTCGGCCTGGCGGGAAGCAGTGCTGGGGTCGGTTTCCAATGCCCTGCTGCACCATGCTCGCTTCCCGATCCTGCTGATCAATGTCAAAAGGCTTCGAGAAGAGGAAACAGGAGCCCGCTGCCAGTTGCATACCAGGGAGCTATTGCGCCATGTGCTTTTCCCCACCGATTTTTCCACCGTGGCCAGCCCGGCAGTTCCATTACTGGAGTATCTTATTCCCAAGGGTTTGTCCGAGGTCACCTTGCTCCACGCCCTTGATGTCCTTGATGCCTATCCTCCGGCTGTCTTGGCCCCGGCCGAAGCTGCCGCCAAGGGCTTTACCAAAGCCCTGGTCGAGCGCCTCCAGGCAGCCGGCATTCCCCGGGTCCACAGCCACATCTCCAAGGGACATCCCATCCCGATGATCCTTGATTTCCTGAAAACGAGTGACTTTTCTCTGGTGGTCATGGGAACTCAGGGAAGAAGCCTGCTCACGGAAATTCTACTGGGGAGCGTAGCCTACAACATCGCCCGGCTCGCTCCGTGCCCGGTGCTTCTGGTCCCCAAGGAAGCTGTTAGCGGTTGAGCAAATGAGTGCTAATGAAAGTTCAATAAAGGAGAACGCCAATGCCTAAAGATTTCGTTGCCGTCCAAATTCTTGATCTTCCCGGTAGCGGAGGCGGCTGCGCTTGCAGTTCGACCCCGCGCGGGCCGGAATTCATCGCGGCGCTCATGCAGAAATGCGACGAGCTGAAAGCGGCCTTGGAATCCAGCTTTCCCGGCCAGACCAGCACCGAGTACATCGACTTGCAGCAAGTTCCTGCCGCGAAAGAAACCGAGGCCGGGAAACTCCTGGTCAGCAAGCAGTACCCGGCCCCGCTGGTGGTGATCGATGGCGCACCCAGGTTTGCCGGCAGCATCCAGGTGAACCGGATCGTCAAGGAAGTGGAAAAGATCCTCAACGCTTGACGCACAGGAGGAGGTGAGATGGAAGAGTATCTGGAAACATCCTACGACAAGTTCGTGTTCAGGGTGAAGGTCGGCTACTTCTACAGCAAAGATGACTTCTGGGCGAGCGTCACCGACAACATCGCCACTGTGGGCGTAAGCGATTTCCTGCAGAAAGCCAGAGGCGATGTCGCGTTCCTCGAGACCGCCGAGGTGGGAACCGAAGTCAAGCAAGGCCAGGAACTGGGCAAGATCGAAACCATCAAGGCGACCTTCGCGATCCTCTCGCCGGTATCGGGCAAGGTGGTGGAAGTCAATTCGGAACTGGAGTCCAGCGCCTACCTCATCAATGAAGACCCCTACGGAGCGGGCTGGATCTACAAAATCGAGCTGACGGATTTTGCCGGCGATAAGGCTAACCTCCTTCAGGCTGGAGGATATCTGGAGCTTATGGAACAGAAGATCGCCGAGGAGATGAAGAAGAAATGAGCCAAGAAGCCAGGAAGGTGGTCGTGCTTCCGTGCAGCGGGATCGGCAAGGTCTACGGCGCGATGGCCCGCGAGACGACCTATGAACTGATGGATCGGGTGAGGCCCGGAGTGGTCGTTACCACCTGCCTGCCGCTCCTGGTGATCGACGATCCGGAGGCAAAGCGGCTGGTTACCGAGAATCCTGTCATCACCATAGACGGCTGCCCCAAGAGCTGCGCGCATAAAGAGCGTCGAGGCGCATGGCATCAAGGTCGCCAAAACCTACCAGGCGATCAACTTCTACAAGGCCCACAAGGAACTCAAGCCGGATGGGATCGCCGAACTGGATGAAAATGGCCGGAAACTTGCCGCGGTGGCAGCCGATGAACTGGCGGAAGTGGTGGATGAACTGGCTGCCGGGGAGGTGAAATGATGAGCCTCGAAGTTCTCAAAGTCGGCATTGTTTCTTGCAGCGGCGAAGCGATTCCCGAAGGGACGCTCTCACGTCTTGCCTGCCGCAAGGTGCTGGATGATCTGAGGCCGGCCGAGACCGTGACCATCTGTCTGCCGCTCTTCATTGCGGGGGGACCGGAGGAACGGGATTTTGCCAGCAAGTACCCCACCATCACCGTGGACGGCTGCGAGAAACGCTGCGCCCAGAAGAGCACCGAAAAACTTTCGGGCAAACCCAGCAAGTCGCTCCTCATTCCTGAGATTCTGGAAAAGCACGGGATCGCGAAACCGACCAGTCTTCGCAATCTGAGGCCGGAGGAAAAGGCGGCGGCTCAGGTAGTGGCCGAAGAAATCGCCAGGGCGGTGGATGAAGTCCTGGAAGGATGAGAGGAGCTAGCGATGGCAAGCTACAAGAACAAGGTGGAATGGCGCGGCGAGCATCTCGGTTACACCTGGTGCCAGAACGGCACCGACATGGAATTTTCCGCACCTCCGGACTTGTATGGCCTTCCCAACGTGGTCACCCCGGAAGACGCCTTCGTGATGGCCGGCAACACCTGCTATCACATGATGGTCCTGTGGGCCATGGAGCGGTTCAAAGTCGATCTGGTTTCCTTCGAATGCGAAGCCGTGGGCGAGGTTGAGGAATACATCGACAAGACCTCCTGGTTCAAGAGCCTGACCCTTTATCCCAAGCTGGTGGTCAAGGGCAAACCGGCCAACGTCGTGCAACGCGCGCTCGATCTGGCACTCAAGTATTCGACCATCTGCCAGTCATTCAAGAGTGAAGTCATTGTTCAACCGACCATCATCGTCCAGTAAGGAACTCGCCGATGCGAGAGCAATACGACATCGCTTTTCTGGGGGGAGGCCCTGCCGGTTATCAGGGCGCCATTCGGGCCGCTCAGCTCGGAGCCAGGGTGGCGGTGGTCGAGGAGAAGTTCGTGGGCGGTGTGTGCCTCAATTGGGGCTGCATCCCGACCAAGGCGGTGCGGGCTTCGGCGGAAGCGGGCCGGTCCATGCGCCGGGCACAGGGAGTATGGATTCAAGCCGGTGGAGGCCGTACCCGACATTGCCGCTATCATCGCCCGGAAGCAGCGGGTGGTGAACAGCTTTGCGCGGAAGCATCGAGCAACTGTTTCAGGCCCGAAAGATCGATCTGATCGAGGGCCGGGGCGCACTGGTCGGGCCTGGCAGGATCGAGGTCCAAAACGGCGGAGAAGCGACATCTGATCGAGGCGGCCAAAGTGGTCATTGCCACCGGATCGCGACCTGCCGGGTTGCCCGTCATCCCCAAGAGCCCGAGGGTCTTCCTGGCCGATGAAATGCTCGATATTTCCTATCTGCCGAAGCTGCTTCTGGTTATTGGCGGCGGTGCGGTGGGCGTGGAGATGGCGGCCATCTTCCGGGAACTGGGCTCAGAGATAATACTGGTGGAGGCCCTCGATCACATCCTGCCCTATGATGACAGGGAGACGGCCGAAAACCTTCTCACCATTTTGCAGCGGCGAAAAATCAAGGTCTACTGCGGCACTACCGTGGAATCCGTGGCCGAGAGCGGAGAAGGTTTCAGCGTTCGACTCTCCAATGGCACGGAGCTCACGCCGGATACCATCCTCCAGGCGGTCGGACGGCGCTTCAATACGGAAGGGATCGGCCTCGAACAGCTTGGAATCGAGATGGAGCGGGGCCGTATTCTGGTTGACAAGCACCTCCAGACCAACGTGCCGGGCCATTATGCGGCCGGCGATGTGATCGGAGGCTGGCTCCTGGCGCATGTCGCTTTTGCCGAAGGGATCTGTGCAGCGGAACATGCCCTCGGCCTGGGAAGCTGGATGGACTATTGGGTGGTGCCACGATGCGTCTTCAGTATCCCTGAATACGCGGCCGTAGGAATTTCCGAGGAGGAGGCACGGGAAAAGTATTCGATCAAGGTGGCCCGTTTCCCGTTCAAGTCGCTGGGAATGGCACAGGCTATCGGCGAGTTGGAAGGACAGGTCAAGATCATCGCCGACACGGAAACGGATACGATTCTGGGAGCTCACATCGTTGGTCCTCACGGGGCCGATCTCATTTCCGAGATCGCACTGGCCATGAAGGGGGATTCTCCGGCTCGGTTAGTCATGGATACCATTCACACCCATCCGACGCTTTCCGAGGCAGTTCTGGAGGCGGCCCAGGCACTTCACGGTCAGGCCATCCATGGGGCACCGAGTCGGAGGTTCCTGATGAGCGAGACGATTCCCGCATGGCTTCGGGAGGAAGTTCGCGATGCCAAACGGGGCCGGGGAAAAGAGCAAATCCAGCAAACCAGTGGTTTGCTCGCACGCCTGGGACTCCCCACGGTTTGCGACAGCGCCCGGTGTCCCAACCGGGGGGAGTGCTTCTCGCATCATACGGCGACGTTTCTGATCCTGGGAGATGTCTGCACCAGGGGGTGCGCCTTCTGCGCGGTCAAGCATGGTCGCCCGGAAGGGCTTCCCGATGGGGATGAACCCGAGCGTCTGTCGCGCGCGGTTTCCGAACTGGGATTGACCCATGTGGTCATTACTTCCGTCACCCGGGACGACCTGCCGGATGGCGGTGCCGGGCATTACGCCCGGGTCGTGCAGGAACTGCGCAGGCGTTGCCCCGGGGTAAGGGTAGAGATCCTGGTACCGGACTTTCTGGGCTCCGAGGATGCGCTTGCCATCGTCCTGAATGCCATGTCCCGATATTCTGGCCCACAATGTCGAGACGGTTCCAAGGTTGTACCGGGAAGTGCGGCGAGGTGCCGACTACGCCCGTTCGCTCACCCTGTTGCGGCGGGCCAAATCGTGCGGCTCCGCGCATCGTGGTGAAATCCGGTTTGATGCTCGGTCTTGGAGAAACCGCCGATGAGATCGAATCCGTGTTGCGCGATTTGGCTGCAGCGGGGTGCGACATGGTGACCATCGGCCAGTATCTCGCGCCGTCACTGGCCCACGCGCCCGTGCAGCGCTACGTGCCTCGCGACGAATTCGATCATTGGCGCGAGGTGGGACTCGGCCTCGGCTTCAGGAGTGTGGCCTCCGGTCCTCTGGTTCGAAGCTCTTACAAGGCCCCGTGCTTCTTTGGAGAGCTCTCATGACGGTATGGAGGCTGCTCGATACCGGAACCCTGCCGGCATCGCTCAACATGGCCATCGATGAGGCACTTGCTGCAGCTGCATGTGCCGGGGCAGTCACCACCGACGCTGCGCTTCTACCAGTGGAGCCCTCCCGCCGTTTCCCTCGGCTATTTTCAGAAGCGCCACGCCATCGATCTCAATGCTTGCCGAGAGCTCGGTCTTGACGTCGTTCGCAGGGTAACGGGCGGCCGGGCGGTATTGCACCAAGACGATCTCACCTACAGCGTTGTCGCCGATTCCAGACAAGGTCTCCCGTCTTCCCTTGATGCCGCCTATCGCTTGCTCTGCAATGGGCTTCTGGAGGGGTTTCGCCTGCTTGGGTTCGAAGCCGAGCTGGGAAGAGACCAGGCAAGATCGCCTCAGGGCGACATCTGCTTCGTGCGCGCGGCCATTGGCGACATTGTTTACCAGGGAAGGAAGTTCGTGGGGAGCGCCCAGACATGGCATGGCGCTTCCTTGCTTCAGCACGGTTCCATCATGCTGGAGCCACAGACAAGAACTTGGCGGCCATCATCAAGACGGACTCGCCTGAGTCGATCAGCGAGAAGCTCACCTCCCGGATGATCTCACTTCGCGAGATTCTCCGACGAAGGATCGATTCCGGCGAGCTGAAACAGGCCTTGAAGGCGGGAATGGCTGAAGCGCTTCAAGTGGAATTCCAGGCCGGAGAGTTGACTCCACGGGAATGGGCGCTCGCTGAAGAGATAGCAGCCGGCAAGATGATCGAAGAGGGAAGTCATGACTATGGCGAAAAGTTGTCAGCGGTCCTGGCATGAAGTGGTCTGGCAGGGAGGAGCTATCCTGGTGTTGGCCTCCGTCATCGCGCTTTCCGTCAACCAGTTACGCCCCGGGAGGCTTCCCCTGGTGGCCGACTGGTCGCCGAAGGCCCAGTTGACCACCGACTCCGGGATCAATCTGGAGATTCCCCTGGAAGATGCGGAAGCCCTGTTTTTTGCCCGCATGGCGCTGTTTCTCGATGCGCGGCCGCCCGATCAATACGCGGCGGGACACATCCAGGGGGCGTTGAATCTCCCCTGGGATGCCTTCGAAGCAACCTTCCCACAGGTCATGGCCGGCGTGCCGCACGACACCACCATCGTCACCTATTGTGATGGCGAGACCTGCGGCCTGAGTAAGGATCTGGCCTTCGCCCTGCTGCAGGAAGGCTATTTCAACGTTCGCGTGCTGGTCAACGGCTGGACCCTGTGGCAGCAGAACCATCTGCCGGTGGAAACCAGTGGTGACGGCCCGTAGATGGGGCAACCGGGGTTGCGCTCGATAACCAGGAACCAAAGGTCATTGTGATGCCCATGCAAGATGAGACGAGAGCAACAATCAAGATCAGGGTGCTTCACACCGAGGGGTGTGCCAACACGGCGCCTACCATCGCGCTGATTGAGGCGGTCGCGGCGGAACTCGCCACCGACATCGAGCTTTCCAACATGCCCATCAACACCCCGGAGCAGGCCCACGCACACAGCTTTTACGGCAGCCCGACGGTCCAGGTCAACGGCCGGGATATCGAGGTCGCGGTGCGAGGCAGCCAGGCGTTCGGGCTCACCTGAAGAATGTATGGGGCATCGGGGGTGCCCCCCAGGGATATGGTGAAAGACGCCCTTCTCGAAGCGGCGAGCACACCAACCAGGTAAGCGCTACAGCCACAGCGCTGGACAAACCAAGAATACCAAGGGGAACGAAAGTGGATCACTCGAGCAAAAACTTAGTTTGCTGGTCTCATGATCACTCGTCACCTGGACACGATCACGACCACCAGCACTGAAGGAACCCCGGCAACCACCTGGTATCTCGTGCGCGACTCGATTTTCTGGTGCTGGGATGCACCCTGACATTTAGAGTCATCTTTAGACCCGACCCGGGAAAAGCCGTGGCGGCGACATCCCGATGCGGTTCATAGCTCAACGATATGTTGGGGCCTATGGGAAGAGGGTCTTGTGAGGGATGTCCGGAGCCTGGCTGATCGTCCTTTTTCTGGGCTGGATACTTGTGAAACCTTAAGGAGGGATCAAATTGAGCAAGTTCGTTGGTTGGATCTGTTTGTTGGCGGTTTTGAGTCTTTGCGCGCGAGTTTACCCGCTGTACGCCCTCGATGGACCGGTTGCCGTTCCCGAAGTGCCGGTAAAGGGCATGGTCACCATGTTGGATATCGGGGCCGACCGGTGCATCCCCTGCAAGATGATGGCTCCCATCATGAAGGAGTTGGAAGAGGAATACCGGGGCAAGGCCGCAATCATCTTCATTGATGTGTGGAAGCGCCCGGAGCAGGCGCCGAAGTTTCGCATCCGCGCCATCCCCACTCAGATTTTCTATGACAAAGACGGCAAGGAAGTGCAGCGCCATGAGGGATTCATGGACAAAAAGGCAATCGTTGAGGTCCTGGAAAGACTTGGCGTGAAGAAGTAGCTGCGGAGACGAGATGTTCGACCAGATTTTTCTGACGGTAAATACCTGGATGATGGCAGGGACGGCCCTTGCCGCTCTGGGATGCTTTCTTTGGGGAATGATCAGCGTGGTGTTCAGCCCCTGCCACCTGGCTTCCATCCCGCTGATCGTGAGCTATGTGGCCGGGCAGGACAAGGCGCTCCAGGCCAGGCACGCGGTTCACTATGCCGTGGCCTTCACCGTGGGGTTGTTTATCACCATCGCCCTGGTGGGGATCATCTGCGCCTTGCTGGGGCGCATGCTGGGCGAAGTGGGGCCGTACTGGACCATCCTGGTGGGGGGCGTGCTCATCTGGGTGGCCGCGGACATGCTGGGTTTGGCACGATGCTCCATGTCCGGGAGTCTGCTGGCCCGGATCAAAATCAAGGGGTTGATCGGGGCCTTCATCTTGGGGCTGGCTTACGGGGTTCTTTCAGGATCGTGCACCTTCGGGTTCATCGCCCCCATTTTGGCCATCATCACCATTCAGCAAAAGATCCTCACTGGCATCCTCTTCATCGTGCTCTTCGGCATCGGCCACTGCGTACCGATTGCCGTGGCCGGGAGTTCCACGGCCAAGGTGCGAAAGCTGCTGGAAAGCAGTTCATTCCACGAAGGTGGGCTCTGGTTTCGCAAATGCGCCGGTGCGGCCATTGGCCTACTGGGGATCTATTTCATCGTGCGACCCTTTCATTGGCGACGCCTAGTCTGATCCCAAAAGGGACATCGTGAAAATGGCCGCCTGTTGCGGCTGGCTAAGATGCTCAAAGGAGAGGCCCATGGTTCTGACGATTTCCGATGAAGAGTTTGTTCGTATGAAAACGATGGCCCTGGATGGCGACGAGAAGGAAGCGCTGCGCCTGATCAGAGAATTTGTGAAAAGGCTGGAACTGCAAAAGCGGCAGGGAATGAAATCGCATCTGGATTGACAACCACGGGCGGTATTCGCGCGTCAGCCTTTGGCAATGGCCGCATCTCCGGTGAGGGTAATTCGAGTAAATGTTGGACCATGCTGCAGAGTGAACGGCTCAGCTAAATCTTGCAGAAACGAGATAGGATGGTCAGTGATGAATCTCAAGAAGGTCAATGTGGAGTTAAGCGAAGGCGAGGTCCAGGAGCTTCTGGCTATCGATATGGATGACGATGCCCAGCGAGCGCTCGCTTTCGTTAAGGAAAAGCTCGCCAAGCAGGTTAAAAAAATGCTCCAGCCGCATTGAGTGCCGGTTTTCGAGGCCAGTTACGGGCCTTCACAAAAAGACCGGTTTGCACGTTGAAGCGTGGATTGCCGGAAATCGCGACTCGCCCTCCACACTCATCCAGGACGCCCTTTTGCACGGTCCCCTACTTAATCACTCCACGCCCCGCAAAAGTATTTGTATGCCGGCACGACGTGGATGGTCTTGCCGGCGATGGTCACCTCCTCTTCATCCTCGTAGGTAACGATGGTCCCAGTATCTAAGCCCGTTTCGTCGAGAGCTTTCAGCAACGCCTTTAACTCGCGGTTTCTAGCCTTTTCACCTCTCATATCCGCGGCCACTTGTATCAGCCCCACCAGCCGCCCTCCCTGGCGACACGCAAAGTCCACCTCCAGCCCGTTGGCGGTCTTGTAGTAGTAGATTTCGTCGGTGTTGCGTTTCAGGGTCAAGAAGACCAGGTTTTCGAGATAGTGCCCGAGGTTTTCCGAAAAGCTGAAAGACGCTGCTGCGGCCATGCCGGTATCCACGGCATAGACCTTCTTCGGACTCCTGATTTGTTCCTTCACGGAAAAAGCGAAGGCGTCGACGGTAAAGAGCAGGTATGCGTCGGCGAAATAGGACAGGTAATCCTTGACGGTCTTGTCGTTCAAACCCACCACCTTTGAGAGGCTGTTGAAGGTGTACAGCGACGCCACGTTGGATACCAGGTAGAAGAACAGCTGCTCCAGGTCCTGAGCCTTCTTGATGGCGAATCGGGGTGCGATATCCTGGTAGAGAATGTTCCGAGCGTACATGAAGAGGATCTCCCGCTTGACCGTCTCGTCTTCAATGAAAGCGATCTCGGGAAAGGCGCCGTAACGGAGGTAGTCATCGAAAGCCTTCCTGAGCAGGTGCCGCTCTGCCAGCATGGATACCTCATCAGTCACCGCGATCCCCTTGGCATGAACGAACTCGGTAAAAGAGAATGGATGGACCACCACCGGCAGAGCCCGTCCTGACAGAAGCGTAATGAATTCCGAGGAGAGAAGATGGGAGTTGGAGCCGGTAACGATGAATTTGATGTTCTTGTGTTCATAGCGGCTTTTGACGAAAACCTGCCACTCGGGAAAGAAGTGGACTTCGTCCAGGAAGCAATACACCGTTCCTTCAGGGGTAACGAGCTTGAGGTAGTCTTCGAAGGCGCGTTCCAGTGTCGTAACGTCGTTCCGGTAGCGGCTGAACTGGGGCGTTTCCAGGTTGAGGAATAGGATGTGGCGCGGATTCAGTCCCTCTTCGCGGATGAGATGGTTGATAGCCTGACGCGCCAGGGTGCTCTTGCCAGCACGGCGGACGCCGACCAGGGACACGACGTGGGGGAGATCGAGGTATTTGACCATCTGGTCGAGAACTTCCCGTCGCACTCCCTCCTGGTATAGGGAACCGGCCCAATGCGGATTCTGATCAACGATGACCTGCTCAAACATAGTTGCTCCGGAAAATAACGAGTTTTGTCGTATTCTATTCCGAAAAAACTTCCTGTCAAGCGGATTGAGTTGTTTGAAAACCCCCGAACACTGGTCTTTTATTTCGAGACGAGCGAGAAATCTTGCTGAAGCATTGCTGCGATTCCTAAAAAAGGCGCAGAAGCTCGCATTGACTCTCCAAGCGTTAAGATAGTGGATTTCCTCTTCATACCCCTCTTGCATTCCTCTCAATAAGCCTTGAGTCTTCCCCCACTCCTGCCGTTTTCCGATAACTCAATGATTAATCATCAAAATTATGATTCATGCTGTTTCGACAGAGCGGAAATAATCAATCATCAAGGCATACAGGCGGTGATTAGTTCTCAGCGGCGGGAACTGCTCTGGTTCCGGAAGGACGTTCTAGAACAGCCATAGGCAACGAATTCGATTCTCTTTGCAGTATCCGGAGAAAACGCGGATCAATGCCAAAGAAGGGATTTGTAGAGAAATGAAAAGACTGTTTCTATTGGCTGTTGCGCGATTACTGGCACCTTTAAACGTCAGGAATCTCGCCGTCCCGATGTCTCAATGCTCAGATTGGACGGTTTGCCCCCGGCATGGTTTTGCTAAAATCAGGCGGATTCCGGGACGGCTTGGCCGCCCCGGATCTTGGAAACCGTGGAACTCCGTCTAGAACAGGATCTGCACCGCGCCGTAGGCACAGGTGGGGACGCAGAGTTCGCAGGCGATGCATTTGTCATGGTTGAACAGGACCCGCATCTCCGGTCTGGTCACCGAAAGTGCCCCGGTGGGACAAATGGACGTACAGGCGGTGCACTCGATACACCGCTCCTGCCGCCACTGCACATCCTGAGCAAGCGGTTCGGCCTCCACCCCCAATTGGGCGACAAATTTTAGTGCGGCATCAAGGTTCTTCTTGGTGCCGCTCACCTCCACCACCAGCCTGCCCCGTTCTCTCGGGGTGATCCGCGCCCTGAGGATGTTCACCTTGAGCTGATACTGAGTGATGAGCTGGTAGGTAACCGGCTGGTCAATGAGGTGCGGTGGGAAATTGAGCACCAGTCGCTTGGTTGCCATGATTCACCTCCACTGTATCAGGCTACGTCGGCAAAGGGTCGGACCCTCACCGAGATCCCGGTGAATTGTTAGCGATTGGCCTCTCGGTGAGGGGTTTGAACTGAATCCCTGAATCCACTGAAGGCAGCGCCTGCTACCGGTTGGGTGAGGAGGAAGGCACCGGTCTCAATCCAGTTCTTGAGGGTCGTGGCGATCTCCTTTGCCCGAACATAGGAGGAGAGTCCGGCGGTTGGCACCTTCTTGCCGTTTATGGTGATGGAACCCGACTTCAGTTGGGCATAGGTAACCTCGCCCAGGCTTCCCGGAACGCAGTTGGGGTAGGCCTCGCTATAGTCAACCACCTGGGCAACAATGATCGGCATCGGTAACGGTGGTGTAGCGAAGGATCTCCTGGTTCAGGATCGGAATGGGCAAGCCGATTCCAACGGCGAGAGTCGTGCCGTAACCGGTGAAAGAGGCACCCCGAAGCCAGCGCGGATTCATGCCCTTGAGATCGCCGGTGACCGCCAGCGTGCCGGCCCCCATGCGCGGTACCCCTCGATCGGTGCGCGGCACCGTAGGATTGTGCTGGGTACCGCTTCCCACCACATAGCCGACGCCGCCCCCGAGGAAGATCCGAGTCCCCATACCGATCGTAAGGTATAGAGGATCGTTAAGCAGCGGACTGAGCTGCCCGGCGCTGCAATAGGTGGCATTGCGCATCTTGGGCTGAAGCACTCCCATATAGGTATAGATGATGCGATCGGAAAGGTTCACGGCCACATTGTAGTTCTGATAGGCGTTGCGCATGTTAAAGAGCACCGCCTCGTTCATATCTTCCAGTTTGATCCACGTTTCCAGCTTGCGGCGGGGATAGCAGTCGGTGCCGTAGGCCCGGGCCACCAGCTGCAGATCTTTGCCGGCCACCAGTTCTTCAATGACATGCCCGCCGCCATAGGAGAACTTACCGGGGTGTATGCGGTTGCGGGGATCATCATCTGAGATCGCGGTAGCGCCAAGAAAGAAATCCACCGCCGCAAACCCGGTGTACACCGGGATGTCATTGAGCTTGACTTGGCCACCGCCCAGCTTGATCCGGGGTTTGCTGTGGCCGACATTGAAATAGGCTCCCGATGAACACATGGGGGCAAAGGTACCGGTGGTAACAACATCCACTTCGGCTGCTGCTTTCTTGAGGCCCTTGGTCTTGACCACCTCGATGATTTCTTCGGCGGTAAAGACCACGGCCTGCCCTTTCTGTATCTTTTCATTGATTTCCTGGATGGTCTTTGCCATGCCTCTCCTCCGTGGACCTGCAATATAGCTCCTGGATGCTCCCTCTCACCATCGGATAGCCCCTTTCGGGGCCGGGCATGATCCATAACATCAGGGCACCCCCTTAGCGCACTGGCATAACGGTCGCGGTTTGAAGTGATTCGTTGCGTGCTCTTGACAACCACACGCTCAACACTCGGTAGCTCCGTTGACCATCCAATGCATACCACCGACTGTTCACGGCCAGGTACTGATGTAGCGTTCTCCGGTACTGGCCAGCACCACCACGATGGTCTGGCCGCGCGTTTCCCGGCGTCCGGCAACCTGGAGGGCCGCCCAGACAGCAGCCCCGCTGGAGATCCCGGCCAGGATCCCCTCTTCACGGGCCAGGCGGGCTGCGGTTTCTTCGGCGTCATGGTAATGGACCTGGATGATTTCATCGATCAGGTCCAACCGTAACACGGCCGGCACAAACCCGGCACCAATGCCCTGAATCTTGTGAGGGCCCGGCTTACCGCCGGAAAGCACCGGTGAGTCCGCGGGTTCAACAGCAATGGCCCGGAAGGAAGGCTTCCTGGCTTTGATCACCTCGGCCACCCCGGTGATGGTACCGCCAGTGCCAACACCGGCCACCAGGATATCCACCTGGCCGTCCGTGTCATTCCAGATTTCCAGGGCGGTGGTCCGGCGATGTATCGTCAGGATTGGCAGGGTTACTGAACTGATTCGGGATGAAGGCATCGGGAACCGATGCCGCCAGTTCCTGCGCCCTGGCGATGGCGCCTTTCATCCCTTCACTGCCCGGCGTCAGTACCAGCTCCGCCCCGAGGCGAGCGAGGAGCTTGCGTCTTTCTACCGACATGGTGTCGGGCATGGTGAGGATCAGGCGGTAGCCGCGGCTGGCGGCGATCATGGCGAGGGCGATGCCGGTGTTCCCGCTGGTGGGCTCGATGATCACGCCGCCCGGTTTCAGCTGTCCCGCCGCCTCGGCTGCATCGATCATGCTTCTGCCGATCCGGTCTTTGACACTACCCAGGGGATTGAAGAATTCCAGCTTGGCCAAAATCCTGGTTTCCAGCCCCGCGGTTACCTTCTTGAGGGCAACCAGAGGGGTGTTGCCGATGGTCTGGCCGATCTCGGGTGCTATTCGCATTGTCGTTTCACCTCGCCTGCGTCGGGCTGCCCGCATTCCGGTAAATGAGCTTGGGCGGGGCCAAGAAAACTTTGGTTCCGGGAGGAACGGACTCGGTAATCCAAACACTCCCACCAATGACGGAGCCTGCTCCGATCACGGTCTCACCCCCCAGAACCGTAGCTCCGGCGTAAATCGTGACATCATCTTCGATGGTGGGATGGCGTTTGGCGCCCCGCAGTCGATTGACCTCTTCCTTGGGCAAGGACAGAGCGCCCAAAGTGACGCCCTGGTAAATCCGCACTCGTTCGCCGATGGAGGTGGTTTCCCCGATGACTACCCCGGTCCCGTGGTCGATGAAGAAACTGGGGCCGATGGATGCTCCCGGATGGATATCGATGCCGGTGACGCTGTGGGCAAATTCGGACATCATCCTTGGCAGCAGGGGCACCTGCTGTCGCCACAACTGGTGAGCAACGCGGTGAATGGTGACGGCCAGGGCTCCAGGATAGCTGATCACCACCTCATCCAGGGTCCTCGCCGCTGGATCGCCGTCGTAGGCAGCCTGGATATCGGTTGCTAAGACCTCACGGATCTCCGGCAGCGTGTTCAGAAATACCACCGCCTCTTCCTGTCCGCGTTCCTGGCAATGGGTACAGACCATCTGATAGCGTTGGCAATCATGGCGGATGCTCAAAGCGATAAGTTGCGAGAGGTCTTCAAAGAGCTGAATCACTTCCATGCCCACGGCATATTCAAGCCCGTTTGCATCCAACACCTGGCCGCCGAAGTAACCCGGAAAAAGCAGACGCCTCGCTCGCTGAATAACCTCGACCGTTTTCTCTGAGGAAGGTATCAGTTCAGCGTCGACGTGAGCAAATAGTTCCGGGCGCCGGCTGGAGCTCACCAGCCGGGCAACGATGCCGGGAAGCTGAAGGCGATGCTTGACCGTGATATCATGAGTGATGCGGCACGCCGCGGTTTCGACTTCATCAGACTGGTGGTCATGGCCCATGCTGGTGCTTTCCATCGGCACATTGTCAGCGGGGACACCACAACGGCCGAACATCTCTAGGATGCTTGCCTCGTGGTGACTATTTCCATTTTTCTTATGATATCATTCCCTTCCTGTTCATGACAATGCCCAGAAGCTCTCAGATCGATTTTTCGATTCCCATCCCGCGCATGCGGCGCGGACGACTGCTCAGCGTGCCATGGACAGTATTTCGGATACCCTATTCCGTACCGTTGTCCTCAGAACCCTTTGCCAAAGGGGCAGTGCGGGTAAAGACACTCCGGGCAGTCGCGGCACAGTCCGCCATGGCCCAGGAAAGCCAGTTCCGCTTTGCCGATGTGCTCTCCCGCCAGCACCCGCGGCAGCACCAGGTCCAGGACCGTCACCCGGTGATGCAAGGCGCACGCGGGCACACCCAGAAGCGGCACACCGTCCAGGTAGGCGACCAGAAACATGGCACCGGGGAGCACCGCCGATCCATAGTGGAACTCGCCAGCGCCGGCCTTGCGGATGCCATGGCGGGTCACATCGTCGGGGTCGACACTCATGCCTCCGGTGAGCAGCAACAGATCGCATCCTCGATCCAGTGGGTGCGGATGACGGCGGCAATCTGATCGGCATCGTCGGGAGCGAAATCCAGGGCGGTCACTTCCGACCCCAGTCTAACCACCTTTTCGGTGAGCACGGGAGCGAAGCGGTCCTGAATGAGGCCATGATAGACCTCATTGCCAGTGATCACCAGACCCACCCGGGCATGGCGAAGAGGCTTCACCGCGAGCACCGGGCCGTTCTCGCGGGCGATAGCCGCAGCCCTGTCGATGGGAGCACGCTTCATGATGAGCGGGATTGCCCGGGTGGCGGCCACCAGTTCGCCCTTCGGCACCAGGGTATGGTTGTGGAGGGTGGCGCACATGACCTCGTCGACCATGTTGAAGGCGGCCAGCGTCGCGGTGTTCACATGGAGCAGGCCGTCTATGTCGGCCAGCAAATTGATCTTGCCTTCCCGGGGGTCGTTCTTCCAGGTGATCCCGTCACCGGCCAGGGCCGCCGCAAGGATGGCCGCCGCTTCATTCTCATGGATCTCGTCGTCCGCCAGGTCGATCACATAGAGGTGGTTTTTCCCCAGCCGCTGGAGATGACAAATATCTTCCTGACAGACGCTATGGCCCTTGCGGAAAGCCGGACCTTTGAAGACGCCGGGACGGATTTCCGTGATGTCGTGTGCCAGGGTGCTCCCCACCGCCTCTTCCAATGGGATGATCTTCAACACGGCGCATCCTCCTCAATGATAGGACTCAGTCCGAGACTCGTGGTGCGCTTCCCGGTCTTCGCGGTTTTCCGCAATCGGTCGATACTGCGGACCGGTTCATCCCCGGCCAGGTCACCTGGAGTCGCATTGCGGAAATAGGCACCGCCGGCGCAGGGGGCACAGTGGGGCCGCCCATCCACCAGGACTTCTCGTCGATCGCGCACCACCTGTCCGCAGCGCACGCAGGCCACCTTATAGCGGGTGGGACCGGGCAGGTCGCAGTCGCAAACATCGATGCTGACTTCTTGAACCTGGAAAAGGACCGAGTCGGGCATACGCTTGTAGGCCTCCAGTTGCTGCGCGTATTTCTCCGGGATTTCCGGGGCATAGACCGAGGCCAAGGCACGGGATTCCTCCGTTGAGATGACCCGAAAGGCCTTGCCGGTTTCCAGGTTCACAAAGCTCGCCGCCATGATACCGTAGTCCATGAACTTGAGCGAGCGCCTCCCCAGCTTGACGCCGGTGACGTGGGCCACGGCGTCCGCGGTGCAGCGGTCCATTTCCACGTACACAATGAGTTTCTTGATCTGCGATCTGCTTTGCGGATCGTCCAGACCAATGAGGCGGCAGCCCAGGATGGCCATGCGCACTCCCACCACCTGACCGGGGCACAGATGGCCATGGGCCTGGGCCGAAGAAGCCAGTAACCGTTCGAAATCATGCATGGGTACGCTCCTACTGATGGCCTCACACTTTCACCAGTCTCACCTGGCTCTGGTAAAAGACGGCACTGCCGCCGGTGGTGTCCACCAGGCCGGTATTTTTCAGCACTGGGTCAACACGCATGGCGGCATTGGCATGGACACCGGTGGCACGGCGCGCATCGGCCGCCACGGTGACCCCGTCGATGACGACTTCGCCGGCCCCGTAGGCCCAGTGGCCGTGGCCATGGGAGAAGGCCACCACGCCCGGCCGAATGCCCTGGCGAATGCGGACCTGGCCGATCATCGGCTTCATCCGCCCGTGTCCAAGATTCCAAGTGCCGTCCTCATTGGTTGCGGAAACCACCTTGACCTTGTCTCCGTCCTTCAGGCCGAGCCGGTTGGCGTCGGTCTCGCGAAATTTCGATGAGGTTTTCCGGATAAAGCGCCTGGAGCCAGTAGTTGCCACCCGTGCGGCTCTTGGTCTGGGTGATGGACTTGTAGGTGATGAGCGTCATGTCATAGCCAAGCGCCTTGTCCTCAATCAGATTGCCGGCGCAATCGCACGGTCCGGCAATGTAGTCGGCGTGAGGCAGGTAGGTCTTTCCGGTCATGGAATGCTTGGTGGTTGCGAACTTCTCCATGTAGATCCCCACCATCTTGCCGTACTTGTTGGCGAGTTGCCCGTCCTTGTAGGCCTGCGCATAGCCCTGGAAGCGCCCGCCGCGGTTCAGGACGTAGACCACGTGCGGCCAGAGCTCAGCCCCGACCACTGCTTTCCAGCGATTGGCATCAAAGATGGTGGGTGGCAAGATGCCGCCGAGCCTGCTCGAAGATCTTGATTTCCTCGGCGCTCGCCGCCGGGACCTTCTCCGAGCCATCGGCCTTGTCTCCAAAGGCGACATTGGCAACCATGCGAAGGTACATATCCTCTTCACGTTTGAGATGCTGACCTGGGCCAAAGGCGTTGTCGCCAAAACCAGGCAGTTTCATCTTCTCGGCAATTCCCAGCAACAGGGCTTCCAGGGAAAGCGGCATCTTCTCCCCAAAAACCGTCACCGTTTCCGTAAGTGGCGCAGCTGCCGGCTGCCGAATCGGGGCGACCTTGGGGGTGACCGACGGGTGCGATCCGGCAAACTCCCAGCGCTCGAGATAGGTGAGGTCCGGGAAGATGTAGTCGGCGTACATGCTGGTTTCCCCGACGACGATATCCGAGACGATGATGAGCGGGATCTTCTTTGGGTCGGACAGGATTTCCACCAGCTTGTGCCCCGCAGGCAGCGCGTAGACCGGTGACCCCATGTAGAGGAGCAGGGCCTTGATGGGATAGGGGTAAGCATCCCCGATGCTGGGGATCACTTCCTGGTAGATGTCGCTGCTGAAAGGATACCAGACCCGTTTTGAAGGGTAGCCGTTGAAGATGGTGGTCTTGTCATAGGCGGTTTCGTGCCGGATGATGGAGACGCCCCAGCCCTTGAGCCTTGCCCTCGTGTTTGCTGAGATCGAAAGGCTTTCCTTCCTTGTCACCGCTGATGTCATAGGTGGTTGCCTTGGAAAGGCCCCCCATCCAGTCGTGATTGCCAATCAGGACATTCACCATCATCCAGGCGAGCACGTTGTAGAAACCGGATGTGTGCTGGGACACGCCGCGATGGATGTCGGCCACCGCCCTCTTGCCGTGGCTGGTAAACTCCTGAGCCAGTTCGACAATGTCCGCTTCCTTGATTCCTGCTATGTCGGCCCACTCGGCAAGCTTTCTGGCGCCCGCCGCTTCCCGATAGATCTGCAGCACGCTTTTTACCCGGATACCATTTACTTCGGTATCGACCAGCAGGTCACCCTCCACCGGGTTCTTCTCATCGTTGGGATCGAACGGTTTGCATTCACCATCCTTTTGCACCACCAAGGCATCAAAGTCCCATTCACTGCCATCTTTCTTCGCCCTTTTTTCAGAAGGGATACCGATCTCGGAGCCGCGCAGGAAGGTCGATGGCTTGCCCTCTTTGGACATCTTCACCAGCCAGGCTGCCTGGGTCCAGGTCGGTTCCTTGTCGGCCGCTGCTGCTGCCTTGTTGGCATTGGCAAGATAGCGGGCGTCATAGCGCTTGTTTTCGATGATCCAGTGAATCATTCCCATGGCCAGGGCGGAAACGCCGTTGGGCTGGATGGGGAGCCACTTCCAGGCCCGGGCCGCGGTCTTGGAGCAGCGGGGGTCCACCACGGCAATCTTCATGCGCCCGTCAATGAGTCCCTGGGTGATCTTCTGCACTCGAAGCGGCGGGCCATAATTGGCTTCATACGGATTGGCGCCAACAAAGAGGATGAACTCCGCGTTGCCGGTGTCCGCCTGCCAGTAGAACTTGCTGCCGCCGGTGAATTTGCCCTCGCTGAACTGATCGCTCATGGCCTTGCAGGTAAAATAGAGGGACCCCTGGCAAACGGTGGTGTGCCCGTGGGTGTTCACCGAACCCATGGCGTTGTTCACCACGCGCTTGAACAGGTCGGCTTCGTCCGGCCTTGAGCCGGCCCCAGTTGAGGCAGAACTGGTTGTTCTTCGGCCCCAGGTCAGGATGGTCGGGATCAATCAGATGGTGGAGGTTGGCGGCATGCTTCAGCTTGAAATCTTCAATCTTCATCTTCTTGGCCGCGACCAGTTCGGCGTCCGCCGCCAGTTCTTTGGCGACTTTGGGGTCACGCAGCGAGCAGATGTCCTTCAGGCCGTCCACCCGGCCTTCACCGAAGAGATCGCCGCCTTCGACGATCTCCTTCAGCGCCTCATCGAAGGAGATGGTCTTCCATTTGTTTTCGCCCCGCTTGCCGGCCCGCTTCAAGACCTTCACCAGGCGATAGGGGTCGTAGAGGGCCTGAATTCCGGCCTGCCCCTTCGGACACAGAGAACCATCCACCGTGGCTGCCTCCGTGAGAGGCGTGTTGTAGGCGATCTGAGGCGTCAGGGTCCAGGGGCTGTAAGGGTTGCCGTCGATCTTGGCGACCATGCCGTCCACGATTTTCACCTTGGTGCCGCATTGCGTGTTGCACTGCTGGCAGGCCGAGTAGATCTGGTTTTCCGGAAGATAATGGCTGTAGGCATCCCCCAGCTCAGCGTCCACAACCCAAGGGGGCCTGCCTTCGGCGGCTTCGACAACCCGCGCCAGGGCTGTCGACATGACCAGGGCTCCACCCAGGAGCGCGGAAGATTTGAGGAAGGTGCGCCGGCTCAGGTCCAGGCTCATTTCGTTGTTGGTCGTATCCTTGAGGGTTTCCTTAAGCATGTTCGACTCCTTCCTTGTTCGAAGAGAGCACCGGCAGCCAGCGGGTCCCAGCCAGGAAAGCGAGAATCCCGAGGGAAATAATCCAGAGGCTCACGAGCCATTCGTTGAGGCTGGGGACATAGTTGGTGCGCAGCCGCTGGTGGTAGAAGGTCTGTTCCAGACCCTTCCAGTTTGTAGACGGCAAGGTCCGGAATGATGAAATTGAACCGCACCGTAACAAAGGTGACGACAATCAGGAAGCAGGCCCAGGCCACGGCCTTGGAATCAGCCGGCGCGGCTCAGCAGGAGGACAGAGCGGTACAATGCTGCCGATCACCCAGGTGAACAATCCAAAAAGTCCACCAGTAGGGTCCGAAAGCGATCAGGTTCAGACTGGTGAGCAGGGCATAGGTGCGGGTTTGATAGCCGACAAAGAACTGCAGCGCCTCGAGGAGGATGAACACCACCAGCAGGTAGAGAATGACCCGCCCAAGATACGGCACCAGTTCTTTGTCGGGCTGAAAGACATGGGTCAGGAAGGTGATCAGGGCGCCCCCGGAAAGAAGAGCGGCCATCACGAATAGCAAGCGGGGTCAGGGCACTGTTCCAGATGGGACGATTCATCAGGATGGCGAAGAAGGCTCCGTTGGTGCCGTAGAACAGAAGACCCACGGGGAGGCTGATGATAGAGAGGATATGCACAATCGTCTCGTCTCGCTCCTGATCCGCCGGCCCATAGCTGCTCTTGCCGAGAGCCAGCAGCCGGTATAGCCCACGCCCCTTACGGTTCTTGTCCTGGGACCAGGCGACCAGGTCTCCCCGCAGCAGGAAGAAGGCCTCGAGCAGATAGATGATCAGCATCAGCATTGGTGAACACGAAGAACCAGGTCATGAGCGATGTGAAGCTGGGTGTGATGAAGAAACCGGTAGATGCGGGACATGTGCCCCAGGTCGAACCAGATGAAGATGAGCTCGCAGAGTAGCGCAACCAGAACGGTGAAGGCCGAGAGCCGACCGATTCTTTCAAAGCGTTTCACCTGGAACACGTAGGTGAGGATGGTGATGAGAAAGGCGCCGGCCGTAAGTCCCACAAAATAGAGGTAGAAAACCACCCAGAGGCCCCAGGGCACGTAGGATCCGTAAGCTGACCGGCCAGATGCCCGTGACAGCAGTCGGTCGACCATTCCCCAGGTGCCCACGATGAGACCCGAGGATCGCCACAGCCGTCAGAGCTTTGTATGCCTTTGGAGTTCATGAGTCACTCCTTCCTTAGCTCAGATAGTAGACGGACGGTTTGGTGCCCAGTTCTTCCTTGAGCCGATGAGACGCGGGGCGAACCGAGCAATTCGGAGACAAGGCCTCCGGGTCGTTGCGGTCTCCGAAGAAGGTGGCCCGCCCAATGCAGGTGGTGACGCAGTTAGGCAACATCCCCACAGCCAACCGGTGCAGGCAGAAGTGGCACTTGCGGGCATTGCCCGACGGGCGATCCATGGCCGCGCTTCGGGCCATTTCTTGCCGTATTCCGCAGCCGGATTGGCTTCGTAGCCTTCAGCCGCTGCCTTTCGGCCAACGATCTTTCCGGGCACATCCGGGGTCTTCCTGCCGTGTACCACTCACCGAAATCCGAGGTGCGCGCCGCATAGGGACAGGCCACCAGGCAGTAGCGGCAGCCGATGCAGCGGTCGTAGTCGACCACGGTCACCCCTTGCTCGATTCTTGTAGGTTGCCGTTACCGGACAGACCTTGACGCAGGGAGGATTCATGCACTGCATGCACGGCCGTGGCAGGAAGCGGCGCCTCACGTTCGGATATTGTCCCGACCTCCTCTTCGATCACCGGCCGGTAGACCACACCGGGAGGAAGCTTGTTTTCCGCAACACAGCCAAGCGTGCAGGCGTGACAGCCGATGCACTTGGCCACATCGATGACCATGGTCCACTTGATGTCTGCCGGTTTTTTGCTTTGAGCCCGTTTGAGATCGCGTTGCATCCGGATCAAGTGGTCTTCCTCAGGTAATTTGGTGCTCATGGATGCCCTCCCTTTTTGACTGTTGCCCCAACACGGCAAATCGGAAACCAAATGTGAAGCTGTTGGGAATGACTTCTCCTGCGACTTTCAGCAAATCATGTGGGATAAAGCAGCCTGGACTTTGGCCCAGCCTGGAGAGCATTTTGAATTCCTGCCGACTGCTCATCTTGTGCTCCCTGGGCTTTGCGTGAACGAGCTATCGTTCACCCATACTCCGCAGCCAGAAGAGGAGCTCATCAACGTCCACAGGCTTGACGAGACAAGCCGAAATGTGAGAGCTCAAGGCTTCTTCCAGTTCCGGATGAAAAGTGCGACTGGACAGCGCGATGATGGACAGTCCCGGGTGCTGCCTGCTGAGTTCCCTGATGAAACGATTGTCTACGGAGAGATGGTCGAGATCCAGAAGCAAGCACCTTGCAATCGTTTTCCCGGATCTGGGTTCCAAGGTTTGCCAACGAATGTGAGCGGATAACTGCGATAGCCGTGGCTCTTCAAGAGGGCGCACAGATCCCGGCTCTCCCGTTTGTCACCGCTTGCCATCACAATTGGGCTCTGCATCCACGGTCCCCCTGAAAGAACATTCTGGCCGTCTCACAGAAATGAAGCTCGCGATTCTATGAAACAAGTTCCATGCCAGAACGCAAACCGACTGGTCGTGGCGCCCCCTGCATGGGAAAGAGCCGCTCAGGCGTTGGAAATCGGCAGCTCATCACGGGAGCTATCTCCTTGCATCGTGTCCGGACTCAGGACATGGTTTTTCTGAACTATCGAATTTATGTGTAAAAATAAGGTATTAGAAGATGTCCGGAATCCGGTCACTGTCCGCTGTTGGCTGGATTCCGGGGAGGGGTGAACCACAATGGGGAGAGGACATGCCGATATGGTTTGCTTTGCACCCTAGTGGCTCGTGGGTGGTACTATCCTGTATTTCTTGAGTTTTTCGTACAACGTGCTACGGCTGATTCCCAAACGGTGCGCAGCCTTCTTCTTGTTCCACCCGCAATGTTCCATGGTTTCCCGCAGCAGTGTTCTCTCATGATCCACAAAGGTGGAGGCCCGCTCAGTCGGCTGGGCAGCGGCAGTCATGGCACGAATCGAGGCAGGCAAGTGGGAGACTTCGATGCGAGGGCCTTTGGCCAGCACTACCGCATGTTCGATGGTGTTTTCCAGTTCACGAACATTGCCGGGCCAGGAGTGATCGAGAAGCAGGCTCATGGCTTCGGGGCTAAAGGATTCCAATGTCTTGCCGTGACTTAGGGCAAAACGGCGAAGAAAATGACGGGCCAACAAGGGAATATCGTTGCGCCTTTGCTTGAGCGGCGGCAAATGGATGGGGATCACGTTGAGACGGTAGTAGAGGTCCTCCCGGAATTGCCCTCTTCTCACCTCTTCCAGCAGGTTCTTGTTGGTGGCTGCGAGAATGCGTACGTCCACAGATAATGATTTCTCGCCCCCCAGACGTTCAAATGTTTGGGTCTGCAGTACCCTCAACAGTTTGATCTGCGCTGACAACGGGATTTCGCCGATTTCATCGAGAAATACCGTGCCCCCATGAGCCTGCTCAAAACGACCGGATTTCTGCCGGACCGCCCCGGTGAAGGCACCTTTCTCATGGCCAAAAAGCTCGCTTTCCAGAAGTGTTGCGGGATAGGCGGAGCAATCGATCACAATAAAGGGATTGTTCTTCCGGGGGCTTTGCTGGTGAATGGCGCGGGCAACCAGTTCCTTGCCGGTTCCGCTTTCTCCCTGAATGAGCACGGTGGCATCGGTGGAAGCAATGTCCTCGATCAACTTGAAGATGACCTGCATCTTGGGGTCTTTGGAGACAATGCCGAAGAATTCGAGCGAGCTTTCCAATCGCGTATGCAGTTCGCGAATCTCGTCTTCGTGCAGGATCGCGCGTTTGATGACCCCTGCAGCTTGGGTGAGCATGGAAGCCACCAGTTCGACTTCGTCGCTATGGCATCGGCAATGTCCGCCACAGGCAATGATCAATCCTCCGAAGACTCGTTTGTCGTGGGCAAGTGGGATCACGGTTTGAGACGTTCCCGATTGGAAATCTTCCGGAATGAAAGGGGGTTTGACCAGTGCACTAGGTGCTGGAATGGAATTGCCCTGGCACTCCAACCATTGATTATTGCCGCAGCCTGCGAAACAAGGCCTGGCTCTCTCAATTCGGTGGCTTGTTTTTCGCTGAGGATGTAGAGGGTGTCACGGCTCTCGTTGAGTCACTAGAATGACCATTTGGTCCGACTGGACAATCGGTTGAAATCTCTTGATAAGAAACATTCCGATCTCTTGAAGGGTATGCAGCGCACCAATTTCCTGGACAAGACCGCAGAAGGCACGAGTCTGCTGGTGGGCGCGCTCAAGTTCCATGGTCTGCTCCTCGAGGCGGCTCGTGTAAGCCTGGATGCTGGAAACCATTTGATTGAATGAGGCTCCCAGGGCCGCCACTTCGTCCTTTCCGCGCAGACTCACTCTGACACCCAACTCGCCCTGGTCCACTTTGTCGGCAGCCTGAGCCAGTTCCGTAAGAGGACCGGTAATCCTCCTCACAAAGAACAGCCCGCCGGTCACTGCCAGCAGGAGAATACCCAGTGTGAGTGCTCCAATCTGCAACCAAAGCCTGGTTACCTGCCGCCGGTAGTGTTGTTCCGAAAGGCCGAGGCGCAGGATACCGGCTTTCCCGTCGAAAACCGGCAGAGCCATGTCCAGATAGAATTCACCCGTCTTGGCGACGATCTCCTGGGGATGAGGCTCGGCACTTGAAGTCGCCTCATTGGCAATCACCAACTCCTCAGGAACACCGTTGGTGAATGTGTGCGCCAGGACCTGTCCGTCCTTGACGATGAACAGGTAGGAGAGGGACGGGTTGCTGCGCATCTGGTGGTCCAACATCTTCTGGAGAGCTACCACATCATTGATGAGAATCAGGTCGGCGGCCTCCAGAGCCACCGCATGGGTCAGATATGCTGCCTGAGCGCCGAGCGCATCAAACAGACTGCGGCTGTATCGATGGGTAACCATCAACGAAATGAACACGCCACTACCCATTACCAGGACACAGATGCCCAGAAGCAGTTTTGCTTTAAGGCTTTGCAGCTGCATGACCATCCTTCTCCGGCACAGACCGTTGCCATTCCATCTGGCGAATGGTGTCGTACCATTCTTCTCGAGGCGCCACAAAACGATCGATCAGCAATTCCTGGAGAATCTTTCGGCCGTTTGGATCCTGATGCATGGCGAAAAGCAACTGACTTATCCGCTCTCTGAGCTCACTTGAAAGGACTTTCGAAGCCACTACCGGAGGGATTCCGTAAGGCTCTGATTGCCTGATCACGCGGGTCTTTGCAGTTAGGGATGGGTTGCGTTGCTGGTAGTATTCCCATACCAGACCGTCGACAGCGGCCCCGTCCACCAGCCCGCGGGCCACTGCCAGGATGGAGTTGTCGTGGCTGTAGGTATAGATGGTCTTGCCGAAGAAGGTTTCAGGCTGCTCGTTCAACTCAGCCAACCAGTGAGTGGGAACCAGCTTTCCCGTGTGGGAATCCGGGTCCGTGAAGGCGAAGGTTCGGCCCCTCAGATCTTCAAGACGCTGGAAGGCGCTATCCGTGTTGACGATCAGATACGAACGATAGAAATGGCTCCCTGCAACCTCGGGGGTGGCCAGCAGATCGAAACCATAGCGGTCTTTTCCGACCGCGTAGGGTCCCGAACAGACGAAGGCCAGATCGATCTGGCCCTTGCCAATGAGTTCACTGATTTCCCCGTACGTTTTTCGCTGGACGAGCTCCACTTCCCAGCCCAAATTGCCAGCCAGGTAATCCAGCAACTGGCGGTAGTAGACGAAGGTTTCCTTGGGAGAGACCATCGCTGCGACGGCCACCCTCAAGACCGGGCGATTCTGCGTTTCAGTCCCAGGGCGAGCCACAGGGATGGTCTTGGAAAAGTCAACAACTCGGGTATCGCCATCACCACCGCAAGCCGGCAAACAAAGCAGCAACAAGACAATTAGGAAGCTTAGCAGGCCACGGGCCTGCAGGGAGGCGTTGGTCATCATCATTGTTCTTGCCATTCCACACCGTGATTGTTTCCAGGACATGGTGAGCAAAGCTTGTCCGTATTTATAACGGAGCGGTGGCCCCCAAGCAAGTTACTCGGAAGGTTATGAATTTTGTCATTTCACGGCAGGGAGAACTTTCAGCGAAGCGGACAGCGAGGTCTGGGAAACGACGGATTATACAAGCAAAGGTCTCCATCCGCCTTGTCTTGCCGGGTTCCGGAACACATGAAGAACCATGGTCTGGCATGGTGTTTGCTCATGGAGATTATGATAAATTCGGGCAGCAATTGGCCGTTCAAACCGTGCTTTCCATGGTGGAGTAAGGTTAACGAGGAGAAACCGCCCCACCAAAGCGGTGTCACCAAGGGAACCGATGCGCCAACAACGATGAAAGCGAATCATACGATGAAGATTGTTTCCATTGCCATCAGCAGGAAGAAAGGGACGCGCAAAACCTGTGTGGACGAGGCGTTGCTGATCGAGGACCATGGTCTCGACGGTGATGCCCACGCTGGTCCCGGTGATCGTCAGGTCAGTTTTCTGGCTGCGGAAAGCATCGAGAAGGTTCACAGTGCAGGGCTTGATGTGACCTTCGGAGATTTTGCCGAAAACATTGCCACCGAAGGGATTGATTGGCTGAATTTGCCCGTTGGCACCGTGCTCCAGTTGGGCCGTGAGGCATTGGTGGAAATAACCCGAATCGGCAAAGAATGCCACAAGAAGTGCGCCATCTATTATCAGGCGGGAGATTGCATCATGCCCCGTGAAGGCGTCTTTGCCCGAGTGCTAAGAGGCGGGCTTGTCCGCCGGGGAGATGCCATATCCCTGGTTGACGCCCAACCTTGATACGTTTGCAGAGGAGCAGTCATGGGGTCGTTTGCTCAACCCCGCAACTCAGTTGGCGAAAGCTGGCGATGAGGCGAGGTTCCGGTTTTAGCCTGCAGCATTCAGCCCGGGCGCGACCTTCAATGGCACTACGGTCTTGCTTTTGCCAGAAATCTTGCTGCGAACATTCAAGAAATCAAGGATGCGATCGCCATCGCAATGACCATAGTAGGAACGAGAATTTAGGCTCGCTGCGAGGAGAAGAACCGTCGGGCGTCGCTCCCAGCGCCAAAACCCGCAGAATTTGAGACAACAAAAGACTTGACCTTCCGGGCTTGACAAACAAGGTTATTATGCTATGTTCAGCTTATTCAGAATATTCTGATTGCACTGACATTGTATGACCATCTCACAGGAGACAGTTGCGATGGCAAGGAAGAGTAAGAATGCGGCCTGCTGCACTCCGGAGGCCAAAGAGACAGGCTGCTGCAAGATCGAGTCACTCATCACGGTCGATGACCGGGGACAAATGGTCTTGCCCAAGGAACTGCGCGATAGGGCAAGCATCCGTGCGGGGGACAAGTTGGCGCTCATCAGCTGGCAAAAGGACGGGGAGCTGTGCTGCTTTACATTGATCAAGGCCGACGCTCTGGCTGAGCGTGTCAAAGAATTCCTTGGCCCTGTGCTGAAGAGCATGAGTGTGGATTAGGTTTGCAAGTTTCAAAGGAGCAACCAGAAATGAAAGCTGAAGAGATCAAGAAGGCCGTAAAGTCTGGCTATGCCAGAGTCGCTCTGCAGAACGTGTCCTGCTGCGGAACCAACAGTTCCTGTTGTGGAAGCGCCAACCTGGCAGAGGATATCAGCAGGAAGATTGGATACAGCGAGGAAGAACTGAGCGTCGTCCCTGATGGGGCAAACCTCGGGCTCGGCTGCGGCAATCCGGTGGCGCTGGCTTCTCTCAAGGAGGGTGAAGTCGTTCTGGACCTTGGCTCGGGGGCGGGCTTCGATTGCTTCATCGCTGCTTCCAAGGTTGGGAGCACGGGAAAGGTCATTGGGGTGGACATGACCCCGGAAATGATCGAAAAGGCGACGCGAAACGCTCAGGCGAGTAACTTCGGAAACGTGGAATTTCGGCTGGGGGACATCGAGAGCCTCCCCGTTTCCGACAACCACGTGGATGTTGTGATCTCCAACTGTGTCATCAATCTTTCGCCTGACAAGCACCAAGTCTTCAAAGAGGCCTTTCGAGTGCTGAAGCCCGGCGGCCGCCTCATGGTGTCCGATATGGTCCTCCTGAAAGAGCTTCCCGAAGCCATCCGGCACTCCGTTGAGGCCTATGTCGGCTGCATCGCCGGCGCCGCCATGAAGGAAGATTACCTTGCCGCTATCCGATCCGCGGGATTCCATGAGATCGAAATACTCGGCGAGGATCTCTATCCTATCGAGCTCATGACCAACGACCCCATAGCCCAGGCCATCTGTGCCGATTTGAACCTTTCTACTGAGAAAGCGAAGGATCTTTCGAAGTCGGTTGCAAGCATAAAGGTTTTGGCAACAAAACCCAGATGATACAGTGGGGTTTCCTTTTCAGAATGGGGGGCAGAAAGAGTCTGCATGGAGTATTCTTTTGAAATTTCTGTTGAGAACAGGAGGAAGATAGCCATGAAGCACGACAAAATTCCGGAATGGTACCTTCACACAAAAGAAAAATACCCTGCAATTTGCTAAGGCATTGGAGAACTTAGGTGAGACCGTCAGGAAAGAGGGCCCGTTGGACGAAAAGACATCTCATCTCGTCCAGCTTGCGGCCGCCGCCGCCATTCGATCGGAAGGTGCAGTCCATAGCCATGCACGAAGAGCGCTCCAAGCTGGCGCTAGTATTGAAGAAATCCACCACACCATTCTTCTCCTTACTAGTACCATCGGCTTTCCCGGCACTTCCGCGGCGTTGAGCTGGGCCTATGATTTGTTCAGTAAGGAGCCAGCGCAATAAGGACGTAACGTGGTCAGCTCCATTGGTGGACGGATTTCACCCATATTGGTTGTTTGATAGCTCACTTTTCGCTGGGTTTCACAAACCGCCGAGGATTTTCCGGTGAGGGGGGTACGTAGCAGTTCACGCGGCTCCATCTGCTCATGGAGGAATCCGACAGCTTCATCTCCGGGCGTCTCATTGAGGCGCCCAGTCCCATCCAGCTCCGCATTGTAAGCCTGCACGACATTCCAGCAACTCTCTACGCAATCACCTTCGGTCAGACAAAACTCAATGACTCGGGCTGAAATGAGCGAAACGTCTGTTATCAGCTCTTCTCTCTGTTCATTCCTTTCGCTACTACCATCGCAAATGCCCGTCAACGGGAAAAACGTCGGAATAGTTAACAGTTGTGCTTGGCTGCTATCTACTGGAAAATTCGCAGTTATTTTAATGCCATATGGATAGGCAAAGTAACGCTGAATCAAATGGTGTCGGAAAAGCTTACAACCTTGCCCGACTCAATCGGAGCTCTATGGCCGTTTTCAAACCCGGAGACAAAACCTTATGGAATAGTTTCCTATGTGATTCAAGTAAGTTGTCAATACCAAAAGCCTTGACGGTAACGAACGCGCATCCAGGTTCCGGCCGTGGCATGCTATTTGCTGCACTAAGACGCCTTAAGATGGTCGCCCTATAAACGCGCCTCCGACAATTCCCTTCAGGACGCCATCCATCCAAGATGTTCGCTGGAGGATCATGCTGATAGTTGCCACGCTTACACTGATAACAACCGCCCGACATTGGTTATCAAACCTTGAACCACTCGTGTTCATTTGGCCCACCAGAAGCCTTTCGACTCGATGGGATTCTATTCTGCTTCACGCCCATGGCCTGGTGGTCATGGCCAAGGATGAGATCCCCCCTTGCCCCATGTTGGCAGTGAGGGGCGGGGAGGATTTCCACTTAAACCAGGGTAGTGGCATGCCTTGAACACCAAGAGCAGTCTCTTCAAAACCGGACTTTTCGCTCATCCCGCGAGCGCCTCAACGATAGCGGCGACAGGAGTTTGTCTGTATCTGGCGAGCTTCTGGTTGCCGCTGCATTCAGGCGCCGTGGACATCCCCCTCATCGCATTGTCGGTAGCGGCAATCCTATCTTTTTCGCGTGGTTTTGAGCACGACCTGCGGTGGAAATCCCCCCTCGTGGCCAGTTTGCTCATTTTCCTCGGGGTAACGGCCCTCTCAATCCTGGGATCGCAATACCGGGTCATGAGTCTCAGGTTCAGCGCCTCTTTTTTGCCTGGATTACTTGTCTTCGTATTGATTGCGGGCTATCTCCGGGACCTGAAGTACATCCGATGGGTCTACAGGTTGCTCTCAGCACTTGGGATGGTCCTGTCGATTTTCTTGCTTTGGGTTGCGTGGCGCACCGGTGGGATGGACCCGGCGGCTTGGATTTCCGGCTTTGGAAGCCCGATCCTGGCGGTAGCCAACGATGTCACGTTGTTGGGCATCACAGCTCCCTTTTTCGTTGGTGGTCTGGTACCGCAACCCCTCCCCATGGACCCGATATCCGGCGGTGCTTTCCATGGTGTTGAGCACGTGCGTGGTTGCCATTTACCAGAGCGGGGTCGGACTGGTCGCACTGGTTGCCGCTGCTTCCAGCACCGCTGCCCTCCTGGGCATGCGCAAAGGCTTGCTCTGGGGGGTTGCCGCCATTGTTCCGGCTTTGCTCGCGGATGGTTTGAAGGGTTTTCCGCTCCTGTCCAAGTTCATCAACCTGTGGGGAGGAAACGGCAGGATCCCCCTCTGGCTATCAGCCTGGTCGATGTTTCTGGACGCCCCGGTTTTGGGGCAAGGGCCACACACCTATGGGTTGTTCTACAAGAAGTACGTGACCCAGTACAACCTGCCGGCCTGGGCTGGTTTCGAACCTCGCGAGGTACCCTGGGCGCACAACCTTTATGTGGAAATCCTCGGTCAACAGGGGATCATCGGGTTTGCCGCCCTGATGTTGCTTCTAGCATATGTTTTCTCAGCCGCTTGGCGCACTCGGCAGGCGAGCGAAGAGGTCCGCATCCTCGGCGCGGGTGCGTTCGGTGGACTGGTCGGATTTTGTCTGGCCGCTACCATCGAATTGACCTTTCTGCGCCACTGGGTCGTGATCATGTTTTTTGTGCTCGTGGGTTTGATCCATCAATTGTCAACCATTCAAACAGCATCAAGGAGGTAATTTCATGGAGGGACTTCGTCGGAAGTTGCGAGTATTGGCGGTGTTTGCCTTGGCATTGGGGTGCGGTGGGCTGGCGCTGATCTGGCCCCAGTGGCGTTCCGAGTTGCAAGGGTACGGCATCTATGGTCAGTTGCCCACGCACAACAAGCCCTATATCAAGTACTGTTTGGTCTGGGCGTTGCACCTTCCCGACGGGATGTACACCGCCCTTGATGTGGCGGCCTCCACCCCCGATCTTGATATGAGTGGGGCAACAACGGGGTTAGGGATATTACTATACTCTGCGTGTTGATGGGCCGAATGGTTTCTACTACAATTTCAGCTCTTCTGATTACCTGTCATCGTTTGGTGAATACTGGCACCACCAATTGGGGTTTCCAGATGACGGTCTATACACCTTTACCGTAACCGATACCAGGACCGGTGACACGGCGACATCCTATTCTTATCTCACGGTGGGAGAAACCATCCCCGTCCCGGATTCCTCAACCTTCCATGCATCCGGCTAGCGATCCACTGACATTGACCCCGACCTTGAATTGGAGCGCCATTTCAACTTATCCTGGCAACTTATTTTACCGTGCAAAAATTTTTGATGCGAACAACACTCAAGTCTGGCAGACAGGTAGAATGTTCAATACCACCAGCGCCACAGTTCCCAGTGGTATACTTGTATCTGGTCAAGCCTATACCTGGCGAGTGGAAGCAACCGACAACCACGATGGGGTCAATTCCAACAACCGGTCCAATCCGCCAACGTGCCCTTGACTGTTGATAATACTCACAGCTACTTCGACCAAGTTGGGGTCAGTCTATTTCGTGACCCGGAGGGGAGTGGACAGTATTTGAGAGCCACCATGGGTGATCCTTCAGCTTCCGTGACCTCCTGGATGTGAGCGGTCCCGGCGGGTTTACCCACACTTTTAATGTCGCAACCCAGTGTTCTCCTGCAGCCCGGTTGCCCAACTCCATGGTCGAGTGCACTGCCGTAGTTCCCAACACCATACCTCTGGATGGTCTCTACACGTTTACGGCGAAAAACGCCGGTGGCGATGCTGTAACATCATCGTCTTATCATCTGACGGCAAACGAGGTGCCATGGGTCGATTCCACAACCTGTCGCGCTTCCGGAGATCCTCTGCTTCCGGTTCTCAGTTGGAGTGCCCCGATAACGGCCGACAGACCTCTCTACTATGTCGCCTTCATTCTTGATATGTCAGGTAACATGGTGTGGTCTTCACCGTGGACTACCAGGACTTCCGTTAGCGTACCTCCTGAAGCCAACTTACAGCCCGGTGTTCAATACCAGTGGAATGTTGGTGCCAATGATAGTGAATATCTATTTAGTTCAAACGCAGCATTTTCAAACTGGATAGTTTTGGATCCAGAGCAACTTGGGTCCAAAATTCCATTATGCTTACGTAGAGGATAGAAATGATCCAACTGGTCACTATATGAAGATACACGTTACGAGTAGGTGACCCTGATGGAACAATACCAGATACCATTCAATCTCTGATTGTTACTGATCCAAGTAGCAATTCCTACAATATCACGGCCAATTATGATTCAGTATACAATGAATTTTGGTACCAGGTATCTGGTACTCCTGATGTAGGTTTATACACTTTCACGGTGGACGGATACGAATGGTAACTCGTCGACCACATACAGTTACCATCGGCAGGGAGAAGGAACCATCCCTCTGCTCGATGAAAGCAGTTTTCAGGTTTCCGGGACTCCGCTCGCGCCAACCATAAGCTGGAGTACCAGTTTCCGCCTATCCTGCTCACCTCTACTACCATGTGCTGATTGAGGAGATTACCGCCGATGGTCTGGGCAAATTTGTCTATGCCTCATCTTACGCGCCAGAATCGTACACGCTTGTCCCTTCCGGGAAACTGTTGAAGGGTAAGACCTACCGGTATCGGGTTGAGGCTACCGACGCTCGTTATTTCCCTCACTACGACAACCGTGCTAGCTTCCAGCTGGCATTTGCTCCCAACTGTTCCGGGTGATTTGAATCTCGACGGCAAGACCGACATCATCTGGAGGAACACCGCCACGGGCGACAATGTGGTCTGGTATATCAAACCGGAGACAATGAGCATACCCTTCGGCCCTGGGTATACTATCAACAGCCTCACCTTCGATGGGTGGGCTTATCTCCTCACCGTCGCGGATAGCGCATGGACCATGGTGGGTAGAGCTGACTTCGACGGGGACGGTAAGACCGACATCCTCTGGAGAAACACCGATTCGGGCCTCAATGTGGTCTGGTACATGGATGGGGCAAATTTCAAAGGGTGGGCTTATCTCCTCACCGTTACCGACCAGGACTGGACTATTGTAGGCACCGACGACTTCGACCGGGACGGCAAGCCCGACATCCTCTGGAGAAACACCGATTCAGGCCAAAATGTGGTCTGGTATATGGATGGGGCAAATTTCAAAGGGTGGGCTTACCTCCCCACCGTCACCGATCCCGAATGGAAAATCGTGGGTTCGGGTGATTTCAATGGCGACGGCAAACCCGACATCCTCTGGAAGAACACCTCCCTGGGAATGACCATTGCGGTGGTCTGGTACATGAATGGAGCAACCTTGGCCGATTGGACTTACTACAATAATGGTTACTACCTTAGCTACGTGAAGGAACCTGCCTGGAACCTCGTGGGCACAGGCGACTTTGATGGGGACGGTTATCCCGACACCCTCTGGAGGAACACCTCTACGGGTGCCAACAGGGTGGTGCACTCGAACTCGCCGTCCATGTATGGTGGCTTCATATGGTGGTCCGACGTACTACAATCTCCCCACCGTCGGCGATCAGGCCTGGACCATTGTGTCACGATAGAGCGCTAGGAATTGCAGTGTCCTCGGCAGCAACTCCGTTGGGATTACCAGAGCTTCCGGCTACTTTCCCAACGGGGTTGCCGCCTCGCACAACAATGCTGGAGGTGCAAACTACACGACTGAACCAAAATGAATTGGCACCCGGGCGAAGAGGAGCAAAGAGACGACACTTCTTCGTTACTGACGGCTGTTCTGGCCTACCCTCTGAACCATTGCAAATGCTTCAGCGCAGCAGCAGCAAACTCCGAAATCGCCGCAGGGGATTCTTCTGCATAATTGGCCAAATCATCAATTGCCTTAAAACGGAGAACCTCCGAACGCTCATCGTATAGCCCCCATGATGCGCTCAGGATTGCTTTCTCAAGGTTCGTGGCCATTCTCTCGCCTTTCCGTCCATTCAACTCACAAGATCGAATGACCTTTTGCTTTCTGAACCCTCACTATCTCAGTGGACCAAGCGAAATTGGTACTCCGCTAAGCGTTCAGACCTGTTCTCGATGGAAGCGTGGTGGTGTCGAGTCCATCGCGCCTTTCCATTTCAACCCCACTGAGGTATGCTTGGTGATGCAAGAACGGGAATGGAATCTCTCGACAGATTCTACATAGGGCGGCAGAGTGGAACAACACAAGTAGAGTGGACCAAACGGACTTGATCACAGAACGAGTTGCACGGAGGAATCGCTATGAACACGCACAAGATTCTAATTGGCTTTGCCCTCACTTTGATGCTGGTTTCGACCACAGGGGTTGTTTTCGCCCAACAATTCGAGAGAATGCAGCCCCCGTCCCCGATGCATCGGCAACAAGCTCTTACGGGCATCTGCGGCGACCAGCAGTTTCTTTATGTGATGGCAGGCAGTAAGATCATGCGGTATGGGATTGCTGACCTCAAACTTCAAAAAACCGTGGAACTGCCTGAGCGAACCCCTCCAGCCAGCGGTCCGCCTATGGGGGGTCCACAGTCAGGCCAGATGCCTCCGTCCACTCCCCCCACGCCTATACCGCATGGACTGTGGGCCGGAAATGGCTTCCTCTACGTTCTAGCCGGCCCCGTAATCTACAAGTTCATGACTCCCGATCTGACACTCCAGACCTCGGTGGAACTCCCCAAACCGGATTTCTCGTCGGTCGGCAGATGACGCGGGCCACAGTTGCCATGACCTGCCGCCGGCGTTGGGGGCTGAAGGGGCAAGTCTGAACATGACAAGCGTCGGCATGGGGTCATGTCGGAGTGACAAGGTGTGACATGCTGTTTCGAGCGTTTCCAATGGCGATGGTCAGCGGTTGTAGCAGATTCTAAGGTGGTATTGGATATGAGCCCCGCAGTCCGCACTCGGCCATGGGCGAGCCGGACTGCGGGGCAATAGGCATGATCCCGCTGGGGGCGTCTCACGGGGAGTTCTAGTAGATCCTGCTGTACGTGGCGACCACCCCTTCGGGGTTTGTCAACGTCAACTGGTCCCTGGTGCAGGAAACCTTCAGGACCAAGGCCCCCAGGCTTCCCATTTCGATCTTGAGGTGTCTGGGATCGGCAAATGTGTAATGGGCACTCGCCGTCGTACCCGCATCGGTCACGGTAACCATACCGGTTCGGGAGAATTCCAACACCTCAGCCCCACCCTTTTTCTGCCACTTACCATCAATGGTCCAGGTGGCTTCCATTGCACAGGATGCCAACAGCGCCAACAGGGACACCGCCAGCACCAAACGAACTGCTCTCATCATGCACACCTCCATCTCCTTATTGAACATTAAGACGCCTGACGCGGGATATCCGTAGCCCGCCCCTAATGACCGTTGCCTTGAGCATCTTCCAAGGCGAATTCGATCAACCGATCCAGTAACGATGAGAAAGATATACCAGCCGCGGCGGCGGCCTGAGGAAACAGGCTGGTTTGGGTCATACCAGGAATGGTATTCGTTTCTAAGAGATAGATCTCGCCATCGGAGACGATCATATCGGTTCGACTGTACCCGCGACAGCACAACGCCTGATGTGCCCGTCGCGCATAGGCTTGGGCTTTCTCGGTCAGCTCGCGCGACAACCGGGCTGGGCAGATTTCATTGGTTGCTCCGGGAGTATACTTGGCTTCATAATCAAAGAAATGGTAGCCATCGCCGGGTATGATCTCCACCAGAGGAAGGGCCTCCAGGGTGTCGTTGCCCAGGACTCCGGCAGTGATCTCCGTCCCGGCGATATACTTCTCCACAAGACAACGGCGATCATACTGGAAAGCCTTTTGCAGAGCAGGTTCAAGCTCCGCAGGCTCACGAACAACGCTAAGACCAATGCTGGAACCTTCGTGTTCAGGCTTGATCACCGCGGGCAACCCGAGATGATCGAGCACCTCCTGCTGCCCTCGAGGGTCGAGTTGGTCGAGCACCACATAAGGTGACACCGGTAGCCCTGCTTCAGCGTATAAGCGTTTGCTGAGGATTTTGTTCATTGCCACGGCACTTCCCAGCACCCTGCTGCCGTGGTATGGAATACCAAGGAGTTCGAGAAAGCCCTGAATGGTGCCGTCCTCGCCCAAACGGCCATGGAGAATGATCAACGCCACATCGATGTCTTTGGCGTCCTGGGCGAGGTCGCAATAGATCATCCCGGGGATCATAACGGCGGATGTCGTAGCGTTCCTTGTTGAGTGCCCGGTACACCTGTTCACCGCTTTTGAGCGAAACCTCCCGCTCCGCGGATTTGCCCCCAGCCAGCAATGCCACCGTCAGTTTTCGTGTTGTCATAACTTCCTCGGCCATTGATCACCCATGCAGCCTCCACCAGTTGACTTCAGACTCCATCCGAAGAATACTTTCCAACAACAGCCGGAACTGAATTGGCCGCCCGAGGCGTAGCATTGACCCAGACCACGATATCGTGTGGTTGAATCCCCAAGTCAGCAAAGATCATATCTTCCAGGCGTACAATCAGTGAGAGGTGTTGGGTCAGACGGGCTCGGCGCTGGATCGTGACGCCGTAGCGTTGCACCAGATCCCCGAAACGCTCCTCCAGGCTGACAACCTCGGTATGCTTGACCCGCTTATCGGCATAGTTGACCAAGAGGGATTCGGTCATCGGGAGTTGCAGATCGGAGGCAGCGATGTTCACGTGGTCTTCCACAATGCGAGCCACCTGTGGATAACCCATTTGCCGCACCATTCGCCCCCCGACCAGCCCATGATTCTCGCCGGTGTGCAAACAATGCATCTTGGCAATGTCGTGCAGCAGTCCCCCGGCCTCCAGGAGCTCCATGTTCAATCCAGCCCCTTGGTGATTCAAACTCCGGCCCAAACCAACGGCAATCCCGGCCACCTTGCGGCTGTGCTCCTGGATGTGCGCCGGCATCTGATGGTTCGCCATCAAAGAGAGGCACTGTTGACAGGAAGGAATATTCATGAGCAGGCTCTAGTCGATCTCTTGTTCAAAGCTGTTGATAACTACCAAGCTGTCCATCTCATCGAACATGTTTATCAAAATTCGCCCGAATCGCAAGCGCTAAGTGTCCAAAGAGTCAACCTATGCGGTTGGATGATTTAGTAAGAAAAAGCGAGAAAAAGGCCGTTCGAAAAGAGAGTGAATTATGGGGCAAACTTGGTTGCATAAACAACGATTTGATATAGCTCCGAAAGCGGAACCAGATCAAAAAGTGATGAGGCATGCGCGATTGGCTCAGGAGAGAGAGTAAGCTCAGCATATCTGGATCTTTTCCGGAAGCCTCAAATTGTATTACCAGTTCTCTCAAAAACTGTCAGATCAGCTTTGACCCCAAGACCCCCGCTAGGGTAATCAGGGACCGTAACGCTGAATCGACATTCCTCTCCTCATCAGAACAACTTCTACAATCATATCGCGTAAGACACAGGGTAATTCGGCTTTTTTGGCTTTTCACAAGAACTGAACCAGAACCCACGATGGAGAAGCCTGGTCCATGGAACAGCAATGGTCGGAGATCAGAGATCATTTGCAGGCGGCTATGCCCAGAGGACAATTCGATCTGTGGGTGGCAACCCTGGAGTTCTTGGGTATTAAGGAACAGCGCCTGGTCCTTGGCTGTCGCAGCCAAATCCATGTCGAATGGCTGCATGAAAAGCTGGAACAGCGCCTCCTGCAGCTTGCCCGCCAGCGCTATCCCGAAATGGTCGGTCTGGACTATCAGCTAATGCCTCCCGTTCAAGGAGACAACAAGGATGCTTTCGGTGACACCAAGCCTTCCTACCGTCAGATAGAATTCAAGGACGGTCTACTCAACTCAGTCAACCAATTGAATCGGCGGTTTACCTTTGATCACTTTGTGGTGGGAAGCTGTAATCAGTTTGCCCATGCCGCATCGCTCGCCATAACCGGTGGGCAGCAACTCTACCATCCGTTTGTCTACCTGTTCTCCGATACCGGCCTCGGCAAGAGCCATCTATCGCATGCCGTGGGCAACCATCTACGCCGGCAACAGCCGGATACCCGAGTACAGTATGCAACCGCCGAACAGTTTGCCAACGAAATGATCTTCTCGCTGAAAAAGGATCAAATCGAGAGCTTCAAACAAAAATATCGTGCCTGTTGTGACGTGCTCATCCTGGAGAGGGTTGAATTCCTCAGCGGCAAGGAGAAGATTCAGAACGAACTCATGTGCACCCTTGATGAATTGATGGACCGCGGCAAGAGGATCCTGTGCACCGGCAATGCGTATCCCAAGGACATTCCGCGGTTAAGCCCGGAACTACGGTCGCGTTTAAGCGGTGTCTTGGTTGCTCCCATGGAACGCCCCGATTTCAAGACCCGCATGGAGATTGTGCAGCGCAAGACCAGCCACGAGAATGTGCCGATGCCCATGGAAGTAATGGAGTTTTTGGCAAGCCGCATTACTCATGACGTTCGACATCTGGAGAGCTGCATTGTGGGAGTCATTGCCAAGAGCACCATTCTCGGAGTGCCGATCACCATCAACCTGGCCGAGGAAGTCACTAAGACCATGCTGGACCACCTGCCCAAACTCACCGTGGAACACATCCAGCAGATGGTTTGTTCCAGTTTGCAGCTGGCTCTGGAGGAGCTCATCTCGCCTTCGCGCAGCAAGGAATTGGTCAACGCCCGCAAAATCGGCATGTATCTGTGCCGCAACTACACCACGGAATCTCTCGCCACCATCGGCAAAGCCTTCCATCGTACCCACAGTTCGGTTCTACACGCCGTTTCTCAGCTCAGGAAGGAAATGGAAGGGAAGAACAACAAATTGCGGCGGCAGGTGGAACACATCGGCAGACGCCTTGAAACCAGTTGCCTCCACACCGCCTAGCCCCGGTCGAGGTTCTCATCCGCACCGCAAGCCTTCAACCAGCTCATGAAAAGGCTGGTGCCGACTTAGGGCTTTACCGGCCCTCCCGGCGCGGCTTGATCCCCAACGGCCACCGCACAGAGATCCTGCTGCAGGGTCGCGGAAAAATCACCCACCAGCTGGCTCATGGCCCGCGCAAATGCCTCCGCATCATTTTCCGCAACGCTTTCACCAACCAGTCGATACGGTTTGCGCAGCACAATCCGCCGTTCTTGTGCTGGCCGGTTTTCCACCAGCGTGATTTCAGCTTCCAGGACTGCCTGCCAGCGATCCTGCCGCCGTTGCCAGGCAAAAACAAAGAGATGCCCGCCGAGATCATAGCTGACGGCGAAGTGTTCTCCGGCCGTCATGACCGATGGGAAAAGGCGCGCCTGGCTCATATCGCGCGCCAGCCAATCGGACACCATCTTTCCTGGCAGGGCCACCCATGAGTACTGGGAGGAAAAGCGGACACGCGCATCATCCGCCAGCACCACCAAGGCTTCCTGATCGTAGGGCGGTGAGGCTTCCAGCGGCCAAATGCGCACGCTTGCGGGAAAGGCCGCGGCGCACGGCCCGGACCGTGCTCGGTAATGGAGCTGATACAACGACGAAGGGGCAGGGCGTGACAGGATTGCTGAGCAGCCGCTACCCAGGACTAGAAACACGCAAACGCATACCCTTGCGCCGATAGTTCGCCACAGCAGGTGACTCAACAGCATGGCCAATCCCTTTCAACCACCGTGGGGTCCATCCGAATCCTTTGGTCATTTTCGAGTAAACGGATCCGGTGTTGCCGGATGGAGCAGGATCTGTTGCGGTTGCGCTCGCAACGACTGGACCAGTTGCCGGAGCTGTTCCAGCACCAGTTTGGTCTGATCCAGGTTTTGCAGAAGCGCCGCCAGGACTTTGCCGGTCTCCTGGTCCCAACCCGAAAGGGTACGTTCCCCGGTCTTCAGAACCTGTTCCAACCGGCTCGTCAGGTCCGCAAGAGCGTGAGGCGGCAGGGCCTCCAATTGCCGGGTCAACACCTCCAGTCCCTGGCGGCTCGCGGCCAAACTCTTGCCTAAATCCTCCACACCCTTCTGCAATTCCTTCCCCGGAATTGCCGCATTGATCTTGCCGAGCAGTATGTGCAACTCGTCGCTGCTGCTTCTAAGATTCTGCAGCATCGCTTCCAGGTTCTCATCGGCCAGGACATTGTTGACCAACTCGGCGCTTTTCTTCCAGCGTTCCGCCAGACCCTGCAAATCTACTTTAATGATCTTCACATAGAGGCTTTCCAGACCGGTCTTCAGTTGGAGCATCTCCGAAGGATACGACCGAATGAGCGGGTGTTCGTGCGGGAAGGTGATGGCAGGCGTTGCTCTGTCCGTGTCCTCCGGTGCGGCCACAATTTCCAGATAGCGTAAGCCGGTGAGTCCTAGTTCGAGCAGTCGAATGACCAGTTGATGGTCTACCTGAAACTCGGGCTTGAGGTACAACAATACTTCAATGAGCCGACCGTCGGGGGCCAAACCGATGCCTGCCACCCGCCCCACCGGCACTCCGAGGTAATTCACCACCGCATCCTTTTGCAGCCCTTTGACCGATTCAGCAAAGTAGGAGACAAACACCTTTTTCTTTTCAAAATAATGGGATGCGCCCAGCCAGACGATGACAATGAGTCCCAGCGACCCACATAACAGAATGAAAAGCCCCAATTTAAACTGATTGATGGTCTTGGCCATGCTTCCGGGTATCTCCGCTGATCAGGGCGTTCGCTCTTTTGATTGGCAGGCCATCATCTCAACCTGGTTGGCCCAAGCTTCTTGCTTTGGCCTGCGAGTGATCTGTGAGATATGGACACGGGGACAGCGAGACGCGGGGAGACGGAGCAAAGCCCTTTTCGCCGGATCTCCCCATCACACCTTCCCCGTGTCGCCTCTTATTGAAAAACATTGGGCCTGCACCCCTCACCCCACAATCGCGCCCCGAATATGCATCGTCAACCAATCGCCACGGGCTGTCGACTGAAGAAGGCTTGTACCAGGGGATCTGTAGATTCGGTCTGCAACCTGCGGGGGTCACCTATGGCCACAATTCCTTGCCGTTCGCGGTCCAGCATGATGGACCGGTGAGAAATCGCCAGGATACTCGTCAGTTCATGGGTCACCACCACCATGGTGGTCCCCAGGCTGGCGTTGAGGTGCAAGATGAGCTGATCCATTTCTGCCGCGGTAATTGGATCCAACCCTGCGGTTGGTTCATCGAAAAAGAGAATTTCCGGATCCGTCACCATGGCTCGGGCCAAACCAGCCCGTTTGCGCATGCCGCCACTCAACTCCGCGGGCATGTAGTGATCGTAGTTCGCCAAGTGGACCAACTTCAGTTTAAACGCGACAACCGCATCAATGAATTCATTGCTTAGTGTGCTGAATTCCCTCAGCGGTAGAGCAACATTCTCGGCAAGCGTCAAGGACCCCAGGAGCGCACCCGACTGAAACAGTACCCCCATTTTCATCCTGGCTCTGGTGAGCATCTCCGGATCTAGATCCGTAATATCTTCCCCTCCTACCACCACCCGTCCCTTCATGACAGGCAACAGCCCGACAAGCGCCTTAAGTAAAGTGCTCTTGCCGCACCCGCTACCACCCAAAATCGTTACAATTTCTCCAGAATACACGGAAAAACACAGATCTCGCAGCAGCACATGACCACCATATCCCAGGTCGACGCTCTCCACCCGGATGACTTCAGCAGGCATCCCCGCTGCCGGTTCGCTGGTCGACCGCATTTGTTGCGAAGCCATTGAAGCGTTCACAGGACCACCTTCCACGCCCCCGTCCATGGCCTGGACACGATCGGCGGTTGGATTCGAAAACCCATCGTCACCAGTCGAACACATGAAAAATCACCGTGAAGATGGCATCCGCAAAAATGATCAGGAAAAGACCGCTGACCACGGCCGAAGTGGTTTGGCGGCCCACGCTGTCAGCTCCCTGTCCCGTCTGCAACCCACGCAGGCAGCCGATGGCGCCTATCAAGATGGAAAAAGCAAAACTCTTCACCAACCCCGTGAGTACATCCGAAAGGTCAAGAATCTCATAGGCTTCTTGCATGAAGCTGGCCACCGTCAGATCGAGACCGATCACGCTGACCACGACCCCACCCACAAGTCCCATCCAGTTGGACAGACAGGTAAGCAGCGGGCCGGCTAGGCCCAAAGCGTATATTTTAGGCATTACGAGGAATTCGGTGATGTCAAAACCCATCACCGTGAGGGCATCCACCTCCTCGTTCACCTTCATGGTCCCAATCTCTGCCGCGAAGGCCGACCCGGATCGGCCCGCCAAGATGATCGCGGTGAGGATAGGACCCAGTTCACGTGTAAAAGCGAGAGCCAACATGTCGGCTACGAAAATGTTGGCTCCAAACTGGCGCAACTGCACCGCTGCCTGAAAAGCCATGGTCAGCCCCATCAGGAAGCTAATCAGGGAGATGATGGGCATGGCATTGGCGCCACACATTTGAACATAGTATAGGGTTTCTCGCCAGCGGAAGCGTCGCGCGCTGAGTGAAAAGTCGCGCCATGGCAGTAACCACACTGCCGGAGAAACTCACCATCTCCCGAGCATCCTGAAGGCTTGCCCGAAACGCACCTCCCAAACGTGCGATCCAGTGCTCTCGAGGAAGAATCTCTGCGGGGACGACAACGGTTTCGACAACATCCAAAAATGCCAGGAAACGCTTTACGTTGACACTACCACCCTGGTGACGCACGTCAATCCCGCGCTCGCCGCAATGTTCCTGTAGCGCCTGCAGCAGGGCCAACCCGGCGCTGTCCATGACGGGGACGTCGCGAAAATCGAACACCACTTGGTTTGGAGGATGCTGAGCCAATGCCCGCCGAATTTCCCGCCAGAGGCCCTGAACCGTTTGTTGATTCAACGGCACCTTCGGGATGAAGACTAGATCCCCATTGGCAGCACTGCTGATTTCCAGGATGGCTGGGTCCATACCGGGGCTACTGTTTGGTGCCAACGCCATAACCTAGGCGGAGGCCCGGAACGTTGCGGCGCACAGACCATATCACGGGAAGGGAGTACAAAAGTTGGTCCGATGGGAGGATGGCCGGAAGCATCTTCCCATGTTTTCACGGCCCTTGATTGATCTTCTCACGCAGCACACCAGAACACTTAAAGGTTACCACCTTACGGGGCGCTAACATGATGGGGTCGCCGGTTTGGGGGTTACGGCCACGCCGCTGGTTCTTCTCCTTGACGCTGAATTTGCCGAATCCGCTGATGAGTACATCCTCACCCTGTTCCAGCGTCTGCTTGACAATCTCAAAAAGCGTTTCAATGACCTGGGAGGACTCACTCTTGGTGAAAAGGTTCTTGGCAAACAGATTCTCCACAATGTGGGCTTTGGTGAGCGTCGAAGGCATGGCTCTTTCCTCTCTTTCTTGCTCGACGATCCGGACCCTCTAAAGGTCTATCTAGGTGGTCTTGGCTTTATGAAACGGAACGGTGTGTTCGCCGGGTAACCCGAACGTTCAGAAGATAGTGGATAATTGCCTGTTTTACAACAAGAAAAAGAAAGCAACCGATTCTCTTTTCGAATGAAACCCAGCACTTTATCTACGAACACCATTCAAAACCCTGCGGAGCTGCCTTCTAGCAGGCGCCAAGACAGCATTGCAAGACAAATCGCGTCAAGTAGACCAGCTTCACGGTGCGAATCAACCATCGGACACCCAGACTGGGTGGCCCAGTTGCATTTGTCGCAGCCTCTGGTATGATGCAGCCAGGTTTTCGCAACAGAACCCGCTCCAGCCCTCAGCAACGCGGATCTGCTTAACGGCTGGAGATCCGCAGCGATCAGCTTAGCGTGCTTGTTGGGAGGTTTACCAGCTTGCTCTGTGATTTGTCCGTTCATCATTTCGCTATCATTCGAGAATTGCGCATAACCTTCCAACCCGGCTTCAATTTGCTCACCGGCGAGACTGGAGCGGGGAAGTCGATTCTGGTTGGTGCGCTCAATTTGATTCTCGGCGGACGAGCCTCCCAGGAAATGATCCAGACCGGAGCCAGCGAGGCGACGGTAGAAGCGCTCTTTGACATCCGCGATCAAATTGCCGTCCCCTCGCGTCTGCGCCATTGGGACCTGCCGGCAAGCGATGATTTGGTGATCAGGCGCACCATCAGCCGTAGTGGCCGCAACCGGGTTGTGGTGAATGGCCAGCTTATAAGCGTATCCGAACTGCAGCAACTGGGCGGGATGCTGGTATCCATCTCAGGGCAGCACGAGCATCAGCGCTTGCTTGACCCCACCGTTCAGCTGGAACTCTTGGATGCTACCGGCGATTTGGAACCCCTTCGCCGTGAGGTTCATACCCTCTATGAATCCTTCGTGAGCGTTTCCGAGCAATTGCAGAGACTGAAAAAATCCCGTGAAGAACGATCCAGCCAGCTGGAGCTGATGGCCTTCCAACTGCAGGAACTGCAAGCGGCACGACTCCAACCGGGCGAAGACGACGACCTCGAACAGGAGCTCAACCTTCTCAAACATGCCGCCACCCTGGCGGAAGCCGCCCACCAGGCGCACGACCTGCTGTACGGCAAGCGGGGATCGGTGCTGGATGAGCTGGCCCGCATCCAAACTCAGCTAGAAACGCTGTCCCGGATCGACGTCACCCAGCAGGGATTGCTCCAGCAACTCGGGCAGGGCCAGCTTCATCTTCAGGAATTGGCCCACCTGCTGCAACAGTATAGTCGCCGGGTGCACTTCGACCCACAACGGCTGGCCGTCGTCGAGGAAAGGCTGGCTGCCATTCACCGTCTGAGCCGCAAGTATGGTGGACGTGTGGCTGATCTTCTCGAACGGATCACCCGGACTCAGGCCGAATTGGCGCAGGGCGAGAGCTTCGCGGAGGAGCAGGAGCGACTCGAAGGCGAGCGGCAAGACATTCGCCGGCGCTACCTGGAAAAGGCCATGGACTTGTCTACAAAGCGCCGCTGCTTGGCAGCCCAGGTCTGCAGCGATATCCAGAAGGCCCTGTCCTCGCTGGATATGGCCCGGGCTCGTTTCACCATTCGCTTCGACCCGGAAGACCTGGAACAATCCATGGCCGGCCGTCCTCCAGCGGCCAACGGTCTAGATCAGATTGAATTCCTGCTTTCGGCCAACCCGGGAGAGGACTTGAAACCGCTGGCCAAGGTAGCTTCGGGTGGTGAACTGTCCCGCATCCTGCTGGCGCTGAAGAGCCTTCTGAGCTTCAAGGGCCAGGCTGAAACCCTGGTGTTTGACGAAGTGGATGCCGGCATCGGTGGACGCACCGCCGAACTGGTCGGTTTGCAGCTCCATCGCCTCGCGGCGCGCCACCAAATCATTTGCATCACTCATCTGCCGCAAATCGCCTGTTATGCCAAACACCATTACCGGGTGAGCAAACACACGGACAATGTCGAAACGACAGCCCGCATCGAAGCCCTTTCAACAGAGGAACGCGTTGAAGAACTCGCCCGTATGTTGGGAGGGCTTTCCATCTCCGCCAAGACCCGTGCCCATGCCCTGGAAATGTTGAACAGATCTCGGGCCACCCCCTCGTAACGATCCCCATGCAGCTAGCACCCTGTCAACTTACTTCTGCAGGGTAGCGTTCGTGCTTCGATACCTCAGCACGAACGGAGAATGGCAAAGCGCCAACCCCCGCTCGCCCTGAGGTATCGAAGGGCGAACCCTGTAAGACTGAGTTGACGGAGCACTAGGCCGGAAGCCAACCGGCCATCTCGCCAGGACCCGCCACCACCGCGTGCCGCTCCACCCCTTTGGAGCCGCTTGTCGGCATCCGGGTTTTTCGCTGCCCCAATCCCGAAGTGCCATGGCTACACCACAAAAAAACCGGCAGGGATGGCTCCCTGCCGGTTGCATTACTTTACCGCAAAGGCATCAAGCATGACTACTTGAGTAGCGGAACGATCAGCAACGCCACGATGTTGACCACCTTGATCATGGGGTTGATGGCTGGACCGGCGGTGTCTTTGTAGGGGTCGCCTACGGTGTCGCCGGTGACCGCAGCCATGTGAGCATCGGATTTCTTGCCGCCGTACATACCGTCTTCGATGAACTTCTTGGCGTTGTCCCAAGCGCCGCCGCCGCTGGTCATGGCAATGGCCTGGAACAGACCGGTGACGATGCTACCGATGAGCACGCCACCCAGAGCTTCCTTGCCGAGGGCAAAACCAACCACCACCGGGGCCACCACCGGGATCAGAGCCGGGACCATCATCTGTTTGATGGCGCTCTTGGTCACGATATCGACGCACTTGCCGTATTCAGGCTTGGCGGTATAGTCCATGATCCCCGGAATCTCACGGAACTGGCGACGGACTTCTTCCACTACGCCACCGGCTGCCTTACCCACGGCTTCCATGAGCAGCGACCCGAAATAGTAGGGAAGCAGACCACCGATGAACAGACCCACGATGATCTTCGGGTTGGACAGATCGAAGGCGATGGTGGTGCCGAAGGAACGGGAATACTCGGCAAACAGAACCAGAGCGGCAAGGGCGGCGGAGCCAATGGCATAACCCTTGGTGACGGCCTTGGTGGTGTTGCCCACGGCATCCAGCGGATCGGTAATGGCGCGAACTTCTTCAGGCAGTCCGGCCATTTCGGCGATACCACCGGCGTTGTCGGTGATCGGACCGTAGGAGTCGATGGCCACCACGATACCGGTCATGGACAGCATGGCCACGGCGGAGAGTGCAATGGCGAACAGGCCATTACCCGCGTTACCCGCGAAACCACCACCCAGTGAATAGGCCCCAATGATGGCAGCGCAGATCACCAGCGCCGGGGCGCCAGTGGATTTCATGCTGACCGCCAACCCGGCAATCACGTTGGTCCCATGACCCGTCTGGCTGGCTGCGGCAATGTGTTTCACCGGATTGAAGCTCTTGGAAGTGAAGTATTCGGTGATCATAACGATCAGGCCGGTGAGCACCAGACCGATGACCGCGATGGTGAACACGCCCATCGCCGTGAAGGCCGGTTCCACACCGGGAAGCTTCAGGAACCACTGGGAAGCGAAAAAGAAGGCAATGGCGGCGAGGATACCGGAAACCGCCAGCCCTTTGTAGAGAGCGCCCATGATGTACTGGTTCTTGCCCAGGCGCACAAAGTAGGTCCCGATGACGGAGGCCACGATGGAGATACCGCCGATCAGCAGCGGGAATTCCACCCAGAGGCTGTCCGCGCCGAACACCGTCTTGGCCAGCAGCATGGCTGCCACCAGGGTAACGGTGTAGGTTTCATAAAGGTCAGCCGCCATACCGGCGCAGTCACCCACGTTGTCACCGACGTTGTCAGCGATAACCGCGGCGTTGCGAGGATCGTCCTCGGGAATCCCGGCTTCCACTTTACCCACCAGGTCGGCGCCCACGTCAGCAGCCTTGGTGTAGATGCCGCCGGCGATACGAGCGAACACGCTCATCAGCGAACAACCGAAGCCCAGACCGACCAGAGCGTGGAAGGCATCGTCAACGGGCGCCATGCTCCTCACTACGACGTAGTAGCCGGAGATGCCCAGAAGACCAAGACCCACCACCATGACACCAGTCACCGAGCCACCCTTGAAAGCCACCGTCAGAGCGGATTGCAGACCGCTTTTGGCGGCTTCGGTGGTGCGCACGTTGGCTTTCACGGAGACCATCATGCCGATGTAGCCGGCCACAGCGGAACCGACAGTACCGATCACGAAGCCGATGGCCGTCCATTTGCCAAGGTAGGTAAGGAGTGCGGCGAGAATAACGGCCACGATGGCGACGGTCTTGTACTCACGGTTCAAGAAAGCCGTGGCGCCTTCGCGAATGGCCTCGGAGATCTCCTGCATCTTCTCTGAACCCGCGGGTTGTTTGGATACCCATGCGGCGGTGACCAGGGCGTACAGAACTCCCAAACCACCACACCCAAGGGCAAACATCAGGATTTGGCTCATCTTCATTTACTTCCTCCTTGTTCAGTTTTGTTGTTTGTCCTCAACACTGTACTCACCCATATTCCATCGGGGTGGACCACCCCCTGGTTGCCTGATTGCCTGTCTCTTCCACCTCCTGTACTCATTCGCTGCAAATTACCCTGACCCGTTAGCCTGCCAAAACCAGGTAAAAGGGCAACGGAGAGAAAGGCCACGCCCTTCTCCATTGCCTACCAAACAGGAATTCTCCAAACCATGACACAGAACCATTTGGGGTAAGCCGCGCAACCTCTTTAGCTGGACGCAAATCACAGCTCCCGCAAGCCAGATCAGTTATGTTGGGCGTAGCGTAGAGAGAACGAGGAAAAAATCGGAGACACGCTCAACCGACGCCTTATTGAGTTCCGCCACACAATTGCCCTACATGACCGGTTATTTCCAACGCCTCATGGGGCAATCCAGAAGAGAAAAAGATATTTTTTTCACAATGCGGCCCAAAAACTACTTGAGCCCAGGGGCTTTGTCAAGCAGAAAAGCTCGATAGTCGAATAGCCACCGGCAAGCGCCAATGCGGCTGACCAGGTAGTTATCCTGACCGCTGGAACCGGTTCCCGATAGAGCGTCGGCGGATTGTTGAACGCATGGCTACGAGGCACTTCTTGACACCATGGCACCTTGATCCTGTTGACCGGTACCCAAAGATGCATTTCTGATGTCCAGCAGGTCCTGATAAAGGCCGTCGATTTGTTGCAGCTCACCTTCCAGCTTGATTCGATGACGACCAACCTGCTCTTCTCCCTGGGAACGGAGCTGCAGACCTTGATCCAAAGCACTATCCAGACCCGCGATGGTAAGATCCAACTTGTCCATGATTCTTTTGTAAAAGGAATCCTTGCTTTTGTTCAACCGTTCCACAAAATGATAGCGCATTCTTCCACTTTGAATATCAATCGTTCGTGACATTTGCTCTCGCGCCTTGCCAAAAATAGTACGGTTGGCAAGATCAATTAAAAAGCTCTTTAACTTGCTAAATCTATTTCCAACTATTCTTGGTAGTAAAACGGTTACCGAATTGGCCAAGAGTTCCAACGCAACCGGATCATCCTTGACCCAAAAATGGAAATGACCAGTATCACCCCAGGTTGACTCTACTCGCACGGGCTCAAAAGAAATAGCAAACAACTCCGACGAAAACTTCATCAAGCTATCAATACTGTCATTGATACTTCCAAGATAACCGCGACATATGCGCTCAAACCCGGCAGCAAGCCGGTCGTCAGCTTGAGCACGCCAGCCTTGGAACGCCTGTCGGACCTCCTCGCCGATGTAGGTTTCGAGAGCGGAATTCAGCTCTTCAAGAGGAAGCTGTTGGTTCTCCCGCCGCCACTGTTCTACGCCTTCTTCCATCTGTTCCATGAGCTCTTTCCTGAACTTGGCCAGTTCAGTATCCAACTCGGTACGGATAAGTCTATTGACCTCATCGTCAAGGAGTACCAGGAGGTTTCGTTGGTCCTCGACGATTTCCTGGCGTTTGTGGTCAAAAGTCGTGATGTGCACGCGGAGTTCTTCCAGGGAAGTGCCAAGCGCCTTGTATTCCAATTCCAGTCGGCAACGGGCCTGCGAAATCAGACGCATGAGATGCCCAATGACGGAAGCCAACAGAATCGTCCCCTTTTCCTGGATCAAGAATTGGTGGAGGAGTTCTCGCAAAACCTGGCAGGCGACTTTGCTGGAGCATGTCCTGATTTCCCGTCAACTGGCCTTCCAGCGCCAACTTGGCAGAAATCGGGAATAGTTTCACATTGCTTGCCAGCGCCTCCTCGATGACTTGTCGGGAGAACTCGATCGATTGATCCAAATCCTGGTCTGAGAGGTAGTCGATCTTGTTCAGAAGGAAAAAAATGCGGTCGGCATACTGGTGAACATCTCGCAGGAAATCCAGCTCCGCCTGACTCGCCGGCTGTTCCACTGACAGAAGAAACAGAGCGGCATCGGATTTGGGCAGATATTGATAGGCAACGTCCGTGTTATGCCGATAAACAGACCCAACCCCGGGGGTATCGATGAGGCGTACTCCTTCTTTAAGGTAGGCAGATGGATACTGCACCACGACTTCGCTCACCCCACGGGCGTTTTTGGGATTTCCCATCTCGGTCACATAGCTGGTCAGCTCTTCAGGCCAGATCGCGCTTGTTCGGCCATCGTTGTAAAGAACCTCAATACGAAGCGTTTCGCCATAAGTGAGGACCGTGACGATGGACGTAAGCGGCACCACCGCCACCGGAAGCAGGTCAGCACCCAGAAGAGCATTGATCAAACAAGTCTTGCCACGCTTGAACTGTCCCACGACCACCAAGTTGAAGATGTTGCTGCACAAACGCTCCTTCAACTCCTGGCAATCGGCCGACGCCACGGAACTGATGGCGCTAAGCGCATCGAGGCAATGTGCCAGGCGTTCCTTGAACTGATGATAATCCTGCGAGGTACCACTCGGTGGCACAGTGGCTGCTATCCCATTTGCAGCACTCATTTGGGGTCTCCTCAAGAGCAACCGAAACGAAAACTCCTGCCCCACGGTACCAAGCAGGAGTGTTGAACAAGGTGGGTGGTTTCCAACGGAACAAGGTGCAGTTTCGATCCAACCGACAGCCTCGTCAACCACCATGCCCTGTCGGGCACAACGAAGCATGAAAGTCGTCATTCTCCCGCCCGCGGCGGGACGGGAAGCCAGAAAAATAACCTGGATACCCGCTTTCGCGGGTATGACGGGCGGACTTTCCTATAAACCCGCTGGGGCCTCCAACTCCACCCGGAAGCATGGGTGATCAGACGCACCGTAGTCGCAGACGCTCGCATGAATGCCACGCATCCCGCGGGACAAAATCCAGTCAATGCGCGCGGGGGTCGCCTTCCCTAGACAATCCTTCACGGGATCCTGTACCCCGGTGGTGGCCAAAAGGTTCTTAATCGCGTCATCCTCCTCACCACAATTCAGATCGCCCAGGAGCAGGCATGGTTCAGCCAGTGCCAGAAATAATTTGGTTACAGCCTGCAATTGACTCTGCCGATCACCTTGCCGATCCAAGTGGGTGACCAAGACTTGAAGGTTTCGTCCCTGGTAGCTCACCTGGACCCAAACCGCGTTGCGCTCGCGGCCGCGCTGCGGACTTGCCAGCGGAATCCGCTGCCAAAAAACCACCGGAAGTGACGTCAGACAGCCATTGCCAAAATGGTCCCGCCACCACCGCCGTTCATGGGGTGCAAACAGCCAGGCCAAACCCAATTGATCACCCAGAATCATAGCCTGATTGACAGGCCTACCCCCAAGCCCACCATGGACCTCGTTCAGTGCGACCAAATCCGCGCCACGCAGGCACTCGGCTATGCCGGCAAGACTGTCATGGCCGCGTGCGTCGCGCCCCCCATGGATGTTGTAGGTGGCCACTCGAAGGACCTTGCGTTGTGGCGATGACGCCTCCGGCGCCTTTCCCTCGAATGTTGTACCCTGAGCGGGACCGGCCGGTTGCCGGAGGGACCCTGTGGTCACCACGCAGGCGACGACCCCGGCAAGTATCAATAGCACCCACCATCGGAAACTTCGGAGGTTTCGCTGGTTTTCGCCCCGGTTGGTGGGAGCGCTACGATTCTCCATTCTTTGTTACCATTCCGTCAAACTGCGCCCAGAAGTTCCTGGAATTCAGACCTTTAGCAGCTTTTTCACCCGGTTCTCATCCGTGTGACCAGATAACATACTTTCCGGTCAAAGGCTACTCGCAATTCCCGCGAACTTGGCCGGCAGCTTGGAACGACGGGGTCCCACCTGCGGCATCTGGTTTCCTCCCGTCTCGGTTTTGCCGGTTTTCCATCGGGATCATGGCACATGGCCATTGCCGCCCACATCCATTTTGGTCTATAGGACGGGTGCAAGGTGAGGGTTTACCCGTTTGTGACCGGCTTGACCTCGAGATATGGCCAAAATACATCACTACAGACTTCATCATAAAAAAGGAAAGAACTGTGGCCGCTGAAACTCAACTCCGCGAATTCGGACGCTTAATTTGCCAAATCGCCGCCGGCAGCCAGATGACCCGCGAGGAAGCCTGCAACGCCTACCGCCAGGTGATCCTCAACGAACAGCCTGAGTTGCAGCAAGGGGCCTTTCTGATGGCACATTTTGCTCGAGGGCCAACCACCGAGGAGCTTTCGGGTGCATGGGAGGCTCTGGACCGTTATGATACCGCCAAGGTTCGCACTAGTATGGCCGGACCGGTCTGCGACATCGTTGGCACTGGTTCGGACCAACTCAAGACGGTCAACTGCTCCACTCCAGCAGCCTTGATCGCATCCGCCTGCGGCCTGCCGGTCGCCAAGAAGGGTGCGCGTCTGGTCACCGGGGTTTCCGGTGCTTCGGACATCCTGGAGATCCTGGGAGTTAACCTCGAGGCACCGCTCTCCAGCGCCGAGTTCTGCTTGGAACGCCACGGGATCTGCTATCTGCCCGGTGAAGCGTTTCTCAAGTCCGGTTGGGCACGACTGATTCAGTCCATGCGGTTCACCTCGGCTTTCAACATCATCGGCCCACTCACCCGCCCGTGCGAGCAGACCAATAACATCGTCATCGGCGCCTATGCCCCGCTCGTCTGCGATCAATTGGTGCAGGTACTCAAAGAAATCGGCATGAAAGCCGCTTTGGCTCCCTATGGCATGGCTCATGGTTTTGATCGCAACGTGGGGATGGATGAGTTTTCCCTGGCAGGGCCGACCCGCGTGGTGGATTTGCGTAACGGCAACATCGAGACATATGAATTGATACCGGAGGACTTCGGGCTGAAAACCGTTCCTTTCGAGCGTATCGCCAGTCGATCTGACGCCCAGGGTAATGCCCAGGTCGTCCTGGAGGTTCTGCAGGGGCGATACGACTATCCTGAAGCGGATTTTTTCTGCATGAATGCAGCAGCTGCCCTCTACCTGTGTGGCCTGGCTGTCAGTTATGCTCAAGGGGTGGACCTGGCCAAGCAAGCACTCGCATCCGGGCGGGCGCTGGAACAACTGAATCATTTGCGGGAGTACCAAGGCTCGGCCCCCCACAACAACTCGAGGCAATGACTTGTACTTACGACGCTGGCGGACAAGAGGTGGGCACCACTACCTGCTGCGGGAATCCTATCACCATGAAGGTTTGTGGAGACACCGCGACCTCATGGATTTGGGGACGGACCCTGGGGAGTTCATCGAATACCCTGGTGGTAACGGTTTCTATTTCCGCCCAGAGTTGGAAGATGGGCTGCAGCATCTGGGAGTGGCCTATTCTTCAGAAGAGCTGGAGCAATTGCTGCTCCCCTTTTATGAAACCTCACGTGCGCCGCATTGTGGAAATGTTTGGCGGCAATGGGCGAAGTTGCGGCTCAGCCTATACCGGGTCGAACGCCGAACAGATGGAGCAGCAGAATGCCTTGCATGGCTTCGACAAGCGGCGATTGCATTACCTGCGTTGCGGTCGAACCGACATTGGCCACCTCGATCGGCGCGTGTGGAAGTGTTTCCACGTTCTTTTCCAGAAGAGCCGTGA
>CAWDJT010000044.1:0-52918 GCA_963802715.1 uncultured delta proteobacterium
TCGGCTCCGCCGCCGGCGCCTCTTCCTGACGGCGCAGCATGTTGATACTGCGGACCAGCATGAAGACCGCAAAAGCTACGATCAAGAAACTGATCACGGCGTTGAGGAAGATTCCGTAATTGACAGTGACAGCCCCAGCCGTTTTGGCATCCGCCAAGGCCGCGTAAGGAGCGGCAGCTTTTGCACCCTGTTTGAGCACAACGAAGAAGTTTGAGAAATCGATTCCGCCGAGCAGCAACCCAATGGGTGGCATCAAAACATCATCCACCAGACTTTTGACGATGGTTCCAAAAGCACCGCCGATGATGATACCCACGGCCATGTCCACGACATTACCCCGCATTGCAAATTCTTTAAACTGTTTGAACATGTCTTTTCTCCTTGGGTTAATCAGGTTATGCAGCCCATTTCTTCGACCCTCTCGCCAAGGGCTATCAGTGTTTCAGCTACCTTAGCACGTCCCGTCCTACAAATCTAGAAAGAGACCTTGAGAGTACTGTATTATGTGTTGATGTTTTGTATGTTGTACAAGTTGAGTCATTCTAGGGCCACGCTCCGTTTTCACTAGATGGGATCGCAGCACCACGATTCAGATGGCAAACCGAAGCGGAGCAGGGCATAATTGGTTCTGGACTACCCGGCATCCGAAGTCCATGAGAAGTCTGAAGAACTCCATTGCTCCCCTTTGGAGATATGCGCGATCTGTGCGGCTAAACCGATCCTTTGGATTTGACCGAATGAAGGAGGGATCCAATGATTTTTCGTCGACACGCAGCAAGGAGTTCTTTGGTTGTTGGTCTGTTGCTGGCAGGGTTCATGGTCTTGGCAAGCTTGTCCATCGCCAATGCTGACCACGATCACAAGGACCGCCTGAAGGGTTGGGGCAAGGATGCTTTTTCGTTTGCCAAGCGTGGTGGCGGTGACAAAGGCAATGAATTCACAGGCCAAACAGCTGGGTGGATTTTCGCCGCGGCCAACCTCCCCGTTGTCCTCAGCCTGCTGCTCAAGGGAGCCATCACCTTCGCTCCGCTTGCCCCACAGACCAAGGATGGCATGAAGCGCTTCAACCAGCTTCAGAAGAAACACCTCATGCATTTCCACTACTTCTTGAATCCTCTGGCGGCCATCATGGCTCTTGCCCACTTCAGCCTCTCGGCCTGTCGCTCCAGTTCTCTGCCGGAGTGGGGTTTGGTTGGGGCGGTATCTTTGGTGCTGATCGGGATGGCCATGAAATTTAAAGTCTCTCCGGTAAGTATGCGAAAAGCCGTCTATAGAATTCACACCAGCCCCATATCAGTCGGGCTGGTCTTGACGGTCCTCCTCATAGGTCACAGCATCGTGGATTGATGGCCATCCCGGAGGGGGAATGCCCTTCACCGGGTGCTTAGGCCATAACCACGGTTCAGTCAGGAGACCATGACGGCATGAAATGGACCAAGAGCATGGAAGGATTGCGGGGTTTCGGGCGGTTTGCCGGCATCGTGCGGGTGCTCGTCAAGCACGGCATGGGCGATCTGGTGGATCGGCTGTTCAGCCGGACCAGAGAACAACCCAAGGGGCCGCGCGATGAAGAACTGCTGTTTGTCAGTGGCTTCCCGTCACCGCGCCGGCTCCGGCTGGTGCTGGAAGAGCTGGGGCCGAGCTTTATCAAGCTGGGGCAGCTCATGAGCACCCGCGCCGACCTGTTCCCTTCGGAGTACATCCAGGAATTTGAAAAGCTTCAGGACCAGGTGCCTCCAGTGCCCTACGAGGACATCCAAGGGGTTATTGAACGAGAATTGAAGCACCCGGTGGGAACGCTTTTTGCCGGGTTCGACCCGGAATCCCTGGCGGCCGCTTCGGTGGCCCAGGTCCACCGGGCACGGCTCGTTCAGCGGCGAGGACGTGGCCGTCAAGGTGATCCGCCCGGGCATCGACAAGAAGATCCGCAAAGACATCCGCCTCATGTACGCCATCGCCGACCCGCATCGAACGGGTCCTCGAAGCGGGGCGGATCATCGGTGTGGTCAATCTGGTCAAGGAGTTCGAACGGACCATCTTCCGCGAACTGGATATGCTCATCGAAGCCGGCAACATGGAGAAATTCGCGGCGAACTTCAAGGATGTGAGTGAGCTCTACATTCCCCAAGTCCATTGGGAGTTACACCAGCAAATCGGTGCTGGTCATGGAATACATCGACGGTGTCAAGATGGACGAGGTGGAGGCCATCCGCGCCATGGGGATCGACCCCAAGGAAATCGCCATGATCGGGCTGCGCTCCTTTTCGCGGCAGCTGATGGATTTCGGCTTTTTCCATGCCGACCCGCACCCGGGAAACACTCTGGTGCTGGCCGACGGCCGGGTCAGCCTGGTGGATTTCGGCATCACCGGTTATCTCGATGAAGAAATGATGCAGCACATCGCCAACCTCTTCCTGGGATATGCCGAACACGACTACGACCTGGTGATGGATGCCCTGCGCGGGGCCGGCTTGATCCACGAAGAACGCCTGGATCTGGTCCAGTTTCCGGAGAGATCTGAAGGACATCAGCGAACCGTTCTATGGCCGCTCGCTGCAGAACATTTCGGTGATCGGACGTGTATGAACAGGTGATGCAGTTGGTGCTCAAGTATCGCATCCGCCTGCCCAGAAACCTGCTGCTGCTGCTCAAGACCTTCATCCAGACGGAAGCGCTTGGGCAAGATCCTGGGAAGCGATGCCAGCATCCTGGAAGTCACCAAACCCTACGCCAAGAAGCTCCTGCAGCGCAGCTACGAGGCCGCAAACTCCTCAAGAACCTCGACCGCGACCTGCGCGACCCTGGCCGGCACCTTCAAGACCATGCCCAAGACTGTCCACGACGATCCTGCAAGCAGACCGCCGAAGGGCGCCAGCGACTGAACTTGCGTCACAGCGGGCTTGAAAGCCTCGATAGCCGCATCGAAAAGGGCGTCAATCGGCTCACGGTGGGGCTGGTCATTTCCGCATCGCTGGTTGCCGCGGCCCTGGTGCTCAATTCCACGCAGCGGCTGGCGGATATCACCGTAAACCTGTTCGGTATCAAAACCGTGCCGCTGACGGCATTGTTCGGTCTGACCGGCTACGGTGTCGCCACCATCCTGGGGGTGTGGCTGATCATCAATATCTTCCGTTCGGGGAGATTGTGAAAAGGCGGAGTTGGAGACCTGGTTGTGCCATTAGCGGCGTTGCCTGCTGGATGAAAGGGTTGGGCGCTAGCCGTTGGCATTGGCGGTCACGCGCAGCACGACGGTGCCGATGAGCTGCGGCCATGGCAAGGGTTCGGTGATAGGCTTGCCATCAATTCTGAAAGCGAGACTTGGGTCCCAAAAGTCGCTGGGCTGCCCTCGGAGAAAACCTTCCACTGCATCTGCCGGCAACAGAACTCCACGGGACAGGAAATGCGGTCCCAGGTCCTTGAGGACTAGGTTGAACAGCTTGACGGTTATGGTACCGGGAGCGGAAACTAGGTTTTCCAGGAAGTTTGCGGTGGGGGGCTGGTAGGTGATGGAATCGCGCAGGCAGCCATAGTAACCGCCGCGGCGCATGGTGGCGCCCACCAGCCCCGGCAGTGCACCGGAAAGGGCTAACACCGACCCATCCTCGACGATGGCTCTGTCCATGTCATCCAGCGGCCGACCGTTAAGGAACAGGGTGCGGATCCGATCATGGGTGTAATTAGGCGACAGCCCCAGCTGGTTGCAGAGCAGCTCCCGGACACTGCCACCCACCTGCACGCGAACCTGAAAACCGCTTTGCAGCATCAAGGAAAAACGCGACACTACCGAAGCCGGCGCGGAGACATCGAGATGCGTCTGGTCATTTTTGGACGTACCTACCACTTTGTTTCCTTTCGTTTGCCGGATACTCACTGTTTCAACAAGGCGGTTGATGCGAGCATACCTCATCCCCAGGTGTGCTGCGCCATCCTCCTGACCTGGCTCATGGATTATAGGGCCATGTTCCACGCACACCCCCCTCAAAATCCTCTCGTGTTCCTTCAATACCAGGGACCAGTCGAATTCTTCCCGAGCTCTTCTTCCGACCATTTTGCACCAGAACCTGACCTAGGCACTTGTCCACCCAGAGCCGCCATACCTGTCTCAAAAAATCCTGAAGATGGTCTTCCTCAAAGAGAAGCCCGTTGAACTCATGCGTCACAACACTGGGAATGCCTCCCGAATTGCTGGCGATGATGGGAATCCCGGCAGCATTGGCTTCACACAAAACGCGTCCCATGGTCTCGACGTCCTTGGTTCCGGCTTGATGATTGGTGCATGTGCGACTGGCAAGAACAAACAGGTCACAACTCCAGTAATATTTGTGGATTGTATTGTGAGCAACATATCCTGCAAATATCGTGTGATTTGCGATACCAAGAGCACTTGCAATATCCTCACATTTCTTTCGTTCTTTACCATCACCTACTATGACCAAGTAGGCCTTAGGAACAAAAGTTATTATCTTTCCAAGAGCCTGGAGGAGAAAATCCAAACCTTTCTTGGGAACAAGTCGACACGCTGTCATGATCAAGAATCCATCCGATGGCAGCCCAAGTTCCTCTCTAAGATCGCCGGTATTGACATGCGACTTGGCAAAGCGATTGCTGTCAACACCTCCGATCAGAATTTGTATGTTCTTAGGTTCAGCACCCATTTCTTGCAATACGTCCGCAGTAAACCGGCTATTTGCAAAGATATAAGCCATTCTTCTTATAGAGTCGTAAACAAGTTGGAATCGTTTGTTGCGAAATACCGTTTCTATCCATTCTGGATAGTCAATTGTCTTAAACCATCTGTAAACACTTGACTCGAATATAGGATTACTGACCAATGAACTCCCAAATGCAAACGGATATACAATCCATGGTCTGAGTAAATCGTTGCCAACCGATCGGCAAACGATTGGTATATTCAGATATTGGTTAACTAAACCGTAATATACGTTTGAAGCGTAAACCACTGATGGCCTGAAGACATAGGCTTTTTTGGCAATCATCCTAATATTGTGCCAAAAACCAATGCGGCTTAGACACCTATCAATGGGATAGTCGCATTGGGCATCATAGAGTTCCGCTTGCCTGGTATTTTTAAAGTCGTTGGGCTGATAGGTTAAGACTTCAATATCGTAGCCTCTTGTGGCAAGGTAATGGGACAAGTAGATGGCGTGCGTCTGCATTCCTCCAAAATGCGGCGGGAATTCGGTTAGCACCAGAAGAATGCGATGGGTTTTGGCAGATGAGGTCGAATGGTTCATGGAGTCCCGCAAACGGTGAGAAGTTGATGGTAAGGTCCAACCAGGCATGGGACAGGCAACTCCCGCGCATTCATTGCCCTGAACGCAACGTGTCGACGATGGTGAGGCGCGATGCTTGAAAGGCCGGGAGCATGCCGCCGATGAGTCCCATGACGGCGGAAAAGAGCATGGCGTTGGCGGCGATCTGCCAGCTCAGGGTGAAGCGGAACGACAGTTCTGAAAACGTCTGCCAGTTCAGCGTGGAAATGGTGAATCGGTTCATGAAGGAAGCGGCGAAAAGACCCAAGGCTCCGCCCAATAATCCCAGGAATACCGATTCCAGCAGAAAAGTCCCCAGAATTGCTCGACGCCCGAATCCCAAGGCCCGAAGCGTGCCGATTTCGGTGATGCGATTGGCCACCGCGGCATACATGGTTACCATGGCGCCAATCACCGCACCAAGGCTAAAGATGATGGTGAGGGCAAGGCCCAAAATCCGGATGAAGCGTGCCATGATTTGCGACTGCGCTGCGTAGTACTCGGTTTCGCGCCAGGCTTCGACGGTTAGGCGCGGGTCTTGGAGCACTCGTTTCTTTAGTTCGGGGAAGTCAGCCGGGTTGGTCATGCGACAGATGACCGAGGAGTAAACCGGCCGCCGGAAGGCCCCCATGAGCAGATCGACATCGGCCCAGATCTCGGAGTCGAAGCCGCTGCCGCCGGCATCCATGATGCCAACGATGGTCCACTGGCGCATGCCAAAGGCGAGGCTCTGTCCCAGACCACCGATGGCAAAGCGATCGGCGAGGTTTTTGCCGATCATGACTTCCGACGCTCCGGGGCGGAATTGCCGACCGGCGATGAGTTGCACCTGGGGTCTCAAGGCATAGGAAATCTCCGGATTGATGCCCCGCACCGTGACATTGGCAGCGGATTGGGTGCTGAGCTTGGTAATCGAGATCAGTACCACCAGTTCTCGCGCCACCATCTTCTGGCCGCGCTGGTCCACGGCGATTTCGGGCTGGCTTTCCAGGATGGTAGCCTGTTCGCGCTCCACGATGCTTTGCACTTCGGCTTCGGCGGAACGCCGGATGAAGACCGCATTGTCGTCACGACCGGTGCTCACCAGCGCTTTTTCGAGACCGTGCGCCAGCATCAATTCGGCGGCGAATACAAACACCACCAGTCCCATACCGCCGGCGGTGAGGATTGTGGTCAGGCGCCGTGCCCACAGATTTCGATAGCTGTATTGCGTTAACAGGAACATGGTCAATCTCACCCGATGTGGCGGAGCGCCTCCACCACCCGCACGTGGGTCGCACGCCAGGCGGGGATGATGGCCGACATCATCCCGATGAAGCCGCTGAGCAGGGCACTGAAGATCAGCGTCTCGCGGCTGATCTCGAAGACCGGCAGGAGCGCTCCCAACTTGGCGGAAAAGACCACCGCCGTCGGGAAGGCCAGCGCCATGCCGACCGCGCCACCCAGGACGGCGATGGCCATCGATTCACCACCAATCAACACAGCCACGAAGCGGTTGCCGAAACCCAGGGTTTTCAGCACGGCGTACTCGGGCATGCGTTCGCGGGCCGTCATCGCCATGGTGTTGGCGAGCACCAGCAAGATCACGCCAATGACCACGAAGGACACCACCCGGACCGCAATGACAATGGCTTCGGTCATGGCGACGAAGCTCATCTGGAAGGCCTTCTCGGTTTCGGTCAGGGTCTCGGCCAGGGAGTTCTTGAACATGGCATCTATTTCCAGGGAGATCTCCGCGGCGCGTATCGGATTTTCAATCTGCACCACATACCAGCCCACCCGGTCGGCCCGGCCCTTGGAGGTTTGTTTCATCTTCTCGTTGAGGTATTCCCAATTGAAAAAGAACTGGGTTTCGTCGGTGGATTTGGTGGCGCCGCGATAGACCCCGGACAGCACAAAGCGCCATTCCCCGGGATAGATGTTGCCGGTGAGCGTGATCGGATCGCCGATCTTCCAGCGGTATTCTTCGACGATTTTGCGGCCGGCGATGACACCGTTGCGCTGCCTCCAGAAAGGCCTTGAGCTGGTCCGCCGGGACGATGAATTCCGGGTAGAGATCGAAGAAATACTCCGGGCCGATGGCCATGCGCGGGAAGAAATGACGCTCATCGATGTAGACCCCGCCAAACCAGTTGCCGTACGCTGCCTTGCGGACCCCGGCCACCTGCAGGATCTTCTGACGATAGGCGATCGGCAGGGGAAAGATCAACGACACCGCACTGCGCGTTACCAACCGATCGGGGGCCGCGGCCGCGACCCCGATGTACCAGGCCTCCACCACGGTGCGCAGCAGGCAAAACGCCAGGATCGCCACCGCCATGCCAAACACCGTAAGAGTGGTTCGCAACCGATGCCGCAAGGTATTGCGAATGATGAGTTTGATCAGTTCCATGGGAAAAGACTCATGCTGCAGGCTGCAGGCTTTAGGGTACAGGCTTCAAGCTGTCGGTTGCACGTTTCCAGCCTCCAGCTCCCAGGCAAACCGCAAAGAGCGGGTCCAAAAGTTCCTCTGATCGTCACCCCGGCGGAAGCGGGGGTCCAACAGATCTCTGACAGATTCCGGCTTCCGTCCATAGGCGTCAACTTACGGATGGAAAATCTCCTTTAGGACGTTTCGGGACGTCGGACGCTCCAAAGTCCCCCTTTGGAAAAGGGGGATTCAGGGGGATTTTCAACGCAGCCCCGCCAAATCCCCCCTGGCCCCCCTTTGCGAAAGGGGGGAAATTGCGGCTAAGTTGACGCCAATAGGCTTCCGCCGGAATCTCCCATGCAATGGGTTTGCACTCCGCCCTCACGCCCTCACGCCCTCACGCCCTCGTCCCCTCGTCCCCTCGCGCTTTCATGCTTTCAGGTCGTGTTGTTCAGTTGCCCCTTGTCCAGTTGATGGATCACGCGTGCCTTTTCAGCCGCCTTGGGGTCATGGGTCACCATGATGATGGTCTTGGCAAAATTCCGATTGAGCTTCTCCATGAGATTCAAAATCTCCCCGGCTGATACTTTATCCAAATCCCCGGTGGGTTCATCGGCCACGATGATTCTTGGGTCGCTGACGATGGCGCGGGCGATGGCCACCCGCTGCTGCTGGCCCCCGGAAAGTTCGCCCGGATAGTGTTGCACCCGATCCTGCAAGCCCACCATTTCAAGGGCCAGGAGCGCATGTTCGCGCCGCTGGCGCCGCCGCAGGCCGCTCAGCAGCAGCGGCAGTTCGACGTTTTCCAGGGCGGTGAGAACCGGCAGGAGGTTGTAGAATTGAAAGATGAAGCCGACGGTGACCGCCCGCCACTGGGCCAGTTCGGTTTCGCTGAGCTGCGTGATGTCAGTTCCCGCCACCAGCAGATGGCCTTCATCGGGGCGGTCGATGCCGGCGATGAGGTTGAGCAGAGTGGTTTTGCCGGAACCGGACGGACCCATGAGCGCCACGAAATCCCCAGCGGCAATCTCCAGATGGATTCCCAGCAGCACCGGCACCATCTGAGCACCACGCCGATAGGATTTGTAGACATCGCGAACCGCGACCATGGGATCTTGAGATGGAGCGAGGTCGGAGTTCACGGCTAGTCTGCCACTTTGATGCGGGCTTCGGGGCGAAGCTTGGCGGGTGGTTTGAGCACCGCCGGATCACCGGCTTTGAAGGGCGGCGACAGGATGGCGTAATCGCCCAGGAATTCAGGCTGCGGCAATGCAACCCACTGAGCGCGCTGGTCCTTCGCCAGGAAAAAACCCTGCGTATCGTCCACCTTGGTCAGAGCATCGCGATGGACGCCCAACACCGGCTGATTCTCCTCAGGGGTCAGGGGGCGGTTCAAAAACGCCACCCGCGCACTCATTTCCGGGAGAATCCGCGGGTCCAACTGATCGAAACTGACCTTGACCAGCACGGTCCCCTTGGTGCGGTCCGCGGTGGGGACAATGATGTCCACCTTGCCGGGAAAACGTTCGCGACCCAGGGCATCCAATTGGATTTCGCAGGGTTGACCCAGCCGCACTTTCGAAATGAACGCTTCCGATACATCGGTTTCCACCAGCAGCGTTCCCATATCGGCCATGGTCACCACCGCCGCCTTGGCATTGGTGGCCGACCCAAAGGGCGCCACCACTTCACCGATGTCGGCGTTCTTGGTGAGCACCACGCCGTCAAAGGGTGCGCGAATCAGCATGAATTCCAGCAGTACCTCGGTGCGCTCGGCGGCTGCCTCCAGCGCCTTGATATTGGCCCGGGCCGATTCCACCCCGGCCCTGGCTTTGGCCCAACGGTCGCGGGCGATGTCGGCATCGGTTTGCGCCACCAACTGCCGCTGCGCCAGAGTCTTATAGCGATGCCAGTTCTTTTCGGCGGTGTCCAGTTCGGACTGGGCCTGGATCAGCGCCGCTCGACCGGCACCCAACTGCGCCCGGGTCTGATTGACGTCAGCCTGGAGGTCGTCGGATTCCAGCCGGGCCAGGATATCCCCCTTTTTTCACCCGGCTCCCCTCGCGCACTTCCAGGGCAATCAGGCGGCCGGTCCCCTTGGAAGCCACCGCGGCCTTGCTCTGCGGTACCACAGTAACCGCTGGAGTTGAGGTCGGTGATCACCTGGGACGGATACACCAGTGAAAGGCTGGTCAGCTTCACCTCGGTGGCGGGAGTGAGCACCCCCTGGCGATACAGGTGCCCCAGCACCACCATGGCGCCCACCAGCAGCCCAACCAGGATCACCCGGCGCACCCAGCGCCTGCGCCGCGGCCCTGAAAACTCCTGGCGTTCTATAGCCAACTTGGACAGTCGATCGGGTTCCATTCTTCCATATCTATCCGCTGTTGATCGTCACTTGCTCTGAACTTGATGCGTAATACCACGGCATCCTTCGTGAAAAGTTGAGCGAATGTAGCGTATTTCCCGAACCTTGAACACCAAAAACGTTGCCGCATAGTGTGTGATGTGTGGCCCTGTTAGAGCCCAAGGCATGAAAACGTAAAGGGAACTATCCCTTCTGGGATTGAAATTGCCCGGGAAAGTCCCCTGTGCTACCCTTTGACAGGTCGGCCAGGCCATCACGGTATGGTAACTGGCTGAACCAGCGATGAGCCCCGCACGTCCAGGACCATGCTTGCAGCGCGACTGGATGACCATGGGGCAGGGAGCTGTGCCAAGCCGCTGACCGGGCGAGAATCGGGGAGTAGGATGCCGGCGGAACACAAATTGTGGGTTTCCATGGTCTTGCCATGCGAGCGGGAGCGGGTCTTCGCCTTCTTTGCGGAAGCTGCCAATCTGGAACGGATCACCCCACCGGAACTGCATTTTCAAGTCGTCACGCCGCAGCCCATCATCATGCAAGAGGGTGCGCAGATCGAATACCATCTGCGCTTGTACGGCTGGCCGTTCACCTGGCTGACGCAGATCACCCGCTGGGACCCCCCCTGCATGTTTGTGGACGAGCAGATTGCCGGACCTTACGGGCAATGGGTGCATACCCATCGGTTCCATGAGCAGAAGTCCGGAACGGTCATTGAAGACGACGTTCGCTACGGCTGCCCCTGTATCCATTGGGTGAAATCACCTATCCCGTAGTGCGATGGCAGCTGCGCCGGATCTTTGCTTTCCGCCAGCAGGCCATTCGGGAAATCTTCAACGGTCTTGCGACGGTATGAAGCGATCCGTGGTTCTGACCGCGAAGCTACGATGAAAACCCGATCGTTGGAATCCTCGACCGTTCTTCCTTGACGGATAGGATGTCCGGTGTGACGACCGTGTAATTCAGGTCCTCTATCCATCGCCCCATCTTCATGCCCTGGAACCCCTCTGCCGAGTACCTATCGCATCAACCCCAATACGGAGGCCGAAGTAATGGAATACCAAGAGGTTTTGTTCGAAGTTCACGATCGTATTGCTCTTCTGACGTTGAACCGCCCCGATATCCGCAATGCCATCACCGATGCAAGGATCATCGATGAAATCGTGGATGTTTGTGAGAGGATGCAGAGAGACGAGTCCATCAGCGTTCTTATCGTTACGGGGGCGGGATCGGCCTTTTCGGCGGGCGGCAATATCAAGGACATGCTTGAAAAGAAAGGCATGTTTTCGGGCGATCCCGACCAGGTGCGGGAGAACTATCGAAACGGTATCCAGAGGATCCCGCTGGCTTTTCATCGTCTCGATGTGCCGACCATAGCGGCGGTCAATGGGCCGGCCATCGGTGCGGGTTGTGACCTGACCTGCATGTGTGACATCCGGATTGCCAGCGACCAGGCCCGCTTTGGGGAAACCTTCGTGTCGGTGGGATTGATCCCCGGTGATGGGGGCGCCTATTTCCTTCCGCGGGTCGTGGGGTTTTCCAAGGCCTGCGAGCTGGCCTTCACGTGCCGGGTGATCGACGCCCAGGAGGCTCTTCGCATCGGACTGGTGAGCGAAGTGACTGCTCCGGAAAAGCTAATGGATCGTTGCATGGAGATTGCCGCGGAAATTGCCAAACAACCGGCCCGCATCCTCCGCCTGGCGAAACGCCTTTTCCATCTTTCCCAAGGCAAATCGTTGGAGGAGACTCTGGAGCTCTCAGCATCATATCAGGCCTTATGCCACCACACCCCCGAACATATGGCGGCTCTCGAAGCCTTCTTTGCCAAGCAACGCAGTCGATGATGTCGTGACGGGTTGAAACCGGACTCCATTCTACCAAGACTAAGAGACTACTGCAAAACTCGCCCTATGTCTCCTCCCCCTAAAGGGGAGGCCGGGTGGGGGTGATAGTCCTGCCTTGCAGTCCTGCCATTGGCAGGATGCATCTAGCCCCCTCCCCCTGCCTTCCCGCCAAGGGAGGGCAGGCCCAGGAACAGGTTGCGGACTTGCGCCCGCATGGGCTATGCCCCCGCATTGAAGGTAGGTGCCGCCGGAGGCGACTTACCTCTAAGATTCTCGTGATAGAATTGGTACGTAAGCGGACGGCCCTCTTTGATTACTTCAGAGCTGACGGTGTCACCGATGAAAATGGTGTGGGTCCCCAGGTCGATGTCGCTGATGACTTGCGCCTCCAGCACTGAGAGAGCGTGCTCGGTGACCAGCGGGCAGCCGGTCACGCCCAGCTTGTGGTTTGCCTGGGCAAGTTTGTCGATGTCCCTGCCCGAGCGAAACCCAAAGATACCGATGAACTTTAGGGTGGCGGAATCGTCCAAAACGGAGATGGCGAAGACCTTGCTCTTGGCAATGAATTCATGGGTCAGGTTGTTCTTGTTGATGATCACCGCAACCCGGGGTGGGTCGGAGGTCACTTGGATGGCCGTATTGATGATTTGCCCGTTGAGACGGTCGCCGTCATGGGATGTGACGATGTACAAACCGTAGCTCAGGTCTCGAAACGCCTTGCGATCCAGTTGTGGGCTCATGCCGACTCTTCTCCGTAAAGATTGGATGTCTTGTTTAGCGAGGCTCTTGCAGCAGTCCCAGGATGCCATTCCGATAGAAGCCGGAATCCGGTAAAGTCAGGCACTGCTGGACCCCGGCCGGCGCCGGGGTGACAGCATTTGCGAGTTTTGCAGGAACCTCTGGGAATAGCCCCTCTGGAGACCGTCCCTGATTCGGATTGATGCTGCATTGACCTAGTATCCCGGCGGCGGGTCTACAACCACATAGGCGACGTCGCCGGACGAGTAGCCGCGGCTGTACCAGCTGTCTCCACAGCGATAATAGCTGACTCCCCCGACCACCACCGTTGTCGGTGTACAGGGAAGGGCGTAGAACTGGGTCGGTGTCATCATCGTGCCAATGGCAATGGCAGTGGCCGTGACAGCAGCCGCTCCGGCGATGGCAGCGCCCACGCCATAGGCAGGTCGGGGAGGACCCCAGTGATCCCAGTGACGACCCGGAGGCGGGGGCACAGGTCTGCCGCCGGGGCCGCCCGGAGGACGAGCATAACCAGGACCACCAGGAGGGCCGCCTGGTCTAGCAGGGGCTCCACCGGGGCCACCCGGGGGACGAGCAAAACTGGAACCACCAGGAGGACCACCTGGTCTACCAGGGGCTCCACCGGGCCCACCTCTCCCGTGGGAAAAGCTACCTCCACTGGCTGGCCCACCACGGTGGAATCCACCGGGAGGAGCGCCACCACCACGCGGACCGCCGCCACCCCCACCACCACGGGGACCGCCACCACCACCGGGGCCTCGCGCCGATACAAAGTCAACGTCCACGACCATGAAGATGAGAAAAAGGAAGGCCGTCAGCATCACGGTGAGCTTGAGAAAGGATCTGGGTATCATTTCCTGCCCCCTTTCTTCGTGGACGGGGTTCTGGGCGTCTTGATCTCCATCAGTGCCAGGAATGGGATCTTTTCCACCCCCTCCGGAGGAGCAAAAGCAAAGGTGGCATCGGTGATGGAAGGAGAAAAATTCCATTCGGAGAACCGCGCCCGAAACTGTGGTTCCCCCTCAGCTTCCCGATAGCTAATCAGGACACGCCTGGGCAGGGGCTCGCCGCCCTGAGGGACCCAGATTTCAAAATCCACGGTTTCTGTGGTGCCGGCCAAGTGGTCACAGGGGACATCGAGAATGGTGTCGGTTTCCACATAGGCAAGGGAGGTGATTCTGCGGTCGAATTCCTCACTGGCATTGGAAACGAAAAGCACGGCCATGGGCAGGCGCATTTTCAAATCTCGCACGGCATAAATGATGGCGTCGTCCAGGGAACCCGTATACTCGGTGGATGCGTAGACATTCACCCTTTCTGCATAGGTTGTGATGCTCTTGCCATCGAAAAGCTTGACCGCCTTTTTGCCGTCACTCTCCAGGATATCAAGTCGCATTCGGTCCGGGCGGCTGACGGTGTACTTCACGATGCCGCCGAATTCGATTTTCTGGCCCGTTTCCTGAACAACGTCATAGCCGTAACGAGCCGTCACGGTGAACTTGCCGGCCTTCCCCAGGAAATCGCCCATCTTCTTGAGGATGGCCATGGATTTTTCGTCGTATCGTCGGCGCAGCCGCCTCCTTCTGCTTGGCGGCCAACACCGGTGCAGCGGCAAGGAGCAGGACTGCCATCAACAAGACGGCGAAACCAGTGATTCTCGATCTCATCGGGTCCCTCCAGGTTAAGATGCTTGGTTGTCCGTGGCGGTTTTCCACCAGCGCCACGACGACGCCTCACTCTTTTCGGGTCGCATGCCTTTAAAACCCGACTTCGATCCCTTGAAGACTGCAGCGATGAATGCTCCTTGCAGCATATCATGCATCACAACCCTTGTACAAACCCTCCAGATCAAAATAAACAGCTATTACTTCTGGTTGTTGCTGGCCTCCGAGGTAATTGGCAGGGGTCAAGGGTGCGATAGGAAGGCTGATGATAGGCAAAACGCGGACCTCTTTTGAGCAGGGTTCGTTGGTCCCTTGATACTCGATAGGGCTTTATAGCCCCTTTCAAAACAAGCAAACAACAATTGCGCCGACTGCAAACCGGTGTCCGTATGAGCTAGCAGTCTTGAAAAACCCTTGACGCCAAAACCAACAGTATCGAGCAGGCGGCTGGGGTCAACGATCCCCAGAATTCTCACTTTTCAAACAGCTTCAGGTATTCGCCGTAGCCTTCCCTTGCCAGATCCTCCTTGGGGACAAACCGCAGGGCGGCGGAATTGATGCAGTATCGAAGGCCGGTGGGCGGCGGCCCGTCCCGAAAGACATGGCCGAGATGGGAATCGACATGCTTGCTGCGGACCTCGGTGCGAGTCATCCACAGGTTTCGATCCTTTCTATCGACAATGTTATCGGCGACCAGAAGGCGGGTGAAACTCGGCCATCCGGTGCCGGAATCGTATTTGTCAAGGGAACTGAACAGGGGCTCTCCCGAGACGATATCGACATAGATGCCGGCACGCTTGTTATCCCAGTACTCGTTATCAAAGGGCTTTTCAGTCCCCTCGTGTTGCGTGACTTGGTACTGAAGCGGAGACATCTTCCGGCGCAGTTCCTGGTCGCTGGGTTTGATGAAGGTCCGGCCACCCGTAGGAGTGGCTGTGACACCTTGCTTTTCACCCCAGGTCTGGTTCAGAAAATGATCGCGGCCGGATCTGGACCGGTAGAACTTATAGCGGATCGAGTTCTTCTTGTAATAGTCCTGGTGGTAATCCTCCGCCCGGTAGAAGCGGGCGAATGGTAGGATGTCGGTGACGATGGGTTTGCTGAAATGCCCCGACTTTGCCAGTTCATGCTTGGATTCTTCCGCCAGTCGCTTCTGTTCGTCGTCGTGCACAAAGATTACGGATCGATACTGAGACCCCCGGTCGACAAACTGTCCGCCGGCATCGGTCGGATCAATGTGCCGCCAGAAAACCTCTAGAAGTTCCTTATAGCTGACCTTTCGGGGATCGTAGACCACCTGTACCGCCTCGACATGTCCGGTGTTGTCGGCTGACACCTGCTCGTAGGTGGGGTTTTCCAGATGTCCGCCGCTGTATCCGGAGATCACTTCGACGACGCCATCCACTTTTTCATAGTCCGCCTCGACGCACCAGAAACAGCCACCGGCAAAGGTCGCAGTCTGGTATGTTGCTGCTGTTGGATTCATGGTCTGAGTTCTTTCTTGCGGGGAGTCTGTGGAATGTGCCAATCCTGACAGGACGGCGCCTGTTACCATCAAAGCCAGAACAATCAGGACTGTTTTCATGTTGATTCCTTCTGTGCGAGATTTCAGCGTTTGGCTTGAATCATGGGCCATGGACTGCTTCATGTTATCAGTCTGAACGTAACCACTCCCGCGGGAAACGCAAAGAGAGGCCGCGGTACGTAAATGACGCTGGCCCATTGGCCTGTTCCCTGTGCATGCCTCTTTTGCTGACGGAGTCATTCGGGTACAATGCTCCTGGCAGGTTGGGCATGGCCGTGGTTTTCTCTAAGGTTCTTTCGCGGGTCGTGAGAAGTAGGCCGGTTCGGCAGAAGGCAACTATTCTGAGCAGGTTGTTATCTTCCATTTCGTACTTGAAATGAAGCTGCGCCTGGCGCCAGGGGCGAGTTAGGCACTGAGGCGAGGACAAGGACAACGGCACTGAACATCGATGGAGGTTGCAGCAATGGCAGATGAAAGTGTTATCGAAGAAATCATCCTCCTGATGCTGGTTCGTGGTATTGATTTGGAAAGCTATTACGATCCCAAGAAATACAAAACGTCATGGGGAGGTAATCCAAGAGGTTTTAAATTTGAACTCAAGAATGGGATCGATGATTACATTGCTTTTATTGGTGCTCTAAAAGCGAAAGATAGCAAATTTGCTTCAGAGTCGAATTTTGGACATCATCTTCAAAAAGGATATGCTTTTCGTGAAGTCAGTAGCAAGTCCAGCATTCATGTCATCTTGCGGTATGCAAGTCCGGAAGACAACTTAGGAAAAATGTGGTATGCGAACATACATGTTGACTCAGTAGGGATATGCTCGACCAGAGATAAATGCAACCGCTGCAATTATGATTATCATAAATTGCCGTCACACATTGTTAAAGACTTGAAGCCACAGAGGAAGCTGAGCAAGGTGCCGATCATAGGCCCCCTGTTCAAATAAGGCAATGGAGTCTTGGCTATGCCTCGTGAGTTAATTGTGATTTCAATTACTGCAATCGTTGTTCTGGTTGTCTTGGGCACCGTACTATGGCAGATGCGCAAGCAACGTCGTTTCTCCGGACGGCTTGCGGAAGCTCTCGGAGCGCGAAGACCAGAGGCCAAATGAACGGCACCCACGACGGCATTCCCTACCACTTCCGATGGCATCCAGGCAGCCGCAATTCACCTTCGTATCTGCGGGTGTTTGTGGATTGCCCTTCGCCGGGGCAGTTTCGGGTGATCCGGGAAGGGGCTCTGGAGCGCTTCTTTCTGAAGCTGGGTATCGCCAGCCAGATCAAGACCGGCGATATGGCATTTGATCAGGAGTTCTACATCCTGAGCAATGAAACCGACTTCGCCTCGGGGTACTTTCATGATCCCCAAAGGCGCCAAGCGGTTGTGGATATCTTCCGCATGGGTTTTACCGAGGTGAAACATGACGGCAAGGTCATGGAAGCCAGGTGGTCGCCTTTCGCCATGAGCGATGATGTGGACCCGAAGGTCATTACGACGCCGCTGTCGCAGCTCAGTCTTCTGGCCAAGCTCCAGGCGACGCCGTTGCCGTACCAACCCTTGGCCCTTGCCCCCCAGGGGATCAGCTGGAAGACCCAACGAGCCATGGCCTTCGCCGTGCCGATTCTATTGCTCCTTACAGGATTTGTCGCGTTGCTTTGGGGGCTGACCAGTTTCGAACCCCTGGATGGCGGGGGGGTGTTTCTGGACTCGCTCAAGGTTAGCATTCCGGCCTTGATAATATTCTCGTGGATGGCATTGCGGCTGATCCGGGGCCGGTCCGGCTCTCACCGTGAACTGCTGGTGGTCCTGGGGCTGTCGCTGTTGGCTTTCCCGCTCGGCGTCTTCGGCGGTGAAGTGGCCCTCAACGGTTGGCTCGACACCTCTCCACCGTTGGCTCATCAGGCGATGGTGGTGAAAAAGGTCATCACGCGCAACAAGAACTCGACCAACTATCATCTGCTGTTGCGCTCCTGGCGCCCCCCAAAGGACACGGAAAAACTGAGTGTTTCGAAGTGCTTCTACAGTCGAGTAACTCCCGGGAAGACCGTCATCACGGCGGTTACCAGGAAGGGGTACCTAGGCTTCGAATGGTGGGTTTCCTACGGCATTGCCGACAGGAACGTCTTGCAGTAACGTGACTTTGGCCAAGGAGTTGGAACGTGTTGAGAAGCTCTCTCAAGACACCCCTCTCCTGCCCACGGCAGGAGGGAGGAGATTTAGGGAGTTTTGAGACAAGTCACTAAGTGGGGAGACCAAGTGCCGCGGGCAAAATAGACCGGCGCTGATCCATGAGAATGGCGGCCGAAGGCAATCAAACGGGAATCCGGATCATGTCCTGGTGGAATCAGCGTTTACAAATGGGATGGGCAGCCCTGGTCATGGGGTTGAGCGTCCTGCTGTCGCGTTTCATGGGACTCATTCGCGACAAGGCCATTGCCTATCTGTTTGGTGCCTCCCAAGAATCCGATATCTACTTCGCCGCCTTCGTAATCCCTGATTTCATCAACTATCTGCTGGCTGGGGCGTATTTTTCCATCACCTTGATACCACTACTGTCCGAGACCTTCGCCCGAGATCATGACGATGGCTGGCGTTTGTTTTCAGCGGTATTGACCTGGGTTGCCGCCGGTATCACAGTGTTTACTGTAGTAGCCATGATCTTGGCTCCGCAATTGGCAATGGTGGCTGCGCCTGGGCTCAATCCCCCGGCCTGGGCACGCCTGACTTACTTTCTCCGCATCATTTTGCCGGCCCAAGCGGCGTTCCTGCCCGGTGCCTGTCTGCTGGCGCTGCTCTATCTGCGCAAGCAATTTCATGTGCCGGCCCTGGTGCCCATCATCTACAACGGCAGCATAATCCTGGTGGGGGTGCTGCTCCGTCGCAACGGCATGGAAGGGTTCTGTTGGGGGGTGCTGGTGGGGGCATTCGCGGGCAACTTACTGCTTCCCTATCTGGTGTTGCGCCGCAGTGGTGACTGGCAGCTTCGCTGGTGCTGGTGGCATCCCGGCATCAGGCGGTTCTTGTGGCTGGCCTTGCCGTTGATGGTGGGGCAATCGATTGTGGTGCTGGATGAGCAAATGGTGCGGGTGTTTGGTTCCCTGGCCGGAACGGGTGCTATCAGTTGGCTCAACTATGCCCGCCGGATCATGCTGGTGCCCGTGGGGATCGTGGCTCAGGCCGCCGGTGTAGCGTCCTACCCGTTCCTGGCTGAACTGGCGGCTCGCAAGGATTTTCAAGGATTTCACCGAACCATCAACGAGACTCTGCGAAACACGCTGACAATGCTCATCCCCCTGTCCCTGTGGATGATGGTGGTGGCCTATCCCACCATCGTCCTCATCTTCCAACAGGGCCACTTTGGTGCCGAAGATACCGAGCGCACCATGTGGCTCCTCATCATCTTGCTGGCGGTGGTGAGTTGCTGGGGCTGGCAGCAGATTCTCGGGCGAGCTTTTTATGCTCGACAGGACACCATCACTCCCGCCGTGCTGGGTACGCTGGCAACCCTGGCGGCACTGCCGCTGTACTATCTGACCAGCCGATGGTGGGGGGCTTTCGGGGTGGCGCTGGCCAGTGCCCTATCCATTGGTATCTACACCGTGGCTTTGAGTTGGCGCTGGCGCCGACAGTTTGGCGGCGAGGTGTTTGCCGGTTTGGCGAAGAGTTCGCTGCAGGTTCTGCTGTTGGCGCTGACCGCCGGTTTGCCGGCCATGAGTCTGGCCACGGGGTGTCTGCGGTGGTGGCCGGATCATCCGTATGGCGCATCGCTGGCGGCGATTGCCGCCAGCGGCCTGGTGTTCGCTTTGGTGTTCGTGCTGCTTGCCAACTGGTGGGTGCCGCAACTCATTCGCCCCTTCCTGGAGAAAGCCGGTCCTCTGGGGCGAAGGTTGATGCTGGATTAGCAGCCTTTGGACAAATCCCCTTTAGAGTTTCTCCAGAAGCTCTCGGCGTTTCTTCTGGTATTCCTCCTCCGAAATCAGACCCTTCTTCATCAGGTTGTTGAGAGATTCCAGCTTGTGTTCGATGCCATCGGGTATGGCCGGGGAAGAGCCTTGTGCCTCGGCCGGTGGCCCGACCGGCAAAGGAGGCGGGACCGCCGTCTTGCCGCCAAACCATCCCTTGATCTTGCTGAACACCAGCTTGATCCCCCTCCACAGCTTGGGCAGGAACCAGATCATGAAGAACACCATGAGCGCGAGGAGCACCAGGAAAATATAGGGGTGATGCAGGGCGGTCCACATCCCGCCAACCACCAGCACGTCTTCGAAGACCGATGCCGCCCAATTGGTGAAAGGCTCCGGCGATGTGTTGATGAGGACTCGCGAGCCGGCCTTGGTGGAGTGAGACAACCCGGCGAGACCTCCACCGAGGATGGCAGCGGCCAGTGACATGGCCGGATGGAGGTCCCCCACGCCCTTGGCGGCGAGAATGGCTCCCGCCGGGATACGAATGAAGGTGCTCACCGCATCCCAGCCGGTGTCCACGCCGGGAATCTTATCGGCAATGAATTCCACCACATACATGAAGCCGGCGGCAATCAAAACCACCGGGTGGGTGAGAATCTGCAGATTGGCAGGCAGAGTCATGTCGCCGGAGTTGCCGAGGATTCCCAGCACCAAAATGGCGGCGTAAAGGTTGATGCCACTCGCCCAGGCGGCTCCCATAGTGAGTGACAGCGTTTTGGTGATCTGATCGAGTTCTTCCATGTGCTTTTCCTGTTTTCACAAGGGGGAACGGTTTATGGGCCTTGCGATGAGCGGAGTCACAAGCTTGGGGCATAGGACGCAATAGGTGACCCGGAAGGGCGAGTACTGTACTGGGTAGCCGCACCTCAAGCCCTACCGAGAGCCACCAACCCATCCATGGCTTGCGTAGAGTTTTATCGATGGCCTTGGCTTGACCGGGTTCGATGTCCTTATTGAGCAGATCCAGGAGGTCCTTGTTGCCCTTCTTGACCGTCACACCAAAAGACTCGTCGCTGGTTTTCAGGATGGTGGCAATTGTAAGCTTGGCGCCGTAATCGACCTTTTGCATGACGTACTGAGCCGCCACTGGGCTCCACGAAAACGCGGTTGACCATAGAGCAAAACTATAAACAAGGGCGGGGTTTTGTGTCAATATGAGATGAAAATTGAAATGGAGAGCAACAGACCTTCTGAGGAGTAGGTCGCACCAATTTTGCCGTAGTTCAAAGGTTGCCGCTATGATGGATGTGATGGCCAACTACCTGTCCATTTTTCGTGTGCTCGATGGTTTGTGCAAAGGCCTGTCCGTATATTCTGGTCCGAGTCGCGCCGCGCTGATCTATGCCGAGAACCCCGATAGCCCCGTGTGCGTGTATGACCCGCAGTATCTGCTTCAGGGTCACGAGCCGAAACTGGCGGAAATATACCTGCATTCCAGTCAGTGGCGAGATGAGGCCCCAGACTCGGCCGAAATGCAATTCCTGGGGCACATCCCTCTGGAGAATCTCCAGTTGAGCGGTTTGATTTCTTTTGGGGGAAGGTCGCGCTCCCTTTTCTACCAGATGTGGTTTTCCGAGCACCATCCCAACATGTGTTCCATCGGACCGGTGGAACGCTGGCTGGAGCATGCCGCCTGGCTGCTGGCGCATGATTTTGCCTCCGAAGGAGCCTTCATCACCGGGGCGTCCCGCTATGCTCTGCAGGGCTACGCGGTTCATGCCATCCATGATCATATCCGGCATACGCTCAATGGCCGTCTCGGACGAGACACCCACATGTTGGTTTACCCCATCCTGGATGCTGCTCTTAGTATTTCCAAGACATCCGAAGAGGGCATGCCGCCTCGTGGTCAGTTGGCTTTTATCGAACCGGAGGAGGTGGATAAAATTCGCTGGTTGGTCCGATTCCCAGCTTTGGAAATGCCGCGACTCCGGAACAGCAAACACGTCCGCAAATTGCTCCAGGCGGTGGAAGAATCCAATCGCAAGCTGATCTCTGATGGCGATCACATTTTTGGGATCAGCTCAGCGGGGCAACTGCCTGAATGTCGAATCACCATTCACTTTCGAGGACGTCAGGGATTTCTCCGGATCGGCGGCGACCTGGCCTGCAGTTTCGCTGATGGCAATTTCCATTCATCCACGCGCCGCCCCAATCTGGTGCAACTGGAGGAGACGCTGTTGGAGTCCAGCATGGATCAGTCGGTGGTGCATGTACTGTTCAAACTGGTGCAAAGCCTTGTGGAAGAGGCCCGTGAGCGGCGGCACGGATGCACCCTGGTACTCGACCTGGAAGACAAGCCCTGCGAGATTCCCGGACAGAAGCTGGAGCAGCCCATCGATCTCAGAATCGGAGAGTTTTTGGAATTGGCCAAGTCGTTGTCCAAAGTGGACGGGGCGCTCCACATCGGGGCCGACCTGCACCTTCACGCCTTCGCCTGCCTGCTGGATGGCCTGAGCGTTCCAGGGGAGGATCGTTCTCGCGGCGCCCGTTTCAACTCGGCCCTGCGCTTCACGGCCATTCACAAGGATCTGCTGGTGGTGGTGGTGTCTTCTGACCGGCCGGTTTCGGTCATGCAGGGGGGGCTGGAATTAACGGCAGCGTGCGAATGGAAACCGGTGTGCGAAATCCCGTCGCACCCTCCCACCATGGCGGTGTGGCTCAATGGCAAATAGGCCATGCTGGGTTGCTGCGCCCGTCCTTGACCCCGCAGAGGTTTTTGTTCTATGGTGAATCTCTGAGCCGCTCCGGCCGTGCGTGATGGTGAGAAGGGTTGGGCTGGAACCAATGTGAGCACTTGGAACCGGGCGGCACGGCTGTTCACGCCGTGCTGGAGCAGGATTCTCCCGAAGCATGCTTGCACGAGATTTAGCTCCTGGAGGGAAACCATGACCGAATGCCAGCTTCCTGACAGCAATCCATGTGACGATGAGATTGCGGCCATTCTGAAGAATGCACGGACGGTTGCCGTGGTGGGCATTTCCCACAAGGAAGACCGGGACAGTCATAAGGTGGCCAGGTATCTTAAAGCACATGGCTACCAGGTGATTCCGGTTAACCCCAAATACCGCGAGGTTCTGGGAGAAACCTGCTATGCGACTCTTCGCGACGTGCCGCACCACATCGATGTGGTGGATATCTTCCGCAACGTTGAGGCGATACCGGCGATTGTGGACGAAGCCATAGCCGTGAGCGCCGACTGTGTCTGGATGCAGCTTGGCCTGACCGACAACGAAGCCGCTGCTAAGGCGAGATCGGCAGGTCTGAAGGTGGTCATGAACCGTTGTACCAAGATCGAACACGGCAAGTTGCCTAAGACCTGAGGCTCGACCATGCAAAACGCCCAATTACTCGATCCCAGGAGCTTTTTTGAATGGGCCGGGGAGCCCATGGGAGGGTTGTTCGACGGCTGTCGCTACGTGTGGGAGGCCTTGGCCCGAATCTCCCCGTACCTTCAAGAGAACTTGCACGGCAATGTTCGGGATGTTGCCTGTTTCCTGCAGCCTTTGCCGCATACCCTGATCATCTGGGAGCGGCGGATCTGGCGGGATGGTTTCGAAATCCTCGGTGGCGATGTCGCCAAAGGCACCTTCACGGTGCGAATAGATGGTCGAGAGACCACTAAGGCGGCGGTTCTGTTTGCGGGAGCGGTGCTGTGGGATGATCAGATTCAACTGGGAACGGGGGCGGTGGTGGAGCCCGGTGCTCTGATCAAAGGGCCAACCATCATTGGGTCTCATACCGAAATTCGGCAAGGGGCATACATTCGCGGCAAATGCATCATCGGCAGCCGCTGTGTGGTGGGTCATACCACCGAAATGAAAAACAGTGTCATGCTTGACGGCGCCAAAGCCGGACATTTCGCCTATGTCGGTGACAGCATCCTGGGGTGCAACACCAATCTGGGTGCTGGTACCAAATTGGCCAATCTCAAGCTCAAAGGGGATACGGTGGCGATCCCATTCGAAGGGCTAATGATCGATACGGGCTTGCGCAAGTTCGGTGCCATCATCGGCGACAGAACCGAAATCGGCTGTAATGCGGTGACCAACCCCGGGACCCTGCTGGGCAAGGAATCAGCCGTTCTTCCGACGGTTTCCGTGAGGACCGGTTACTATGGGGCAAAGTCCGTCATTCGCGCCTAATCTCGATATGGTTGACGGGTCCCGGCGTGATGCCGAATTCGCCAGGATCGAAAGTCATTATCGGGAACGCTACCGGCGCCTGGATCTATCGGGGGAGGGTTGCTACCGATTGACTTGTCTCGGAGCATGGGCTGCGTCGGTCCCAAAACATGTCTATTATTTCTTTCGAGAACTTGGGTTGGAGCGCCGGCAATTGCTCATCGACTTGGGCAGCGGTGACGGCCTGGTTGCCTGCATAGCCAGCCTGTTCACTCGGGTGGTGGGCATAGAAATCGATCGATGCCTGTGCCATACGGCCAAAGAGGCCATTGGTGAGCTGGGCCTCGGCGAACGGGTCGCCGTGGTCTGCGGGGACTATCTGACGCAGCAAATCCAGCGGGCTGATTGCCTTTATGTCTATCCTGACAAGCCGTTGAATGAACTGGAAAATTTGCTTAACGGTTGGCGGGGAGAGCTGCTCGTTGCCGGCCCGCATTTCCCGATGCATTCCATTGAGCCGGTGCAGAAGTTGACGTGTAGCCGGGATGAGTTGGTAGTCTACCGGATGAGCGAGACTGGCCGGAGATCCCAGGGTTAGCGCTCGAAGCCCATGGTTATCGCCCTCTGTGGGACTCGGCCAGGGAATCCTCGGTGCAGAAGAGGTTCTTTTGCCAAAAAGGGGTCTTGATCCAGCCCCGCCCTGACTCAGGTGACGGAGGAGCACTCATGGCAGTTGCTCAAAAGATGCTGGAATATATGGGGAAATCTTCGTGGATCCGCAAGATGTTTGAGGAAGGGGCTCGTCTTAAGCAAATCCATGGCGCCGACAAGGTCTTTGATTTCAGCCTGGGAAACCCCAACGTGCCGCCACCGGATGCGGTTCATGACAAACTTCGCCAATTGGTCCAAAACCTCACCCCCGGGATGCACGGTTACATGCCCAATGCCGGACTCCTTGAAACGCGAGCGGCGGTCGCTGCCCAACTGACCTTGGAGAAAGGCGTCCCTGTCAGCGCCGATCAGGTGGTCATGACCTGTGGCGCGGCGGGCGGCTTGAACATCATTTTGAAATCCCTGCTGGACCCGGGAGATGAAGTCCTGACCCCGGTGCCGTGCTTTGTCGAGTATGGTTTTTATGCCGACAACCACGGCGGCATACTGATAACGGTGCCCACCGGTGATGACTTCACCCTGGATATCGAGGCCTTGGCAAATACCGTGGGACCCCGGACCAAGGTGGTGTTGATCAACTCTCCCAACAACCCCACCGGGCAGATCTACTCGGCTGCCGCCCTAGCACATTTGGCTGACCTGTTGCGCCAGAGAAGCCGGGAATATGGCAAGCCGATCTACCTGGTATCCGATGAGCCGTACTGCAAGATTGTCTATGACGGTCATCAGGTGCCCAGCGTCTTTGCCGCTTATGAGAACAGCCTGATCACCACCTCCTATTCCAAAGACCTGTCCTTGCCCGGCGAGCGACTGGGTTTTGTGGCGGTGCATCCCCAAGCCGCCGACCTTCAGGCACTCCTTGGAGCCCTCACGTTGGCCAACCGGATCTTGGGATTTGTCAATGCACCCGCCCTGCAGCAGCGGCTCATCACCGAACTCCAGGGGCTTTGCGTGGACGTGTCCATTTATCGCCGCAAACGCGACCTGCTGGTTGCTGGCCTGCGCAGCGCCGGCTATACCCTGATTAATCCCCCGGGAGCCTTCTATCTGTTTCCCCGGAGCCCTCTGAGCGACGACATCCAGTTTGTACGCTTGCTGCAGGAGGAGAACATCCTGGTGGTGCCGGGGAGCGGCTTCTTCGGACCGGGTCATTTCCGTATTGCCTATTGTGTCGATGATCGTACCATCGAAGGGGCACTCCCTGGATTCCAGAGGGTTTTGGAGCGGGCAAAGAATCTGTAGACTACAACCAGGGGATGTGCGAAAGTTGTGACCGGGGTACGTTGCGGGGGTTCAGTGGGCCTGGGCAGGGCCTCAGGAACCCACGTGAGTGCTGGTCTTGGCGTTGATTACCGGCACTGATTTGATGTGGCCGCTGGGTCATGAATCCAAGTGGGCAGTGACCGTTGCCATGGCACCTCGGAGGTGCTCAGAAAAAATAGGATACCGGGGAACATTGCCACTTATTCTGAAGACCAGAACACATCACCCAATCCCGGGTAGATGAGGCCAGACATGAAGCAGAAAATATTCCTCAGAAAGGGTTCACGGTTGGGTAAGACGCCCTCTTCTTCTGCATCTTCCTTGTTCTCGTTTCGCAACGTCTTCAAGTTCGTCGTCATTATTCTGTTCTGGGTGGCGTTCATACCGCTTCTTTGGCACCAGAAGACCAAGAACACTGAAGACAAGCCCACCAATGCCAAGGTAGTCAAAGAGGTTCCCAAGAGCCCAGTGCCGGCGGCGGGTGGGGAAAACAGCAGCCCCCCGCCGGAAACCCCACCCGTTGAGCCGGCTGTAACCGTGCCTCCGGTGGTGCCGGCGCCGGCTGGCAGGGCGGAGCCCACCAAGGTCGTTGGCAGCGTGCCGCCCCAGACCAAGGAACCTGTGGAGGCGCGACCCGAGGATCAGGCGAAACCACCCATTATGCCGGTGCCGGAAGCCAAATCAGCAGCCCCGTCACCGGGATCAAAGCCGGTGGCTCAGGGGGCCACTGCTGCCGTTTCCGGTCACAAACCCGGAGAGGCTGTTCAAGGGGTTGCCGCAGCCAAGCCCGCAACGGGAACTGGCGCCGCAGCAGCCGGCTCGATCAAACCTGGTGAGAAGATTGCTGCCGGGGACAAACCCAAGCCTGCCGCCGGCAGTAGTTCCACCGACAAACCCAAGCCAGCTGTTGTGTCAGGTGCCGGCTCCGGGGTGTCAGCAGCCAAACCGGCACCTCCAGGAGCCGAGCAGCCCAAGAAGACTACCGATCAGGCCAAGATGACCAAGCAGAAGGCGCCGGTTACAATCGCTCGAGCCGACGGGCGGCCACCCTCCGCCACCGCACCCCCCAAACCGACGGCAGCCAGCGTTCCGGCTACCGCTCCACCCATAACGCCATCGCCTCCTGCGGACAACCCCAAGGAATCATTGCAGGAAGCCAACTGGGTTTACATTGTGCATCTCGGCAGTTTTCAGAACCCTTCTCAAGCCCAGGAGCTGCAGAAGAGGCTCCAGAAAAAGGGCTATTCAGCGGTGGTGAAAAGCCAGCTGAACTTGCAGAAGGGCAAGGTCTATAACGTGGAGCTTAGTAGCTTACAGGATGCGGCCGAAGCCAGGACGAAAATGAACAAGTTGCAGACCGAAGAACAACTCAACCCAGTCTTGCTCAAGGTCATGGGAAAACACTGAAAGCCTGCCTGAATTTAATCGGGCAGCGCTGCCTTTGCTCCAGCCGGCACGCCTTTCCCCACCTCATCCCGCTTCCGATCCCTGGTTGTCCTCCGCGCATTCTTTGCGGTTGTGAGACCGCCGTACCTGTTTGCGGCACATCTCCCAGATGAAACAAGAAGTGCGGTGACGGCAGTAGATTTCGGGGTCGGTGCACGCCTGGCATTTGTCCAGGCATTCACGGCAATAGCCGTATTCCATCTTATTGCAAACCACTTCGACTTCACGATCGGGGTGGAATCGGCACTTCATGGTTTGGCCTGCTTGGCGGCGCGCTGGAGCTTGGCAGCCACACTGGGGAATAACTCCATATGGGTGTGGGGCAAGAACAGAGACGCTACGAATTCGTTCATGAACTGCGGGTGGACGGACAGCTCGAAGTAAGTCATGTGCCGCGCGATAGCCTCCGCCTTATGAAAAGCATGGGCGGATAACATGGCTAGGCGCGCTCCCGCCAGCGAGCTGTTACCGATAAACTGGATACGATCGCGTGAAATGTCGGGAAGCAGCCCGATCAAGATGGCCTTTTCGATGTTGAGGTGGGCTCCAAACCCGCCTGCGACATAGAGTTTCTTGAGGTCGGCAAAGGTCATGCCGAGGTTCTCGACGAGCACTTTCATGGCGGCCAAAATGGCGCCTTTGCTTTTCATCAAATTGGCGATGTCGTCTTCGCTGACCACTACCGCCTCCCCGGCTTCCGAGCGGTTCTCCGGGACGATGACGAATTCCGCCACTTCTTCGACAACCCTCACATGGGGATGATCGAAGTTGATGAATTTACCACTCTGATCAATGATGCGATGCATCATCAATTCGGCGATCGTATCGATCAGGCCGGAGCCGCATACGCCTCGCGCTTTGGCTCGACCAATGGTGCTATAGCTCACGTCGTGGTCGCGAATCACGACCTTTTCCACCGCCCCGCGCGTCGCTCGCATGCCGCATTTGGTGCCGCCGCCTTCGAAGGCCGGTCCGGCGGAGGCGGAACAGCAGACCAGCCAGTCGTTGTTGCCGACGACAATCTCACCATTGGTGCCGACATCGATCAGGGCGCTCACCTCGGGGTGGTCATTCATGCCGCACGCCAGTACTCCGGCGCTGATGTCGCCGCCAACATAGCTGCTGACGCAAGGGAGACAGTGGAGCACCGCGTTGGGGTGGGCTGTGAGCCCTATGTCAGCGGCTTTTATCGCCGGGAACCGGTTGGCCGTGGGAATATAGGGGGCCATACGGATGGCGCAGGGTTCCAGGCCGAGCAGCAAGTGGGTCATGGTAGTATTGCCGGCAGCCACCAGGCAACTGATGTCCTGATGCTGGATGCCATTGCCCGACACCAGCGCATCCACGAGCGTGTTGATGGTGGTGGTAACGGCGTTCTCTGAGGGGATTGAGGCCGCCTCGCGTACAGGCAAAAATCATCCGGGAGATGACATCAGCGCCGTATCGGGCTTGATGATTGTAGCTGGCCTCTACTCCCAGTACCTTGCCGTTTCTCAAATTCACCAATTGCGCCACGATGGTGGTGGTTCCTACATCAATGGCCACGCCATAATTATGTGCGGTGGTATCACCCGGTTCAACGGCGCGCAGGGTCGGGCAATCGGGGTCTTTCATGTGAATTGTGGTGGTCACATTCCACTCATGTTCCCGCAACATCTGAGCCAGCCCTACCAGAGGCGTGAAAATCCACGTTTAATTGGTGTTCCTGGACGTTCTTTCGAAGTTCTCGAAAAATGCGGTCCAGGTCTGACAGATTGTCGGCAAGCGTCGGTGGTGGCAGCGGCAGATGGAATTTGCGGCACAACGGTTGATAGTAGGGGATTTCGCCGGGGGATGTGGTGTCCTCCAGGCGAGCGGGCTGTTCGTATTGAACCACGTGATCCACGGTGAGGATCTGGTCTTCTTCCTGCCGGGATTCCGGCGGGATCCAAACGGTCAGGTCCTCCTGTTCCACCCGGGTTTGGCAGGCCAGAACATAGCCTTCCTGGAGCTCTTTCTTGTCCAGATGGCCGATGATTTTGCCGGTGGAACTGGCTTTCCCCTGTACCAGTTTCACCCGGCACTTGCCGCATACTCCCTGACCGCCGCAAAGGTTGTTGATGGTGACGTCGGCTTGTGCAGCCACTTCCTGAAGGGTCAGGCCACTGGGGACCGACACAGTCCGGTTGTCAGGCTGAAAGGTCACGTTGACATCGCTCATAATCTTCTCCATATCAATATTCTAATAGGACGGATCCATGAAGCAACGCGACAAAGTTAATCATTTTCATAGTCTAAAGACAAGAAAGGATCTGCACAGGTGATGGGCCAACAGCCGTTGGAGCGATCTTTGGAACGAATAGGCGATAGGAGTTCTTCATGACCCATCAAATTGCCTATTACATCACTGCACACGGTTTCGGTCATGCGGTGCGGTCTCTGGAAGTGATCAAGGCATTGCGGAAGTTAGCGCCGCATGCAGGGATCACTATTGTCTCCGCCATACCATCTTTCCTTGTGGCGCAAAATCTGGCCGAACCGCTGCAGCATCGTCGACAGGCGCTGGATATCGGCATGGTGCAGCATGACAATTTGCGCCTGGATCTGGAAGCCTCGTTTTGGGCTTTGCAGGCCCAGAATAATCGTCACCAAACACTCATCGAGGAAGAGTTGCGGTTTTTCCAACAGCAACGGATTACCGCCGTGGTTTCGGACGTTGCCTTTTTGCCGTTTGTGGCCGCTGCGCGTTATGGCATCCCCAATGTTGGCATGGGCAACTTCACCTGGGATTGGATCTACCAGCACTATGCAGCCAAGGACAGGCGTTGGCAGGGATTGGTGGACTGGGTCCGAGAATGTTACCAGTATTGCGAGCTTTTCCTAGAGCTACCCATGCATGGGGATTGCTCGGCATGCCCACGGGTAGTGCCGGTACCCCTGGTGGCGCGCCATGCAGGCCGCAACCGCGAGGAAGTGCGCAGTATCTTGGGTATTGCTTCCGAGACAAGAGTGTATCTGGTTTCGTTCACGGCTTTGGATCTGTCCGTAGAGGCCCTGCAGCGCCTGGAACAGATTCGCGGCATGGTGTTGCTCTATCGTGCCCCCCTTGTCTTGGAGCTTGCCAATGCCTATCGTGTGGATGGCATCGACCTGACCTATGCCGACCTGGTTGGCGCGGTGGATGCGGTCATCACTAAACCGGGTTATGGTATCGTCGCCGATTGCCTGGCTCAGGGAACCCCGATGATTTACACCGATCGTGGAGATTTCCCGGAATATGATATCCTGGTCAAGGAAATGAGTCGCCAACTGCCGGTGGTCTACCTGCCGTCCACCGATCTCTATGCCGGTCGTTGGGAGACTGCACTCCAAGATTTGGCTGAGACGCCGCAAGCGGTACCGACTATCGCCATCGATGGGAGCCGGGTGTGTGCTCATCATATCTTGAAGCATACGGGTGCCTAAATTGAGCGATTAGCCTTTAGCTGTTAGCCATGGAGGTGTAAGGTTCTTCCTCGGTTGGTAGCTCCACCGAAAAGGCGGCCATAACCATGCTGTAACATTCCGGATTGATTTAGCTAATGGCCAAGCGCTAACAGCTAATCGCTCAGATTGGGTGGTGGACATTTGGGGTGATGGCGAAAACTGTACCAAGAGCTCAGCATCGGGATGGTGCAAGCTGGCCTGGCTGTAGGGGTGGTGGTACGGTGCCGTGAAAACACGTTGCCCCCTGTTGCCTCCGGTCTCATTCGTTTTTACTTTCCTTTTGGAGTCTTTTGGAAAACAATTTGGCTGTGTTTACAGCCGTGGCATATCTTGTGGACGAATTCAATCGGAGATCAGCGGAGGAAATGATAATGAGCCCCGAACAGATGCGACAGAGAGCGATCGAGTTATTCAACAAACGTTTCCATTGCAGTCAGGCCATCCTGGCTGTGAGTCAGGAGAAGTTAGGCTGCGTCAATGAAGACGTCATCAAGGCTTTGGGTGCCTTTGGCGGAGGTGTCGCCAGTTCCGGGCGGATCTGTGGGACCTTGACCGGGGGGGTGGCACTGATTTCCAGCCTATTTAGCCGGGGAAACTTGCAGGATAAGGAAGATCCCCGGATGTGGAAACTAAGCGCCAAACTGACCAGGAAGTTTGAAGAGCTAACCGAACCCTTTGGGGGAGTGGACTGTGCCAACATCGCCCAAATGAACTGGCGGGATCCTGCTGCCGTCAAGGACTTCTACAGCAATCCGGAGAGCCGGAGGCAGCACTGCATCAAGTTGGTAGGCGATTTCGCCTACGCCCTGGGTGTGTTGCTGGAAACGGAAAAGCTTGATTAGCGACTGAAGATGCTAGTACATCGCGGCTCAGAAACTGGTTACGGCCTTTCACCCGCATGTACTGGGGAAGTGGCACCGGAGCAGGGAGCTACTACGCCAATGCCGAGGGAAACCAAGAAACAAGGAGGGAAGACGATGGAACCCATTTCCGTAACAAGAACCAGGACCGAGGTATTGGTCAATGATTTCGTTCGAAGCGTGTACAACTGGATGTGTATTGGGCTGGCGCTGACCGGCTCTCTGGCCTACTTCGTATCCACCAGCCCAACCATGTTGCAGCTGGTGTTCGGCAATCCGATGGTGTTCTACGGGCTCATCATCGGTGAGCTGGTGATGGTGTTCGCCCTGGCAGGCTGGGTGGACCGTATGAATCCGGCCACGGCGACCGCGCTCTTTGTGGGCTATTCGGCCCTCAACGGCATCACCCTGTCGGTGATCTTTCTGGCCTACGCGCGGGCTTCCATCGTCGGCACCTTCTTCATCTGCTCGGCGACGTTCGCGGCCTGCAGCGTCTATGGGTGGACCACCAAAAAGGATCTGACTTCGTGGGGCGGTTTTTTGACCATGGGGCTCATCGGGATTGTCATCGCGTCGGTGGTAAATCTGTTCATTCGCAGCAACGCCATGACCATGATCATTAGCTACATCGGCGTGATCGTTTTCGTCGGCCTCACCGCCTATGATACCCAGAAGATCAAGACCCTGGCGCTCACACAACCCGACGGCGTGGATGGGTCGGTGACGCGGCGCCTGGCGATCCATGGGGCGCTGACCCTCTACCTGGATTTCATCAACCTGTTCTTGATGCTGCTGCGCATCCTCGGTGGGCGCCGCGAATAGCGGCAACCGTCAGCCGTGCGGCCGGGCCAGCCTGGCTGCACGGACGCTCAAAATCAGCTGCACCGTCAGTCGGTAGACGGTGGCGAAACCATAGGCCATGTGCGTTCCCCAGCCGATGCCGTGGCCAGGGGAGGTGTGCTGTATGGCTACTGCCCCAGGTCCTTCTGGGCCATTTCGTAAATACCTTTCCCCAACTTCGGGATCCACTTGTCAACCACGGGTTTGGTCACCGCTCTGAAGGCTTTCACCTGGTCTTCCGTCAACACGTTCACCGTCATTCCCTTGCTTTCGAAGAATTTGATGGGATCCGGCACTTCCATTTCAAAGTTGAATTCGTTTTTCAGAATGTTGAGCGATTTGTCGCCATCGAGGCCGGCCCGAGCAACGGCTGTCTGGAATCGACCTGCTTCGGTGGCGGCTTCTTGAATGGACTTCTTGATGTCGTCGGGGAAGGCATCCCACTGCTCCATGTTCCAGTAGACGATGAGTGGATCCACCAAGTAGTTCCAGATGGTTACGTACTTGTGGTACTGGAAGATCTGCACCGGGATCAGTACGCCCACCGGATTTTCCTGACCGTCCACCACACCCTGCTGAAACGCGGTTACCGCATCGCCCCAATTCATATTCACGGGGTCCGCACCCAACTCTCGGAAGGTATCGATAAAAATCGGGCTACCGACCACGCGCACGCGCAAACCCTTGAGGTCCTCCACTTTCTGAATGGGCTGCTTGCTGTTGGTGATTTGGCGGAAACCGTTCTCGGCCCACGCCAGGGGTTTGAGACCAATCTTTTCCATTTCGGCGAAGATCGCCTTGCCGGTCTGGCCGTTTTCAAGCTTATCGAGGTTGTCGAAGTTGTTGATATAGAAAGGCAATGAGAAGACATTCATGGCTGGGATTACCGTGGATGAGTTGATGGTGGACTCAAACGCGCAGTCAATCATCCCTTTGGCTACCATCTGGAGCGACTGAAGCTGAGCCCCCTTGAGCAGCGAGCTGTTGTAGTAAGGTTTGACATTGATCCTGCCGGCGGTTTTTTCCTTCACCAGTTCGGCAAAACGGGTGGCTCCCATGCCCCAGTAGAAGTTCTGCCCGACATTCAGGGTAAGCTTGTATTCCTCCTTGAACTTGGGTGCGTCCGCGGCACCACTGACCAGCGGCAGTGACAACACCACGGCAAACACTAGCGATGTAAGAAAACGGCAAGAACCGGTCTTCATGGGTCAACTCCTTTCCTATACTGAGGAGATAGAGGAAAAACCTGTGGTCATTGGCATGGCTGCTAACACCTCGACCACGAACGATGATATGAGAACCGTCCTTACCCACTTGTTCTTGCACCCTCTTGTCTCAGTGCACGGTTGCATCCCTATCCACCAGGTGGTTAGGCTCCAGAAAGCGAAGTGTACTTCCCAGGGCGCGTACCATTTCCAGGAAATGCTTGGGAAGCGGCAGGTCGCGTTCCAAGACCAGGACCTTGAGATCCCGCGCACGGTTGAGCATGGTGGTGCTGTCGATGCCTTCGCGACTGTCACAGAGGAACTGCATGCGCAAGGCATCGGTAAGCGGTCCACACAACTCCGGGAAAACCGTCGCCAATAAACGCATTTCTTCGGCGATGCAGTCCTGGTTTTGCTCTACAAAGTCGACAAAGGGTTTCTGTGGGTTGGGGGTGGCAAACAGGTCGTTGATGATGGCTCCAGCCAGTTGATTGACGCTCTGCCGGTTTTGATGCGCATATTTACTGATGAGGTACGCCTGCAATTTCCCGAAAAAGATCATTTTGACTACATCGACCCCTTCACGCATGATGGGAACCAGCCTGCTCTCCAATTCCATTATGATCCTCCGCTTGATGCTGAGAATGTTACAATCGGTCAAGGCAGCACTCGGCGCGCACCTAAGAGATGATCCATCCAGTATGGGTCCCTCAAAAAGTCTTCCCGGACCCGTCCGCCCGTGCTGGAACTATGGATGAACCGGCCTCGATCCACATAGATCCCGACATGGGATGCGCCCTTCTTTTCGATTTCGAAGAACACCAGGTCTCCGGTGTGGAGCTTGCGCCAGTTGATGCTTTCGCCCAACTGATACTGATCATCGGATTGCCGAGGAAGTGCCAGGCCGTGTTGCCAGTAGACCCACTGAGTGAACCCGGAACAATCGAAGCCGGTTGTGGGCATACTTCCCCCGGCGAGATAGGCGACTCCCAACTGGCTACGTGCGGTCTGAATCAAGCTCGCCGGGTCGATGTCCCGGGGCGGCGCCTGAAGCTTCTTGCCGGTGCTGCATCCGGCTTGTAGCACCGCGAGCGCCACCAGCCATGGAATGAGGACCAGTTTTCGGGAAGGCTTGGCGTTCATGAACCGATTGAGTCTGCGGATCTTTCCGTGCCTCCAATCACGAGGGTATACTGGAGCATGGAACTCGCCAGCACCAAGGTGCTCCGAGTTGGACCCGAGGTCTCATGCGGTCCGCTCACAAAGAAGCTTTAGCCCTGCTGGTCGGGACCACCGGGCATTCTTCAGTTTTTTCGCGACGCATCTTGGTGTATCTTCTTTTCTAGCATAAGAAAGCGCAAAGGTTGCAGCGAAATTCTGGGGAGGCCAAAGCTTGCGCGCTCCGACGGCATCCATGACTTAAGGGTGCGTGCTGCATTTGCCGGAAACGTAAGAATCAAGAGGATACCGCCATGCACGTCCTGATCCTGGGAGCCGGGGCTCTGGGGAGCCTGATGGGGGCGCGTTTATCACGCACCGATGCCGGGTTGACCCTGCTGACCACCAACAGGGAGCACATCCAGGCCATTGTGGGGAAAGGTCTGCTGATCGAAGAACTGGATGGCAGGTTCGAGCGATTTCACTTCGCCTCGGCCGTGAGCGAGCCCGGGAACATAGCGAAAGCCGTGGATGTGGTGCTGGTGACGGTCAAGACCTATGAAACCGAAGCGGCCATTTCCAGCATACGGAACCGCTGCCATCCGGCAACGGTCTTTCTGACCCTGCAGAATGGGATCGGCAACGGCGAACGGATCGCCGACATGGTGGGTCCAACTGCGGTCCTTATGGGAACCACGGCCCAGGGAGCCACCTATCTGGAACCCGGCAGGATCCGCCACGGTGGCAATGGGCCGACGTTTATCGGCGAAGCGACCGGGCCGCCATCGGAGCGAGTGCAATTACTGGTTGACCTGCTCACTGGCGCTGGGCTGGTTGCCGGAGCCAGCGGCGAAATGCAAGTACTCATCTGGAAAAAGCTCCTGATCAACGTGGGTATCAATGCCATTACGGCCCTTACCGGTATTCGCAATGGCAGAATCGCCGACCTGGAAGCCGCTCGTAACCTCAGTCGAGCAGCGGTGGAGGAAGCTATGACGGTGGCTCGCGCCAAAGGCGTCCCGGTCGCGGTCGACATGGTGGAGCAGGTCCTGACCGTGGCCCGCGCCACGGCGCAGAACCGATCATCCATGGGGCAGGATGTGGATTTCGGTCAGCGCACTGAAATCGACGCCATCAACGGAGCGATCGTGGGTTTTGGGGAAGAACTGGGGATCGAAACCCCGGTGAACCGGAGCCTGACCCAGTTGATCCAGATTGTGGAAGCCGGGCAAGGCGGTTGAGGACGGCCGCCAGAGACCGTGAGGGACGCTGCGCCTTTGCGTTCGCCAAGACCCGTCAGAGCGCAAGGCGATAGAGCGTAAGGGGAGAAATCGGTTTTTCCCAAGCCGTTAGGGGGATTTGCAGATCACACGTAGACAGGGGGGACGCCAATGAGCACACGGATCACGGTACCGGATGTCATGGCTGCCAAGGGGCAGCGCAAGCTAAGCATGTTGACCGCCTACGACTATCCCACCGCCCTGTTGGTGGACCGCAGTGGGGTGGACATGATCCTGGTGGGAGATTCCCTGGCGATGGTGGTGTTAGGGCACGAAGACACTCTGTCGGTGGGCATGACGGAAATGCTGCACCATACCCGCGCCGTGACCCGGGCAACACAACACGCCCTGGTGATAGGCGACATGCCGTTTATGTCCTACCAGGTGAGTATCGAACAGGCGGTGCTCAATGCCGGCCGCTTCCTGCAGGAAGGTCGGGCCCAGGCGGTCAAGCTCGAGGGCGGAGCGCGCGTGGTTCCTCAGGCCCGGGCATGGTTGCGGCCGGGCATCCCGGTCCAGGGGCACATCGGACTTACCCCGCAAAGTGCCGCCCAATTGGGTGGTTTCAAGGTTCAAGGGAAGAGCGCGGAAGCCGCCAAGGTGCTGATCGAAGACGCCCAGGCCCTGGCCGAGGCGGGTTGTTTCAGCATCGTCCTGGAAGCCATTCCCGCGCCCATCGCGGCCCGCATCACCGCAAGCGTGCCGGTTCCCACCATCGGCATCGGTGCCGGTCCGGATTGCGATGGCCAGGTACTGGTGGTCCACGATGTTCTGGGGCTCTTCGAACGATTTCGACCGCGTTTCGTAAAGCAATACGCCCAGCTCGGCCAGGAGATGCTCAAGGCCTTGACCCAATACCGGGAAGAAGTGGAGCAGGGGCTGTTTCCGGGACCGGAGCATGGTTTTGCCATGAAAGAAGAGGAACTGGCGAAGGTTGGGAGGGATTAGTTGTCAAGAAGCGGCAGTTCAGATTCCGGACGCTTCGGCGATAACGATGCCATGATCCGCATCGACAATCTGGTCAAACATTATAAACACATCCAGGCCCTTAAAGGCGTCAGCCTGGAGGTGCATCCCGGGCGAAATCTTTGCCTATCTGGGGCCGAACGGTTCAGGCAAAACCACCACCATCAAGATCCTCACCGGGCTGACGCGGCCGACTTCGGGCGATGCCTATCTGCATGGTTTCCATGTGGAAAAGGACATGCTCCAAGCCAAATGGCAATGCGGTCTGGTGCCGCAAACCATCAATCTCGACAGCGAACTGACGGTCCACGAGAACATGGATATTCACGGCCGGCTGTTTCGCATGGCGGCCGCACTCCGGGCGCAACGCATCGAGGAGTTGCTCGATTATGTGGAACTCCGAGAACGCCGGGGAAGCCTCATCAAACAGCTATCCGGCGGCATGAAACGCCGGGTGATGGTGGCCCGCGCACTGATGCATTCCCCGCAGATCCTGTTCCTGGACGAACCCACGGCGGGTCTGGACCCAGCCATCCGGAGGCGCATCTGGTCGCTGGTGCGCAAGATCCAGCAAAACGGCACCACGGTTTTCCTCACCACCCACTACATCGAGGAGGCAGAGTTCTTGGCCAATCGCGTAGCCTTCCTGGACGAAGGCCGGATCGTGGCCATGGATACCCCGCAGAACCTGATGAACCGGATGGGTTCCTGGGCTCTGGACGAGCTGGTCAACGGCCACATGGAAACCAGGTATTTCGAAAGCCCTGAGCAGGCCAAGCAATATCTGGCGGAGAAGGAGGGCAGTTTCAGCCTGCGCCGCGTCAATCTGGAGGATGCCTTCATTGCCTTAACCGGAAAGAAGGTGCTGCCATGAGCGGCTGGTTTGCGGTCTACTACCGGGAACTGTTGATTCTCAAACGACGCTTCTTCCGGCAGGTGGCGTCCATGGCGGTGGCCCCACTGCTCTACCTGATCGCGTTTGGAATGGGCATGGGCAGCCATGTCATCATCGATGGCCGCAGTTACCTGGAATTTCTGGTCCCCGGCCTGATCGCCATGACCAGCATGACCCAGGCCTTTGCCATCGCCAGCGAGATCAATGTGGCACGGTTTTACTGGCGGATCTTCGAGGAATTCCAGGCCGCCCCCATTCGCAACATGGCTTATGTCACCGGGGAGATCGCCGCGGGGATCACGCGGGCGTTGCTGGCCGTGGTCATCATTGTGCTGCTGGCGCTCCTTTTTGGGGTAAGGCTTTCCTACGGCCTCTTTTTCTGGCTGGGGGTGGTGCTCAATAGTTTTGTTTTCGCTTCACTGGCAGTGTGCCTGGCGATGCTGGTGAAAGCTCACGGCGATCAGATGCTTCTAACCAATTTCATCATTACCCCCATGGCGTTTCTCGGCGGTACCTTCTTCCCGATGGACCGGATGCCGCCTTGGGTGCAACAAAGCCTGCAGTTTCTGCCCATCACCCATGCGGCCAAGGGTATCCGAGCGGCTTCCTTTGGCGCCTTGCCGGGGATCCAAGACTATTTGATCCTGGCTGCTGTGGGTTTGATCTTCTTTGCCCTGGCCTTCCACTGTGTCAACCGGGCAAGGGATTGATCGACCCCGATCTGGTTGCGAATTGGGCGACGGAAAGCAGAGAAATCTGTTGGGAGCAAGAGGAGAGCAGCATGTGTGAGACGGGTCATTTTCCTAAACTGACAGCCGAAGAAGCGGTAGCCCATATCCCCAACGGCGCCACGGTGTCCTTCAGCGGTTTCAGTCCGGCGGGTGCGGCCAAAGTCATCCCACGGGCCTTGGCGGCACGCGCTCGCGAATTCCATCAGCGGGGAGAACCGTTCAAAATCCGGGTCTTGACCGGGGCTTCCAGCGGTGAAACCATCGAAGAAGCATTGGCGCAGGCGGAAGCCATTTCCTGGCGAGCCCCTTACATGAGCGGGGCAACCCTGCGCAAGCAGATCAACCGGCAGGAAGTCGAATACGTCGATATGCACCTGTCCCATTTGCCGCAATCGGTGCTGTCCAGTTTTTTTGGCGAGATCGATGTCACCGTGGTGGAAGCCACCGAAGTCACCCCCGATGGCCGCGTTTTTCTGACCACATCCATTGGCGCGTCGCCCACCTATCTGCGCCATGCCAAGCGCGTCATTATTGAGGTCAATCGTCGGCATTCGATACGGCTGCGGGAAATGGCCGACATCATGATTATGCCGGCTCCGCCCCACCGCAACCCGATTCCCATCTATCATCCCATGGACAAGATCGGTTGGTCTTTCGCCTCGGTGGATCCCCAAGAAGGTCATCGGGGTGGTGGAAAACGATGAGCCGGATTATGTGGGTGAGTTTGACCCACCGAACGCCGCCAGCCAGAAGATCGCCACCCATGTGGAGCAGTTCTTGGTGAGGGAGACAAGCGCCGGGCGTATTCCTCAGGAGTTTCTGCCCCTGCAGGTGGGGGTGGGAAACGTCGGTAACGGAGTGCTCGCGGCGCTCGGGGCCAGTCCGGATATTCCGCCTTTTATGATGTACACGGAGGTCTTTCAGGATTCCATGGCGGACCTCATGGAGCAGGGGAAACTATTGGGGGCCAGCGCGGCGGCGCTCAACGTCAGCCGCGAGGTGCTTCAGCGCCTCTACGCCAACATGGATTTTTTTGTCCCGCGAATTGTCTTGCGACCCCAGGAGATTTCCAACCACCCCGGCATCATTCGACGGTTAGGGGTGATCGCCATGAACACCGCGATTGAATTCGACATTTACGGCAATGCCAATTCGTCGCACCTGTACGGGACCGACATCATGAATGGTGTGGGGGGAAGCGGCGAATTCACCCGCAACGGTTTTCTGTCCATGTTGATGTGCCCATCCATCGCTAAGGGCGGGCGGATTTCGGCGGTGGTGCCTATGTGCCCGCATGTGGACAACAACGAACACTCGGTCCAAGTGGTGGTAACCGACCAGGGACTGGCCGATTTGCGTGGTCTCGGCCCCATGCAGCGGGCCAAAGCCATCATTGAAAACTGCGCGCACCCGGCCTATCGTAATTATCTCAACCGCTACATCGAACGATCACGGGTTGGCCATATCCGGCATGACCTGGCCAACTGTTTTGAACTGCACCGCAACCTGATCGAATACGGGGCGATGCTGCCGGATCTAAGACTGGACGAAATCTCGGAGTGAGTCGGGCTGCGTCCATCCGATACCTTTTTTTGTTCCCGTCTACCGATGGGACGCTGGGTAAGCGAGGAGCGAGTTCCATAGCCCCACGGAGTGAGAATCCGTGATGGGGTCTTGTCCCTCAAGGAGCACGAAACATGGCTGATGCCTTAGCGTTGCTAGCATTATTGATCGGTTTGGAACTGGTCCTCGGGGTCGACAATATCCTTGTCATCACCATCTTTGTGGGCCGGCTGCCGAAATCCCACAGAAACAAGGCGAGGGTGCTCGGCCTTGGGGTTGCATTGCTTGCCCGGATTTTACTGCTGTTCATTTTACTTACATTATCAAATTTGACCCAAGCCGTTGTCTTGCATTTCTCGATACGAGACTTAATACTTCTATCTGGTGGTCTTTTTTTACTCTATAAAGCCGTAAGAGAGATCCATCACGCAATTGAGTTGAAGGAAGAAGAACAACATGCCAACCACGCAGTGTCCAAGAGCTTCGCTTCAGTGATATTTCAAATTGTTCTTACTCGATATTGTTTTCTCGATAGATTCCGTTATAACTGCTATAGGATTGACAAATCAAATCTGGATCATCATTAGTTCTGTATTGGTATCGTTTCTTGCTATTCTATGGTTTTCCAGGCCAATTGGGGAATTTATTTTAAGAAATCCAGCGCTCAAGATCCTGGCTCTGTCATTTCTGATAACAATTGGTGTGACAATCTTCATGGAAGGACTTCATAAACATGTTCCCAAGGCCTATATCTATCTTCCCATGGGTTTTGCACTTGGCGTAGAATTACTGCAGATGCGCTATGAACGCAACGTGAGAAAGACCAGAGTGGCCTGAAGCGCTCGTGAATCCGGATTTAGCGACACAACAGATGTACCGAAGCTCCTCCTGGCCGAGCGGACGAGAAAGGTTCTTACTCAGAAAGATCATATGGCGGACTCACCACCGGATACCTTTGAAACACCAAATGCATTTCGAAGAATGCGGATCATGTTGATATTGGCCGCGTTGCTGCTGGGCCTGGCCTTGAGCGGGTGCGCGGCTCGATTCACGGCACCGGACGGCGCGCCGGTTGTGGGCCGCGCGCCTGTCGACGCCAAGAATGGTGGGTTTTGGTGGACATGCCGATTTAGGGTCTCCTGGCCTCCTGAGAAGGAGCCTGATTGGGCCGTGGACTTGCTCCTGGCCCACGCGGTGGTCCAGCCGGTGCTTAAAGAATACGAGGGCCGAATCAGCTATTGGCGATTCCATCGACGGGCCGCTCGGGACAAGACCGGACACCAGTTCAGTTTTCTTTTCTATACCGATCCGGGCACCGCGGCAGAGGTTTTTCATAGAATCGAGGCGAGCACTTTACTCAATGAGGCTTTGACCGCCGGGATTGTTGCGAGAATTGTCGTCGATGACCCCGTCAAACCCGCAAAGCCTGGTGTCGAAGATACCAGTGACCCCCATTGGTCGTCGGTGCTGCAACGAATCTGGCCGGTCTACATTATGGGGGTCAGTTCGCTCTGGTTGGGGCTGATCAACGATGCCGTCGCAGACGTTCCCGATAATGGCCACGAGATCCACACATCGTTGGAACGCTACCGTCAAGCAGACGCCCGAGTCAATTCAATCTGGTACAAGGAAGGACAACACGCTCTCCTCCATCATCTCAATGCCATATTCGGCTACAAGCCCATGCTCATAAGGAAGGAAATGAGTTTTTGATAGGATTTCTGTTGCCCAATCCAGGAGCGGACTGTATCAGTTCAGCGATCATCGAGTTTGGGATGGAAACTGGGGTTCATTGCTATCATGCAGCTGAATAGGGTTAGTGAGGCTGGCGTGCCTGAGTTTCCTCATCTCGGGAGAAGACGATGACGCGCACCATTTCTATTCTGGCGGTATTGTGGGCAACGTGGGTTTTTCTTGGGGGGCATCCGTCTGCCGCCGGGTACAACGAACCAACTGCGGCCGAATCGTCTTCTGAAGAAGTTGCTGGGTCAAAAGACCGTCTGCTGGATACCCGGATGCGACTGGATCGGATTCAAAGGCTTTTGGATGTCGCGTCCATGGCCTACCAGGGTTGCATGAACATCAACCTCGCCATTCTGGAAGCGGATTCGCTGTTGGATTCCGCTCCGGACTCGGCCCAGGCCCACTATCTCCTTGGCATCGGCCTTCATATGCGGCAGAGGGTGTGCTACAAGAACTCCCCTGCCAACCATGCGAATACTCCGGCGGACGCTTTTTCCGCCGCGTATCGGTTGCACCCAACGGAGACCACCTATCAGAAGGCGTGGGCCGCTTCCGATCCGGAATCCCACGACGTGAACAGGTTGATTGACGAGATGCTCCAGAAAGACCCGACAGATGCCTTCGCAGCCTTTATGGTTGCACGAAGAATGGATACCCCGCCCGAAAAGGCCATTGAACTATTGTCAGGGGTGGAGGGCTGTGTCGGTGGACAGGGGAGTTTGCTCGGTGGGCTCCTCGAAAGGAGGGGCGAACTGGACAAGGCCAGGGATGCATACAAGCTGGAACTCTATGGGCGCTGCGAAGCCATTGCCAGCGTGTGGCTTGGGAGTCGTCTGTACCTAGAGGGCAGAGCGAGATTCAATCTGGCCCGTGTGAGCCTGGTTCTCGGAGACCTGTATGAAAGCCTGCGGCAGCTTCGCCTGGTGGATTTTCTGACCTTTGACTCGGCACTCAATATGATCGATTCCGATGACAGGGATGCGTTCGCCAATAAGCTGTTTGACGAACTCAAGAACAGACCCCTGACCAAGCCCGAACCTGGCAACACGCCCAAAGAGGCGATCCTGGCGCTGGAACGGGCGGCAGTTATGGACGACACCAACGAGTTCCGATCCCTGATATCTAACAATCATCCGGTGCAATCTTATTTCATCCGCAAGAAGAAAGGTCAGGATTCTGTCTGTGAAGACGGCAGCACAGTCTGTCTCATGCGCGCCCTTGGAGAGCTTCTGCCGGAGGCACCAAACGTAACCGGTTGCTCTGATGACAAAGAGAACCGTATGCGGTGCTCCGTTGCCGGAAGGGATAGCGTGGATGTCTGGATCGTGGAACTCGTGAAAAAGAAAGGTGCCTGGAAGGTCTTGGAATCCAAGAAAGCCACTGAGGAGCGCCCTTGATACGCAAAGGCGAGCCCGATCTGCTGGACGAATTTCTGCCAAGCTACCATTTCTCGGAACGCCACGGGGTGGAGGTCAGTGCGCTGCCTGACAGGGTCTTTGCGTCTGTCATGACGTGCGACTTGACGCAATCACCGGTTGTCAAATGGCTCTTTCAGCTACGAAGATTGCCGTGGGATGACGTCACCATTGATGGTCTCGAGAGGATCGGGTTTCGGACCCTGGGTGCGCGCCAGGGTAGGGAAGTGGTCATGGGGCTGGTTGGGCGTTTCTGGACGCTGTCTGGCGGGATCTTGCCCATCCATGCTGATGAATTCGTGCGTTTTGACTCTCCTGGTTACGCTAAGGCAGCGGCCAATTTCCGACTACAGCCCATGGGCAATGGGCGCACAGGCCTGACGACCGAAACCAGAATATGGTGTACTTCTCCAAGGAGCAGAATCCTTTTCGGCTTCTATTGGGCCGGTGTTCGTCCCTTTAGCGGTCTAATTCGGCGAGAATGGTTGCGGTGTGTCAAACGTCGAGCGGAGATGTGACAAGCGGTTTGGATTTTAGGATGTTACGCTGTTCAGGTCGCTCGATCGGGCAAAGAACCCCATCCCCCTTTGTTCCTGGCCGTTTTGGTAGATCTGCAAGAGCCGGCCTTCCGTGCAAGACGGCACATGGATCACATGGATTACCGGGACACAGGCAGGCAGATCCGGCAGCACGGAAGGGAGTATATTGGGACTTTGGAGCAGAAAGGCTTCGTCGAAATACCGTCCCGGGTTGGTCGGGATAGATGGCGATGGGAACAATCCGGGCTTCCACCAGGTCGCTGAAAAAATGGGTGCCGTAGGAGACTTCGGGGGTGGCGCCCTCTTCCTCAAAGGCGATTTCGCCAAGGATCAGGGTCCGGTTGATGTCGTCGTACGTGACGCGGACGCCGAGGTTGATGTCGTTGCTGCCCCAGCGTCCCGGTCCCAGCAGGGCGTAGCGCTTTCCCTGTCAGGAAACGGTTGATTTTTCCCACCACTCGCCCAATGGCCACCTTCTCTTCAAAGCTTGCCAATACTCCGTAGGCCTTGGGATCCACATAGACGATGAACTCGATATCGCGAATGATACTGCTTGCGACCCCCTTGTCATTGGTGAACAGCACGTTTGTTCCGGCGTGATGTCCTTGGGTAGCGTTGATGGTGGGGCGTCCTGCTGGACCGCCAGCGTTCGGCACTGCAGGAGATACAGCTGTCGTCATCCCATGCGAACTCGATGTCCACGGGATGGTCGGTAGGCCTGCTCCAGCCGGCTCAGGATGTGCTTCATCATCCCAACAAACGGAGTTTGGGCAAGGAAACCGTTCAAATGTGAAACAGGCCTGTTCCATTTCGATGGGATAAGCCTGAAGGGTGGCGGCCCCATATGTCCCTCCTGCATGACCGAGACCGCCGGGTGACTTCGGTATGGGGCAATTGCCTCAAGGAGATCCTGGAAGGAGAGCGTCGTGATCGGGCGGTTTCCGAAGGTTCAAGACATCCACCATCTTCTGGGAATACTTGTGGATCTGATCCGGGGCTCACCTCGGGCCGCATCATGGGATGACTGAGGGCGACCATGCGCGGGTAGTCCCCTGCCGACCCGCTCCACCGCCCGGGTCCCGAGTCCCATGACCAGCCGGACCAAACCGTCTTCCTTGCGAATCCTGGGTCCAATGGTACGGGTTAAGGAGAAGCGCCACGCCGGCGGCAAATGGAAGGAAGAGGTCGCCGATGCGCCGCCCGACGACCTTTTGCACCAGAACACTCATCTGTTCGTCGAAATCCAGCAGGTTGTGATCCCGTCGATAGAGGATAGGCGCCGGCCCAAACGTGCTCATATGGACCCGTTTCAGGCCCCAGAATGAAAGCTGGTTGAGCCTCGGTCTCGGAGTCTCCTTGGTTGGCCAGGAAGACCGAGTCGTACTTCCCGGAGAATGCATAGCCGAAATTGTCCTCCAGGAAGACTGGAGGAACGGACGAATGAGGGGGTGCTCCCCCACCTTCTGGAGGAACTCCCGGAAATGTCGACGACATCGGCCGGGTATCCGGCTTTCTCAAAGACGCTCTCGTACCTTCCGGTATTCGCCCTCAAGGGTGTCGGGATCTTGTACTTGAGACTGTGGAGTCAATACAGATTGTTGTGATGGATGAATTCTTCCAGAATGCCCGAATCGAAATAATAGGATTCGGGAATGCGCACATGCCGCTCCAATTCCGGATCCCGTGCGGCATCAGGCGTGGGCAACAGGATCTTATAAGCGAGACAGCATCCCGGCGGCCTTGCCGCCGATGCGCCGCGATGACGGTTGCTCCAGGTGCTGCGGCCCAACATTTCGTGAATGTCGCGGATGGTGATGTATTTCTTGGCGACCCTAACGAAGGGCAATTGGCTGGAAATGAAGTGATCGATGAGGGCGACCCGCACTCCCTCGGCATCGCTGGCGGGAATGAAGAGGTCCCCCTGGGGGATGTCGCAAAATTCCCTGCAGGGCCTCGCGGATCCTGCGGGGAGGTCACTTCCTCCTGTTGACCACCTTCTGGAGATGTCGAAATCGTTCTATCTTGCGGGCGAGGTGGATGTGGTTGTCGGTTTCCTCCTCGCTGAAAGTGATTGGCGAAGTGGTAGATCGATGAGCGCGTTGTGGTAGCTCGGCCAGGTTCTTCGCCGGAAGGTCCCATCCGGCCTCAGGCAGGCTTTCTTGCCTCTGTCGATGACCTCGGGAGTTGTGATGCCGCGGTCCTCCAGCGCCGTGCAGGAATAGCCTCCGCATCTCAGGCACCAGCGTCGGGTAATGCATCATCTTCTGGTAGAGGCGGTAGGTGCGGACCAGCTTCACATCCATGGGGTTCGGCCTTTCACACCCAGCCGCGCAATTTGCAGGCTTCGGCGACCCGAGCCACCGCCACCAGATAGGCGGCCTGCCGCATGTCCATCTTCTCTCGTTGACTCATGCTGAGGACCGCTTGGAAGGCTTTGGTCATATTCACATCCAGCCGTTGATGCACGTCCGGCAATTCCCAGTAGTGATTGTAGGCGTTTTGTACTTGCTCGAAATAAGACACCGTGACCCCGCCGGCGTTGGCCAGAAAGTCGGGAAGGATGCACCACACCCTTATCATAGAGCACCGCATCGGCTTCGGGCGTGGTGGGGCCATTGGCCAGTTCGCAAAGCATCCGGCAGCGCAGGCGCGGGGCATTGTCCCGGGTGATGACGTCCTCGAGGGCGGCCGGCACCAGTACGGTCACCACGAGTTCCAGCAATTCGTCATTGGTGATCGGCTCCGCTTCGGGAAAGTCCTGCAACGAGCCGTGCTTGCGCTTGTAGTCCACCAGGGTCGAGGCGTCGATACCTCTCGGCGTTGTAAATACCGCCACGGGAATCGGATGCCGCCACCAGCTTGAGCCCGAGCAATTGTTCACCAAGGAGTGCGGCGTTTTGGCCGGCGTTGCCAAAGCCTTGGATGGCCAGACTCTGTCCTTGCAGCTTGATGCCGTGGGCCAAGGCGGCTTCGCGGGTGACATAGATGCCGCCGCGGGCGGTGGCGTCGGCGCGGCCCTTCGATCCGCCCAGGGGGATGCGGCTTGCCGGTGATCACTCCTGGGTGGCATTCCCCGACGATGGTTTCGTACTCGTCGAGCATCCAGCCCATGATCTGCGGGGTAGTGTACACGTCGGGGGCGGGGACATCCCGGTTGGGGCCGAGCATACGGGCAATGGCGCGGATATAGGCCCGGGCCAGGCGCTCCTTCTCCGTTTCGGAAAGCTCCTTGGGGTTGCAGACGATACCACCCTTGCCGCCACCTAGGGGGATGTCCACCACCGATGTCTTCCAGGTCATCCAGGCGGCCAAAGCGCCGCACCGTATCGATGGTCTCGTCAGGATGCCAGCGAATGCCGCCCTTGGCGGGTCCGCGGGCGATGTTGTACTGCACCCGAAAGCCATGGAAGATTCGAGTCGAGCCGTCGTCCATCTTGACGGGAAGCGATACATGGATTTCCATCATGGGCCAGCGCAGCAATTCATGGGTGGCTTCATCCAGGCCGAGGCGTTCGGCCGTCGTGTCGAGTTGCTGTTGTGCCATCTTGAAGGGATTCAGCTTCTCGGTCATGGCTATTCCTTCTTGCTGGTGAGGATATGATCTATACTCTCAATAAGGTCTTTGGGCTGTCGTGGTGCCCATGGGTTCCACCGTCATTGTACCCGCTTGCGGTGTTGGGCCGCAATGGCAATGCCGAAACCCGAATCCGGTGGTGGCTGATTTAGACCCTGCACCTGCCACCATGAGGTTGGCGGGGACCTTTTCATACTAGAGCACTTCTATGAGGAGGGATCCATGAGTTTTGCTCTGCCGCAATACTTTGCGCCCGATTTTAGGGTTGAGCCACTGTGTGATTCCCCCGTGGTTGAGTTCGTCGAGGTGGACCAACCTGGTGTGGCTCCCCCCAATTACCACAGCACCACTATCTACCCTGAGTACTTCCAAGTGCGGCCCCGGGAGTGGGTGCTTCTCCCAGAATCGCGGATGGATGCCATGGTGGTACTGGAGCCCGATGGGTCACTGTCGGCCCGCGAGTTCCGACATCTCAGGGTCGGTGACCGGGTCGCGTGCGGGCGTGGCGAACACGGTGAAGATGGGATCTACGTTCACACCGAGGCCTTTGGTGCTGCGCCCACTGCCGGCGAGAAGTTTGTGTTTCGCACCCGAATCACCCGCGAGACCGCGTTTTCCATTGACTACGATGAGCTTTACCAGCTACTTGAGTACGAGCGTAGCCAGGGTTTCATCCTGTGGGTTTTGGGCCCGGCCGCGGTATTCGACCACGATTCGCGTCAAGCTCTGACGGAGATCATCGCTGGCGGCTATGTCCACGGTCTACTGGCAGGTAACGCTCTGGCCACCCACGACCTCGAGGGAGCGATGTTTGGCACCGCCCTCGGTCAGGAACTCTATTCCAAACGTCCTGTGCCTCTGGGGCACTACCGACACATGGATACCATCAACCAGATCCGGAAGGTGGGTGGGATCGAAAAAGCCATTGCCGCAGGTCAGATTCGCGACGGGGTGATGCACGCTCTGGTGCAAACCCGCATCCCCTTTGTCCTGGCAGGTTCTATTCGGGACGATGGGCCCCTCCCGGAGGTAATCGTCGATATGGAGCGAGCCCAGGATGCCATGCGCGCCTACACCCGCCGCGCCACCACGGTCATTGCTCTGGCGACCCAACTGCACAGCATTGCCACCGGCAACATGCTGCCCTCCTATCAGGTGATGGCCAATGGCATGGTGCGCCCGGTGTATTTCTACATTGTCGATATGACGGAATTCGCCATGGACAAGCTGGCCAATCGTGGCTCTTTGTCGGCGCGTTCGATCCTCACCAATGTGCAGGATTTCCTGGTGACCCTGGAACGTGGCCTGCGGCAACGGTGCCGCTAGGAATGTGAGAGCGCAAGTCGCAAAGCGCGAGAGCGTAAAACCAAGTCCACGTATGGTGGGCGCGCCCTCACCCCTTCACGCCCTCACGCCTTCACGAACTCGGTTCCCGCCCGACCGGCGACAGCTTCTTCAATAGCATCAATGGAACAGACCACGGCGCGTTTGCCGCCGTGCCGCAAGAACCGTGTGCAGGCTTCAACCTTGGGGCCCATGGAGCCGGCGGGGAATGCGCCGGCCTGCAAGAGCTCAGAGGCCTGTTCCAGGGTCAGGGTGGGCAAGAACCGTTGTTCCGGTCGACCATAGTGCACGGCCACTCCTTCCACGTCGGTGGCAATGACCAGCAAATCGACATCCACCTCTTGAGCCAGCCGGGCACTGGCCAGGTCTTTGTCAATCACCGCATCGACCCCGGCAAAATGGCGTCCTTCGCGGATGACCGGTATTCCCCCGCCACCACAAGTAATCACCATGAAACCCAATTCGATGAGCTTGCGGATCTCACATTTCTCTACGATGGACCTGGGTTCTGGCGATGCCACAACGCGGCGGTAGCCCTTGGGGGAAGAAACGGTGGGGTAGGGGAGACGGGCCGCCATTTCGGCCGTGAAGGCCGGCCCGATGGGCTTGGACGGCTTGAGGAAAGCCGGATCATGCTCATCCACCACGACGTAACTGAGTAGACTCACGAGGAGTTGTTGTTGGTCTAGGCGCAGAGCCATGAGTTCGTTGTCCAAGGTGGATTCGATCATATAGCCGATCTGTCCCTGGGTTTGGGCCACCAGAATTTCAAGAGGTAACCGTGGCACGGTATCGCAGCATTCCTGTTGAAGCAGCAGGTCTCCTACCTGGGGGCCGTTGCCGTGGGTGATGATGATCCGGTAGTAGCGGGATAGACGCGCAATCTGGCGAACCGGCGCGCGCAAATTGGCGAACTGCTCGCCAATGGTGCCGCGCTCACCCTTGCGGATCAGCGCGTTCCCCCCCAGAGCCACCAGCAGAATCGGTTTGAACTGCTCGGCAGACATAAGCTCGGCCTTGGTCTTCAAACGCCTTCAATTTTCGCCAGTCTGTCCAGGAGAACTTGACGCAAACCAGGTTCGCCGTGGTCGTGGTAGTCGTAACGTACCCGGATGGCCGGTTTGTCAATGGCAAGCAGGCGGGTCAGGTTTATGGGAGTCGCGAAGAGCACCAAGTCGCAATCCACGGCCTCGATGGTGTGTTTTAGATCGGCGATTTGGGTGGTACTGTACCCCATGGCTGGGAGCACGTTGCCGATGCACGGGTACTGGTCATAGGTTGCACGGATGGTGCCGACTGCATAGGGGCGCGGGTCAATGATGGCGGCGGCGCCGAAGGTGCGCGCGGCAATGACCCCGGCTCCATACGGCATTTCGCCGTGAGTCAGTGTTGGACCGTCCTCCACCACCAGCACTCGTTTGCCGACAATGCGCTCGGGTTGGTTGACGCGCACCGGCGATTCGGCCAACAGAATGGTGGCCTGAGGGGCATACTGCTCGATGTTCTTCCGCACCAGCTCCACACACTGCGGCGTTGCCGAGTCCACCTTGTTGATGATGGCGATATCAGCCATGCGCAGATTGGTTTCGCCTGGATAGTAGAGGAGTTCATGCCCGGCTCGGTGAGGGTCGAAGAGCACGATGTGAACGTCCGGGTGGAAAAACGGGGTGTCGTTATTGCCGCCATCCCAAACGATGACATCGGCTTCGCGTTCCACACGCTGCAAGATGCGACCGTAGTCCACCCCGGCATAGACCACGATGCCTTGTTCCACCAATGGCTCATACTCTTCTCGTTCCTCGATGGTGCAACCATGGCGATCGAAGTCCTGATACGAGGAGAACCGTTGCACAACCTGCTGCCGCAAATCTCCATAGGGCATGGGGTGACGGACCACGGCCAAGCGTTTACCGGTTTCCTCAAGGATCGCGCAGACCTTGCGGGTCGTCTGGGATTTGCCGCAACCGGTCCTGACAGCGCATACCGCAACGACGGGTTTGGAGGCCTTGAGCATGGTGTAGCTAGCCGCCAGCAGAATGAAATCGGCCCCTTCAGACATGACTCTGGAGGCCTTGTGCATGACTTCGATGTGCGGTACGTCGCTATAGGAAAAGGCCACCAGATCCACTTGGTGGCTGCGGATCAACCCTTCCAACTCCTCTTCAGGATGGATGGGAATACCGTGGCGGTAGGAGGTACCAGCAAGTTCGCCCGGATAAACTCGGTTCTCAATATTCGGAATCTGTGCCGCGGTGAAAGCAACTACTTGATAGCGGGGGTTGTCTCGAAAATAGACGTTGAAATTATGAAAGTCCCGCCCAGCGGCACCCATGATAATGACTCGTTCGACCATGACGAACCATTTCTATACACCATACATGGCAAATAATAGAAACTCTAATCATTTATCCAGCAAATCAGAGAAATACAGGGTCTCTTTGATATAATTATCCAGTTCAAAAAGAATACCAGCATCAATCCTATCAAAATGAATCCCTATATTCATTTTCTTGGAGTCTTTGATAATATTCTTGACCAAAGCTGGCAATTTTCTGGGCACATCCGTTCCAGGTATGGAAAACTCCAGATCAAGGTGGTCTGATACTTCAATCTGAGGAAACCTGCCTAGCTCAGATTGCAGCATGGAAAAGCGGCATCCGGCGGTGCTCAGGTCAAGGACCATACCGGTGCTGCGCTGATTGTCGACAATCAACTTGCCGGGAATGCAACAGTCGATTCTGGGGTGTTCTCGCAGTTCGATCTTTCTAATTTCAGTGGGAAAAGAAATGAATAGAAGTGGTGATGGGACACGTATGTGTTCCAGAACTGTAGATTGGAAACCATAAACGGTGCCGGAGAAAAAATACGTCACCTGAACAGACTTGTCTTTGGTAAGGAGTGAGTCAATTCCCTCCACTTGTGGGGTCCGTATGATCAAATATTTCCCCAATTCTATGCCAATCAGTGTACTCCACAGGTTTCTTTCCATACCCTCCAGGGTGATCAGGAACCGGGCACCGAGTTCCACATGGAGCACCACGTTCTTTTCCGCGGAATCGGAGACTACATTGAGTATCATTTTGTTCCCCCCAGGTTGAAGTCAAACGATGAAAGCGTAAATACCCTCAAAACCGCTGAGCCGGTTTGAAGCTTTTGGAAGTCAGCGACCCCGATGTGATCGGATGGTCACTGGAACTGCACGCAACCGTTCAAATCGCTGGCGCTGTCCAGGCGAAAACGCGGCGTCTCGGTTCGTCCGAAATGCCACCAGCTGTCATCTAAGGTAAAGGCTAACGCATGTCGTTACCAACAGGGAAGAACTGAAACCGCCGGGGAAGCGAGCATTTCCCACGGTGTTTCAAAACGGAAAGGGGCTTTGAGTGACCCACCCAAGCCCCTTGATTGCTATGGAGGCGGCAACCGGATTTGAACCGGTGAATAACGGTTTTGCAGTGTGAAATTAGACACTTACGTTATTCTTTCTTCTTTTACAACGTTGTATTATGGTTAAGAAAACGGGTTTTTCAATTCCTTGCTGTTGTTTGGTTTTTCATGTTCTTATAGCACGTTATGGTGACAAAATGGTAGCAAGTTTTTGAGCGACTACCAGGGATAGGACAGGAGTCATGCCCTCTAATCGGAGCGCGAGCGGATGTCCAAGAGAGCTAACAAGAAGGCTAGGCCAAATATGAAGAACCCGCCATCATAGTCCACTGAGTTTCCGCACAGGAGACAGCCGCTGCCATCCTCACAGGATCAATGCGCCCTCAAGTAGCTGCAATGACCCGCCGGCAAGGCCTTCTGTACACATAAGCCATTGAAGCTCCCCCGCAGGTTATGGTAGTCTAAAATCACCGAAAAGCGATTTCTTATCACCTTCCCAAGTTGAGCGATAAGCTTATAGCTGTTAGCTATTAGCCAGCGGCGTGCAAGTTTCTTCGTCGTTTGGAAGCTCAACCGAACAGGTGGCCATAGTCATATTGTAACATTATGGATTCATTTAGCTTATGGCTAAATGCTAACAGCTAAT
>CAWDJT010000045.1:0-86455 GCA_963802715.1 uncultured delta proteobacterium
AAACAGGTTCTGGATGGCTTGAAAAGCACTCCCCCCTTGAATCGCGGGCACATGCTGCCGGTGAAATTCGACCAGTTGCCGGAATGGATGTCGACCGAATCATACCTGACCACGGTGATCACCCAGCTGCGTCCCCTTCTCATGCCGCTAATTCTTTTTAACATTCTTTTGCTGGTTGGCCTTTTCTTCTGGCTGTAAAAAAAACCAAGCCGGTGCGCAATGTCTTCGCAGAATGAACATCTTTATACCTTGAAAGCCGGGATAGCCGCCTGGAAGCCGCGAATCCTCTTTTTACTGCTTATCATTGTGCCCACTGTTTTCTGCAGCGGCTACATGGCCTATCTCCTGCCTCATCAGGGCAGCACCACACTGGAGCTGGTGGTCCTGATCCTGTTCACCACCCTTTTTTGTCTGGATCTCCATGGGGTTCTGGACGGCGGGTGCGGCTTTTTTGCGCTCCTCCGCCGCGTCAACCGGTTTTCCCTTCCCGATTTGCCGAGCATGGATCTGGCAGCAAGCGCCTCCCATCCCCGCACCGCCATACTCATGCCCATCTGCAACCCTCCATGTTTTCGCCGGCATGGGTGCGCGCACCGGATATTCCGCTGGTGTTCGCTGATTCTAACCGACTCGAGCAGGTCTTCATCAACCTTCTTATCAACGCCCGGGACGCCATTGAAGAAAGGTGCCAAGAGGAAGGCCACGGCAAGGTTGCCAAGCAGATTCATCTCAAGACCAGTTACCAGGGGACGCTGGTGACCGTGGAGATTCGCGACACCGGGACGGGCATCCCCGATGCGATCTTGGACAAGGTCTTTGAGCCCTTCTTCACCACCAAGAAAGTGGGGCAAGGCACCGGTTTGGGGCTTTCCATTAGTTACGGGATCGTGCAGGATTACCATGGCATCATCAAGGTGGATACCAAGGTTGGAGAAGGCTCCAATTTCATCGTGCAGTTTCCGGTTACAGGTGAACACTGATGATCGGCAAATTACTTCTGGTTGACGATGAGGAAGGGATTCGCAAGGTGCTGAGCATCTCCCTTGCCGATAGCGGCTACCAGGTATGGGCCGCCCAGAGCGGCGAAGAAGCCCTCAGGCTTTTCCGGGAGATTCGACCTCAGATCGTGTTGACCGACATCAAAATGCCGGGGATGGACGGCATCGAGTTGCTGCAGCGAATCAAAAAGGAAGACCCGGACACCGAAGTGATCATGATTACCGGCCATGGCGAAATGGACTTGGCCATTCGCAGTCTCAAACATGAGGCTACCGATTTCATCACCAAACCGATTCATGACGAAGTTCTGGAGATTGCTCTCAAACGTGCCCGGGAACGGATTTCGATGCGGCTTGCCCTGAGGGAACACACCCACAACCTGGAGAAGCTGGTCCGCGACAAGACCCAGCAACTTCTCGAAGCGGAACGATTGGCCGCGGTAGGGCAAACCGTGGCGGACCTTGCCCATGCCATCAAGAATATCACTGGAGGCCTCAAGGGCGGTGTGTTCGTGGTGGAGAAAGGCTTCGAACTGGACAATCGCCAATACATGATGCAGGGTTGGGACATGGTCAAGAGCAATGTGGAAAGAATTGCCAATATGGCTCTGGATCTCCTTAACTATGGCAAGGAACGGGAACCGGATTACGAACTCTGTGATCCCAACCAGCCGGCAAAGGAAATCTGCGATCTGATGGAGTCGCGCTGCCGTGACCATGGAGTGACCTTGGTGAGAGATCTGGAACTCGATCTGGCGCCCTGCTGGATGGATCGGGATGGCATTCATCGCTGCCTGCTCAACTTGGTCACCAACGCTATCGACGCCTGCAGCGAAAAAGCTGATGATGCCGGGCCGCGAGAAGTGGTAGTGTGCTCCCGCCGGGTCGATGGATGGGCTGTGGAATACCAGGTGGAAGACAATGGTTGCGGCATGGATGAAGAAACTCGAAGTAAGCTATTTCAGCGTTTTTTCAGCACCAAGGGGACCAAGGGAACCGGATTGGGTCTGATGATTACCAGAAAAATCGTGGACGAACATGGGGGCACTATTGAGGTTGATTCTGAAGAGGGTAAAGGAACCAAGTTCTCCATCCGTCTGCCCCCGGTGCGGAAGGGGGCGGGAGCGGCTGCGTAGTAAGGGCTAAAACCAGCCGGTGGTTGTTCCGCCCCATGATGGGGAAGGTTTGAATCCCCACATTATTTAGGTATTGCGGCTGGGTGGTGCTCAGGGGAAATTCCGTCCCGCCTTCATTCTCAGACGGGGTTGGGAGATGGAGTGAAAAGAGCTATTAGTCGGAACGCCTTTCTCACTCGGGCATCTGAGTGCTCCCTTCGAAGTGGGTGTAGTATGTCACCCAGCTTGTGTAAACCAAAGCTGACAAAATACCAGTAGCGATTGGGAATTGCTTGTACCGGTTTCAGATGATATTGGCGATGATGGCAAACTTAAGAATCAACTAACCAAGAGAGGTGAATGGCCATGGTAGAATACAAGAACATCCTGTTTTGTACTGACTTCTCCGATGATGCCGAAATTGCCTTCTTGCATGCAGTGGATCTGGCCAGGAAACATGGCGCCAAGCTGCACATCTTCCACGTTGCCCATTCTTCCTATCGGTATTCCCGTCATATCGTTGACGAGTATGTTAAGGACGGTTCCGGCGGGGAGGCGTTCTTTGACGAAGAACTGGAAAAGCGGGCCATCGCAGCACTGAAAAGCACCTATGAGAAACGTCTGGGTGAGGTCAAGGACTGTGTGTTCGTGATAAAAAGCGGGGCTCCCGATGTGGAAATCATTCACTACGCCAAGAAAAATGATATCGACCTCATTGTCATGGGCGCTTTGGGGAAATCCGAACAGGATCGCTTGGTCCATGGCAGCACCGTGGCCAATGTTTCTCGCTATGCCCACTGCCATGTGATGGCGGTCCGCAACCCGGCCAAACAGTTTACTCTGCCTGGAGCCCTTTACTAAATCCAACCTTTGCGTCGGAGGGATGAAACAATGGCAAAGAAGATACTCGTTGTGGATGATGAACAACATATGAGGATTTTTGTTACCACTCTGTTGGAAACCAGTGGTTATAAGCCCATTGCCGCCGAAGACGGGAAGCAGGGCTTGGAGCTGGCGCGCCAGAAGAAGCCCGATGCGATCATTTTGGACGTCATGATGCCCAAGGAAAGCGGCTTTGCCATGTACCGAGAACTCAAGAAGGATGCCGCCCTCAAGAACATTCCGGTGATTATCGTGTCGGGTCTGGCCCGAAAAACCTTCCTCCATTCCCATCGCCTGCTGGATCTCCACCAGGGCGAAGCCATTCCGGAACCGGCCGCTTACATTGAAAAGCCGCCGGAAGCCGATGAGCTTCTGGAAACCCTGCAGAAGGTGCTTGCCGCTTAGAATTCGTCCTTAGACCGTCCTTATGCTCTTTTGCTGTGCTCTCAAATCCCTCCATCCCCAATTTCCATAGTAGGGGTTGGGGGGATTTTCGTGCGCAAGTGGGGGAACCATTGCGCCATCAAGCGTTAATGGGGAGACGTTTTTGGTGGAAAGAGGGCGGGAGGGGAGCCCACCGAGCGGTTACGGGCTTTCGCCCGCAGGTACTAGGTTTCGGATGTCTTCGGATCTTGCAGTTGGTGGCGGAGCATTTTGCGGCGCAAGGTGTTCTTATCGATCCCAAGTTCCCGGGCGGTGGCCATCCGGCGCCAATGGTTGCGTTCCAGGGCTTCCCAGAGTGTGCGTTTTTCGATCGCTTCCAGGGTCAGGCCCTGGGAATCGGGCAAGCTACAGGTGTGGACCTGAAGGTACTCGGGGAGGCAGTTGGGCTGGATCAAGTTGCCTCGGCAGAGGATGAAGGCATATTCGATCACGTTTTCCAGTTCGCGGATATTGCCGGGCCAGTCGTGGCGCATGAAAGCAGCCAGGGCTTCCTGGCTCAGCCCCAGGATGTTCTTGTTGCGCAGCTTGTTGAGCCGGTCGATGAAATGCTCGGCCAGGAATGGAATGTCCTCCTTGCGTTGCGCCAGTGTCGGCAGTTCCAGCTTGACCACGTTGATACGGTAGTAGAGGTCTTTGCGAAAGACACCTTCCTGCACCAGTTCTGCCAGATCCTTGTTGGTCGCCGTTACAATGCGAACATCGGCTTTGACCGTCTTGGAAGACCCCAGGGGTTCGTAGGCGCGTTCTTCGAGTACCCGCAACAGTCGAACCTGGAGCGCCGGCGAGATATCACCGATTTCATCGAGAAACAGCGTACCGCCTTCCGCCATGGCAAAGCGGCCGAGACGATCGCGTTTGGCGTCGGTAAAGGCCCCCGCGACATGGCCGAACAGCTCCGATTCCAGCAGGGTATCGGGAAGCGCGCCGCAGTTGAGCGCCACAAAAGGGCCTTTACCACGGGGGCTCAGAGCGTGGATCGCGCGGCTGAAGAGTTCCTTGCCGGTGCCGCTCTCCCCCTGGATGAGCACGGTGCTTTCACTTTGGGCCACTTCTGGGAGAATGGCGAACAGTTTGAGCATAGCCAGAGACTTGGACACAATGTCCCCGAAACGATAGCGCCGGTCGATCTCCTTGCGCAGGGTCTCCACCAGACTGAGATCGCGAAAGGTCTCCACGCCGCCAATGATCGTCCCCGACTCGTCCTTGAGAAGCGCGGTGCTGACGCTGATGGGGATTTCCTTGCCGTCAGCCCGAAGAATGGCGATGGGTTTGTTCACCACGCGTTTACCGGATTGAAGCGTGTACTTGAGAACGCAGGTGGTTTCACAGACGTTGGCGCGAAAGACTTCGCAGCAGGGTCGCCCAACGGCCTCGCCGGCGGGGATGCCCAAGATCTCCTCGGCAGCCCGGTTGAACGACGTGATGCGCCACTCCGGGTCAACCGTGAAAACTCCGTCCGCGATACTGTTCAGGATGATTTCGGTTTGCGGCGAAAGCTCTGGTTGTTTGACCAATCGGGTTCCTGGTTTGTCTCCCTGCAATCGGACCCCTCAGCGAGTTGTCTGCCGCGCCCAGGTCGTGGACATTTCTCTTTCGGTCAACGGCAGGAGTCAGAAGGTGAATAGTAAGCCGTCACTAACGGTTCCCCGCATCTGATTGGGTAAGGGTTGGGTGACCGATCCGTGCCGTCTCAATCTGGAAGTCGATGAATTAGGCCGAGTTAAGAACCTCGGTTATGCCCCCGGATGGATACGGACAGCCAGTTGAGAAAGCAAGGTCAACGATTTGCTGTCAGAAATGGGCCAACAGCAGCTTGCAGACGATCGGGAAGCGGCCGGGATAACCAGTCAGGGCCGATGGCCACCATGGTTGCCTGACCCTCCGCCAGGATGTCTTCCTGGCCTGGCCGATAGAAACGGAACCCGAAAGTCAACGATTTGTGCCCCATTTTCAGGACAGATACGCGAAGCAGGATCTGCTCACCGTACTTGACCGGACGTCGGAAATCGCAGGAAGCCCCCACAATGGGAAGTCCGAACCCCTCCTCCTGGTTGCGAAACATGGTTGCCGGGGGTAGTCCAAGGTGACGCAGAAACTCCTCGATGCCGTGATGGCAGAACCGGAAATAGGAGACAAAATAGACCACTCCATAAGGGTCCGTGTCTCCAAATCGAATGGTAATCGGGATTTCCAAGTACGGCTCCTGATTGGCTGCGCTTGATCCGGTCATGGTCTTTCTCCTTTATTCATGAAAGAGACAAAGGCCATCGATGATGGGGCCTTTGGGGACCCCGTGATCGGTTCAAGATGAAGGAACTGCGGATGCGATGGAAAAAGCCGGAAGTGCCGCCAACATGAGAATCAGCAGGAGTTCCATTGCTCTTACTTGTCCGTCACCTTGGAACAGGGGATACAGAGAGTCCGAGGTCCTACATGTACGACGCGAGTGACCATGGCTTCCTCACCGCATTGGTCACATACCACGGAGTCCCTTATCTGGGCCACATCCGGCAGGGTCAGGCTGATCTCCTCCACATGGAAGATTACGTCCTCGGGAGCGGTGAGTAGCCATTGGGTTCTGGCATCTCGATCCTGCTGGGGTGGTTCGCCGATGCGCAATTCCCGGCGCTTGAGCGCCACCCGCAGCGCTCGCCCGCTGGGCCGCAGAGCCACGGTGAAGACCTGTTTGCCGTGGTCTCGAAAAATAAAATTCCCTTTCCCGAAGGTGCAGCCGGTGACCCACTGCACCGCATCTACAGAGCAGGAATCATTTTCCACGATGGCGACCAGTTCTTCATCCTCAGCCCGCATGGATCCAAGCCGTTCCATGATGATCGTGGCCGCCCGGTAGCCGACGGCCAGCCCCGGGCACATGTGCCCATGGAAGCGGACTACTTCGGCCAGATCCCTATCCGCAGCGCTCATTCGGCTATCAGCACAAGGATGGTAGGCTTCCTTCATATCCAATATCCTTCCAGGTCGGCGGACTAGGCCGGAATCGACCGGCCGGCACGGAACCGCTCCAAGGCATCGCGCACCGCAGGTGCATCGGCATGATACACCTTGATGGCATCCTTGGGAAGGACTTGAAAAGCCTTGGGACCGCAATGCCCGGTTACGACGGCGTCCGCTCCGAGCTGAGCCACCATTTGGGCTGACTGAATGCTGACCCCTTGAACTGCATTGACGTTCCGCAGGTTGTCGTCAACGTCATCAGCATGATCGGCGGATTGACGATTAGGAACTTGAACGCTCGGCCAAATCGGCTGTCCAGTTGGACATCCAGCGCTTCTCCCGATGCGGTGAAGGCAGCTTTTACAGTTTCTCCTTGGTTGCCGTTTCCAATTCTCGAATGCGCTTTTGCACACTCTCCAATGCGACCTCAAGATGTTCCGCTTGGCCCTTGAGGGTATTGATCTGTTCTTCCCCGGAGATTCCTGGTGGGGATGGGCTCCCCACCGTGGTCCCCCAGGGTTGATCCCATGGCATACCGGCAGAGCGCTGATTCCCGCGCTGCCAACCGGTCACGCCGGTGGCCCGAAACCAGTAACGGTGGCCGCGACCAGCGCCGCCGCGCCCTCTGCCTTGCAATCCCGTGTCGGAGGCCATGGCGTCACTGCAAGAGCCAAGGCCACGGCCCGTCATCGGTCCCGATCCTTGTGGTCCAGTGCGATTTCTACCCGGCATGGTCATGTCCTCCTTTTGTGTTGTTGCGCAACCATGAATGTTCCTACCCATCAATCCTAAGAAACCTTCCATAGGTTCTTCGGAAGCATCGGGCATCTGAACGATGCAGGCCCCCTTACTCGAACCCGTCATCGGACCCCGTCCTAAGGGTCCACTTCCATTGTAGCCCGGCATTGGTTCGCTCCTGTTGTGGCGTGGGGTCCGGCGGCCAGGATCAAGAAGTCACATCCAGCAGCTTCTCAAACATCTGTTGCTATAACTCCACCTTAAAAGGTTTCTTTCTTTTCGTTCATGCAGCTTGCGGCAGGCATGCCAGGCGGAAATCGTCTTCGTCGGCGGCAACTGCCGCTACTTCTGGGCATACGAAGGGACAAGCCATGCGTATAACCGGCAAGCCTGCGATGACACCGATGACGGGCAAAAACGTGAGACCCAACAGCAACAACAACATCCCGATCAGAACGAAGGCGAAACCCACAACCAACCCAGCCATCCTATCCAGCATGCCCAATCGCTTTTCCATAAGATTCTCCCTTTCTCAGCTTCAACGGTTCACAATGAATTGTTCCGGTTCACATCCAGACAGGGAGCAAAGGTCGTACCAGACTTGCTCTGATCTTGCCGGTTTCAAGGTTGGCGAGACCTCTTGCAGACCGTGGCGGCAGAGTTCTTAGGTTTTTAGCGTATTTAGATCAGGGCCGTTGGGTCCAGTTACAGATGACCAGGAAAGATTTGGCCATTGAGCTGGGAGGGGGAATGTCGAGCATCGTCGCCCCAGCTTCGGCCAACATCCATGGTGAGGCAAGCGATTTCATAGCCCCTTCAAGGGCCATGACGTACAAGAAGTAGCAGACCATGAGTGGGAACAAATTGCACCTATGAGCCCGGGCCTTGAGCATCAGTCTGCTCCCCGCGACAATTGCGGGGCCAATAAGCGGGTACTATTGTTTAACCAAGGGCAGGTCGCATTGGGGACAATAGGCTTGTGAACAGGGAAGGCCACGTTCATGGCGGATCTTCAGGCCACATCGAAGACAGGTGCAAAACCCACGGGGACCGCTTCGCAAGCTCCTTGTACGGCCCTCCTGACGATCAAGGTTCTGGCCCTGGAGTGATTCTCCCTTGGCGGCCCATATGGGGAAATCATCTTGACTACGCAAGTGTTCCGGTTTCGCCCCGTGCACACCGTCACTGCTGCGGGTTTTTCTGCCGGTTTGACAGTGACGGTATGGCCCGGCGCACCCCGGCAACCTGAATCGTGGCTGGGTCAATTGCCGTGCCTGGTATGCTTGAAGCACTTCATCAATGTCGCCCGCCACCCCGGAAATGATGTGACAGCCAAGGCGTGTGCCATAGCTGAGCAAATCAGGACTCAACGCCCCACAAATCAGGATGCGGACCCCTTCCGCTCTGAGGATGCGCAGCCGGTCGAAGGCGTTCATGTTCAACAGGACAATTTCCTGGCCAGCCGCGCCGCTGGTGGCCTGTTCTTCCAAGAGGAGAATCTTGGAACACCAGTTGAATACGGGAGCGACGCGGGAACGAAATACTGGGATGGCAAGCCTTGGCATTTCTTTATCCATGGCTCCCCCTGCTGCCCGTCGCGAACGACGGGGAATTGTTGGACAAACCTGCTTCCTCGGAATTTATCATGGCAACACAGAACCATTAGGATTACAAGAAACGGACCATTACGTTGAGATTCGAGCATTATTTCGCTCTTCACGTGTTTCTCGCGGGTTCTGATCGTTGAGAAAAATGGGTAGGGTCTGGGAGACTTCCTGATCGGGTGCATTCATCTCCCTTGCCAGGTTGTGGGAGGGTGGACAAAATGACCCGATCCGTCCCCGAGTTGCCGTATCCCCGTTCAGAATGCTCTTCCCGTAAGCCAGGGGTTGCCGCTACAGGGATGCCGGTTTGTTAACGGGCGCTTGTCATAGACGATCAGGGCAGGGATGCCAACCGAGGTTCAGGGATGCAGCAACTGCCTGAGGTTCTGTTGCAGGGTGAATTCGCAATGCCTGCAGAAGCAAGGATTCAGTTCGTCCAAATGGGCGATCTTCGCACTGAAACGCATCAGGCATTCTCGGGTTTCACAGTGGTATAGGGACAGAGTATGTGCCACTTCGTGCAGGGCAACTTTGGCCAAGCGCTCATAATAACGATCCAGTGGCGGTTTGGTACCATCTTCATTGTTTCGCAGGCGAAAACTGGAGACGATTGCGGCCTTTCCTCCTATGGCGGCTTCGCCATAAACATAGGTGAGGATTGGGTTGCACAGATCCACCGTGGTCAGGGCCAGGACTCGACTATATTGGGGCGAGGCGAGGGGAAGCAAATGCTGCAGGATGATTCCTGCGTCAAATTGGTGCCGATGCTCCTGAAAAGCGTCAGCAGGAATGGATACGGTGCCGATCGACTCGACCGGGATTCCCAGGATCGCTTGCAGATGTGCCACAACGACGCGAACCGGGACTTCACCCAATCGCCCCATTTCCACCAAGCCCAGGGGCAGTATCGGTCCCACCGAGGGTGCCTTCACCGGCTGTTCTGCTGAGGATCGGAGGACTGCGGACCGTATCTCTTGAGTTTGCTGTGCAGCGTGATCGCGGCTGATTTCGAGAATGTCCGCTGCCCTTGAGATGTTTCCTTGCAGAGCTTCAGGATCCGCTCGATATGCTGCTTCTCATTTTCTTTCAGGGACTGGGGCAAAACCTGTCCAGCGGATCGAAACAGAAAGGCAAAATCGTCCCGGCTGAGAGTGCTGCCTTTGGCCAGCACGACGGCCCGTTCAACGGCGTTTTCCAGTTCACGCACGTTGCCGGGCCAGTCGTAGCTCTCAAGCAGGTGCCACGCCCTGCGGTTGGATGCCCATGATCGGCTTGTTGGTCTCGCTTCGGAACCGCTCCAGGAAATGTTGAGCCAGCAACGGGGATATCCCCATCCCGCATCACGCAAGAGGGGGACTTCGATTTCGATCACGTTGAGACGATAATAGAAATCCTGCCGGAAATTGCCGCGATCGATCTCCTTGGCGAGATCGCGATGGGTGGCGCAGATGAGCCGGAAGTCCACGGGGATCTCCTGGTTGCCGCCCACGCGATGAAGGCTTCTTTTCTTCCAGGACCCGCAGCAGGTCCACCTGCATTTTCAAGGGGATCTCGCCGATCTCGTCCAGGAACAGGGTTCCGCCGTGGGCCATCTCGAGACGACCCTTCTTGGCCCGCCTGGCCCCTGTGAAGGCGCCGCTTTCATGGCCGAAGAACTCGCTTTCCAGCAGGGTCTCGGTGAATGCCCCACAGTTGATGGGAATGAACGGCCCATAACAGCGGCCGCTCTTGGCATGGATGGCCTTGGCCACCAGCTCTTTGCCGGTACCGGTTTCTCCTCGAAGCAGGACCGGGGAATCGACTCTGGCCACCTCATCGATGAGCCCGAACAGCTGCTGCATGCATGGGAGCGCCCCGATCAGGTCCTCACAGCGGATTCTCGTCGGCCACCTGCTCTCGCAGGATGATGTTTTCATCGAGGATCTTCTTCTGTTGGAGCAGTTTCTCCACGAGCAAAGCCAGGTCTTCGGGTTCAAAGGGTTTCATCAGGTAGTCGTTGGCACCCTGCTTCATGGCTTCCACGGCAGTTTCCACGGAACCGTAGGCGGTGATCATCACCACCATGGTTTGCGGATATTGGGCCTTGATCTGCTCCAGGACTTCAAGGCCGCCCATATCGGGCATCTTGATGTCAAGGAAGACCAGGTCGTATTCTCTTTCGGTCAGCATTGCCAAGGCCTTGACGCCGCCTTCGGCGCCCGACCACGTCGTGACCGGACTTCTTGAGCCAGCCGATGAGCGATTCGCGGACGATCAGTTCATCGTCGACAACCAGGATCTTGATGCGTCCCATGGCCAGCAGTTACCCCCTCTCTGTGTGTGCTTGCGCTCTTGACAATCCATGTCCGGACCTCCTCGAAGACGAGCTTGGCAGGTCTGTGCCTCGCCACCGCCAGCTTCCATTGCGCCATGCCGGTTTCCAACGGTTTTCACTCACATGTGTTCAAACCTCGGGGGTTTCCGAAGGTTCCATGAGAAAGAAGCGAATGATGAAATTGGATCCTTTACCTTCCTCGCTCTTGACGAAGATCGATCCGTGGTGCTCCTTGATGATTCCATAAACAACCGACAGTCCCAGACCGACGCCCTTGTCCTGATTCTTGGTGGAGAAGAAAGGCTCGAACACTTGGGGAATCATGCTCTTGCGGAATCCCCACCCCGGTGTCCTCGACTTCGAGCCGGATCAGATTCTTGGCCTGTTCCCAGGCGGTGCGGATGGTGAGCCGCCCGCCGTCAGGCATGGCTTCCATGGCGTTGAACAGAAGGTTGACCAGGCACTGCTGGATCTGCCCCGGATCGCCGAGCATGGGAGGAAGACCGGCATCGAGCTCCAGGCGTCAGACCAACCTTGTGCAGCTTCATCTGATGTGCAAAGAACAAGACCACCTTGTGGATCGACGTCATTGAGCTAAAAGTCTCCGCTCCATCTTTTGCTGACGGGCAAAGGAAAGTAGATTGCAGACAATGGCGCTACAACGGGCCGACTCCGTGTCGATGAGGTCCAGGTAGTAGCGGTACTGCTCCAGTTCTTCATCGCTGGGCCGACCGCCTTCGAGTCCTTGGGAGACCAGGCGCGCCAGAGCATGGATGCCCGACAGGGGATTGTTGATCTCGTGCACGGCACAGGCCACGAGCTTCCCCAGGGCGATCATCTTGTCCTCGTGGATCAGACGGGCCAGATTGTCGAGTCAGGATGCGGGTCCGGTGCTCCACTCTTCGTTCCAGTTCATCGGTGATATCGCGCATGATTTCCAGGAGCAGCTCGATTTCGCCGTTCTTGTTTTTCAAGGGAACAATGGTGACTTCACAGGCCCTGGCCTCGTTGTTGCGATCGAAGTGCTCATGAATGGCGTGAGACGTGCTCCCGCTGGCGAGGCTTTCCTTCAACGGGCATCGATGCCCCTTCTCGTTGCAGGGAGTGGTCAGCCAGTGGGTCACCTGGTAGCAGTGCTTCTCCGAGGACATCTTCCTTTTGATCCCGACTGACTGGAGCATGGCATCGTTGGCGTCCAGGATCTTCATGTTCGGGATGGAGGACCAACACCCGGTCCTGGATACTGAAGAAGATGGTCTTGACAATTTCACGGACCAGTTCCAACTGTTGTTTGTCGACAAGATGCTCCTGCATGAAGCGGATGATGTCGCTGAAGAGCCGGGAGATGGTCGCCTCCAGCACCCGCACATGGTTGGGCTTGTGCCGCTGAAAGGCTTCGAGCAAAGCCTCGTTGCCGGTCAGCTCGATGACCAGATCCACGTCCTTGAGGCCAAAAAAATCAATGCAGTCCGTGGTGGTGGTAGATCCCTTTGGCGCGGGCCAGTCTGCATGCCGACGGCATCCGGGTTGAGGTCGGCAACGGCGACGATCCGGGCCTTGAAGCCGCGGAAACGCATCGAATCCAGCATCTCCAGGAAGGCTTCGCAGCGGCTTCCGCCGCCGATGACGGCAATTTTCATGACCTTGTCTGGTCACCATCGGCGAACAACCGGCGACAGGTGAGTGTTAAAACTCTGAACACTGCGATTAGAATCTGTACAGCCAAGCCAAATGCAGCCAGCGAGGGAGAAGCCGAATCGGGGTAGGTCAACAACGCTGTTCAAGCAATGGAACATGCAAAGGGGTTTGGATGGTCACTTTTCAGCATAGCCTTTAGACGACGATATCGCAAGATCGTTGCGCAAACTCAGAACAGCTTCTGACCATCAGCCTCCTCGAGTGCCGAGACAGGGTCCGTCAAAGACCCTGCGTGGATGGCCGCGTTCACGGTCGTTTCCGCAGTCTTCTTTGCGGAGTGTGCATCGCTACGAATACGGTATTCGTTCCCGCAGCCGTTGAACCATGGGATCGGATGTTGCAAGAAACCTCACAGTAACATCGCCAGATGCTCCGAGTTGAACCGAACCAACCAACAAGGGGGTAGCCATGACAAGCCGAGACCAAAAGGCAAAAGAAACGGCGAGGCGCGCAGGCTTTCGATCACGGAAAGCACTCAGTGCATCTGGATGAAGGCAGGGATCATCAACTCTCAAACTCTGCGACAACGCTTTCGACTGCCTCAGCTGCCCTTTCGACAAGGCCATGAGCCGGTGCCATCGGAGATCGGCCGAGAGGCAGTCCAGACTGGGAGGAAGGCGATGAAAACCAAGACCAGCACGACGATAGGGAATGTCGGCACATGCTGACCGGTCGAGTTCAGTATCACTTGTGCGCCAGAGGCTATGGGTGCAAGGTCTGTGAATTCGATCAGTACTTGTATGAAGCCGACCTGGCGGGGTCTACCGGCACCGTCCACGCCAATAAAGTCGCGGGCTTTGCCGTGGCGGATAACTATTACTATCATCGCGGGCATAGCTGGGCGCGTCTCGAACACGGCGGGTTCGTACGCCTTGGTATCGATGATTTTGCCTTGAGACTCCTGGGTTGTCCGACGCAGATCCAGCTGCCGAAACTGGGTTCTCACCTGGAACAGACCGAAGTGGGTTGGTCCTGGAACGTGAAGGAAACAGCGGCGGCCATGTTGGCTCCCATGGATGGAGTGGTGGTGGCCACGAACCACAAGGCCTTTGACCAACCCGAGCGTGGCCAAGAAGGACCCCTATGGGGAAGGCTGGCTGATGATTCTTGAGCCGCACGGGCTGAGGCAGAACCTCAAGAACCTGCTCTTCGAACAGGAGGCGGCTGCCTGGATCAGGGCGGAGGCGCGGAAGCTTGAGGCGATGATCACCGAGGTTCGGGGCATGCCACTGGCCGCCACCGGTGGTGAGTTGGTCGAAGACATCATCGGCAGTGTGCCCCAGTTGCAGTGGGAAAGCGTGGTTCATAACGTTCCTTCTGCACGTGAGGTGAACACTCATGCTCCATCTCCTGGGAGTCGCTGCCGGAGGGGAGAAGGGGACGCGGACCGGGAGCAAAGCCCTGGTCACCGTACCTCCCCATCACCCCCTCTCGGCGTCGGCTCTATGCCCGGGAATTTGATGACAAACCTGGATCCGTCGTGCACTCCCTTTCGACTTCAATGGTGCCCCCATAGTCCTGCACGATCCCATAACTGATGGATAGCCCCAGCCCGGTACCCTGTCCGACCTTTTTGGTGGTGAAAAAGGGTTCGAAGATCCTATCCTTCACCAGCTCTGGGATGCCGACTCCGGAATCCTCGACTTCGATCAGCACCATCCCATTTTCAAAACAGGACCTGAGCCGGATCTCCTTGTGCGCGTCCCGGCTGCCGGCACGTTCGTCCTTTTCCTCAATGGCATCCCGGGCGTTGATGAGCAGGTTGATGAACACTTGCTCCAGGCGGTTGGAGTCTGCCAGTACCGGTGGAAGGTCTTCTTGAAGTTCCTTGATCACCCGGATTTCGCGCAGCTTCAACTGTTGGTCGAACATCTCGTGGGCCTTGCTGAGCGCCTCGTTGACCTGCACCGGCTCCTTGGTGACTTCCGCTTTACGGCCGAATTCCCTGAGATGATTAATGATTTTGGCCGCTCGATCGACATAATGATCCATTTCCTGGGCCATGGTCCGCAGAATCTCCGGGGCGATGGGCTCGCTCTTCCTGACCTTTTTCAGGATGAAGTTGCTGGCGGTCTTGATTACGGAAAGGGGCTGGTTGAGCTCATGGGCAACACCGGCCGACATCTCCCCCAAGGTTGCCATTTTGCTGGCTTGAATCAACTGCTGTTCGGCCATGAGTCTCTGGGTGATATCGCTGGCTACCACCAGTAGAGCGTCGCGTCCCAGGTATTCCGAAGGAGATGTGTGGATGTTGACGAAAATCTGACCCTTACTGGTAAATTGCCGCACCTGGCTCAAGACGGTGGCGCTCTTGAGTCTCTTCATGTAGCCGGTGCGCTCGCCTTCCTCGAAAAAACTCAAGAAAGTCTGACCTACCAACTCGTTTCGGTTGAAGCCATAGTGGGCCGAAGCGCTCTCATTGCAGTCCAGGATTTCCAGGGTACCCGCATCCACAACGAACACCGCGTTGGGAATGTTGTTGAAAATACTTTGGTATTTGTTTTCCGATTTCCTGATTTCTTTTTCCAACCGCTTCGATTCCGTTATGTCCAGGCTAATTTCCATCACCGCCGTAATTTCATCGGACGATTGTCGGACCGGCGAGGTGCAAACAAACCAGTGTGTCTCCGTGCCGTCCCGGTTGATGACCACTTCCTCGCCGGTATGGCAGGCACCATCCTCCAGGGTTTGTGCCACCGGACAGACTTCACAACGCTCTTCCCGGCCCTTGTAGGTGCGGTAGCAGTACTCGCCCGGTTGAGGATTGAACTGCCTGGCGGTCTCCTGGTTGTAGGTGAGGATTCGATAATCCCGGTCTTGAACCGTTATGTAGCAGGGGACCTGCTCGAACAGGTTCTGGTATTGGTCGCGTTGCTTGTTGAGCTCTTCTTCTTTTTCAGCAATCTGGCGACCCATTTGTTGGACCGCCAGCGCCAGTTGGCCGATTTCATCCTCCCTGGCCCAGTCGATGGTATGGTCGTATTTCCCCTGGCCAATCAGACGGGTGGCCGCGATCAGTTTCTGGATGGGACGGTTGACGAAGTTGTAGAAGAAGACGCTGATGATGGTGGCAATGGCCAGAAAGATGAGTATGGCCAGGGCGATCATACGCTTTTCATGGGCGACGATTTCCAAGTCCATCTTCTCCAGGGAAACCACCACGTCCAAAGCCCCCAAGACTACCTTCCCGGCAGGATGGTAGTGGCAGGAGGCTTCCGCACAGCCAGGTTCGTTGTAAATCGGGCTGATGATTCCCAGAAGTCTGCCGTGATCTGACGAATTCAGTACCCGAAGACGCTCGGGCAAGCTCACCATTTCCAGGGGAGGACTATCCCGATGACAAATGACACAAGCTTCCGCGCGGATATCGGTGGTCTTGCCGACCTCCTCGCGAACACTGGAGAACTTGATCTCCCCGGCCTTGTTGAAGATCCGGATATTGCGGATCTCGGGCTGTCGCCCGATATTGTTGGTGATCTGGTTGATGTCGTCTCTCGAGTTGAGCATCATGGCATAGTGGGCGCCCAACCGGATGGTATTGCCCAGCCTGTCGGCCTCGTCGATGGTGTGACGGCTGGCTGTCCGCTCGTGGTATTTGATGTTCATGTAGGCCCAAATCGAGATACTACCCAGCAGGATCAAACCAACCCAGAGGATCAGTTGGAGGGTCAGACTCTGGCGAATGTAAGGGATCTTCTGAAACATGGCCGTATTCACTCATGAAGGTTTTTCGATGCTGATTCTCACCTTGTCGAAGGTGCTCCCAGGTGACGAATCTGGATGCACTCGCAAGCGATCGTCACCCCGGCGAAGGCCGGGGTCCAGGGAACTATAGGTAATCAAGGTTCGAGGATTCCGGCTTGCCGCCAGAATGACAACAAATGGTGTTTTCGGCTTTTTTCACGGTAGCCACTTTCTGCAATTATCAAGAAACGGACCACCACCATAAAGGATGAAATGTTTTTTCCTAAAGCCACTTGTTTTTCATAAGTTCTGACTGTCCAAGGGAATGGCGTGTCCGTGGCAAACACCAATGGCAAACACCAACTGGATGCGTTTGGTTCCTGGATGTGGCTGCAATTGGGTGCGAAATGGACCGATTCTCCACGGGGATGTCTTGAACTTACGTTCAGGATCTTCCTCGCTTGACAGACAGCTTGCCGTTGCAACTATTCTGCGCTGGTGGCATGCTGGTTGAATAACTCTCGTACGGCGATCGGCAGCAGTGGCACCGAAGCCTGTGGTTTGAGGAGACAGGTTGGGGCCACATGAACATAACGCCATCAGGTGGGGGTACCTCTCCAGATGGGGCTCAGATGACAGCTCATCGTGAAGTGAACTTGTACCTTGCATTGCTGTGTTTTGATGAATTAGAATGTGTGCGCACCATCATCACTACCAGTTCCTCTCTTGCGCTGAACTTCGGGTGCCTTCATGCTGCGCGAGCTGATGTGAGACGCTTCCACCGATACTACATGATTCAATTACTCGAACGTACCGTCAGTTTCATTGATCACGACAAGGTTGCTTACAAAACCCGTATCCGGTGAGGTTGCAGCATGTCTAGACGGATTGGTTTCTACATTTGCCATTGCGGGACCAATATCGCGGGCAAAGTCCGAACCGACGAGGTGGTTCATTTCGCCCGGAGTCTGAAGGATGTGACGGTTGCTCGCGACTACAAGTTCATGTGCTCCGACCCCGGCCAGGAAATGATTCAGAAGGATATCCGCGAGCTGGGGTTGAACCGGGTGGTGGTGGCTTCCTGTTCGCCCCGCCTGCATGAAAAGACCTTCCAGGCGGCATGCCAACGGGCCGGGCTCAACCCCTACCTGTTCCAGATGGCCTGTGTTCGCGAGCACTGCTCCTGGGTGACCGAAGACGTCGCCGAAGCCACCCACAAAGCCAAGACTCTGGCAGCGGCAGCCATTCAGCGAGTCAGCTACCACCAGCGGTTGCACGCCAGAGAAGCAAGGGTGCATCCCGATGTCCTGGTGGTTGGTGCCGGTATTGCCGGCATCCAGGCGTCCCTGGATATTGCCCGGGCCGATCACCGGGTCTACCTGGTGGAGAAACAACCTTCCATTGGCGGCCACATGGTTCAGTTCGACAAGACCTTCCCGACCCTGGACTGTGCCGCCTGCATTTCGACGCCCAAAACCGTGGCGATCAGCCAGGAAAAAAATATCGAGCTGTTCACCTTGAGTGAAGTGACCGATGTCAGCGGTTTTGTCGGCAACTTACACCGTCACCATCCGCCGCCGGGCGCGTTATGTACTGGAGGACCGCTGCACCGGCTGCGGCCTGTGTGCCGAGGCCTGCCCGGTGGAGGTGCCCAACGAGTTCGATGAGCGCCTGGGGATGCGCAAGGCGGTCTATCGGTTTTTCCCCCAGGCGGTTCCCATCACCTTTGCGGTGGAAAAAAAGGACCGGGCCCCCTGTGTGACCACCTGCCCGGCCGGGATCAATGTTCAGGGCTATGTGCAGCTCATCGGGCAGGGGAAGTACCGCGAAGCGGTGCAGCTCATCATGGAACGGTTGCCGCTTCCGGGCGTGCTCGGGCGGGTCTGCCCGCACCCGTGCGAGAGCCGCTGCCGCCGCCTGGAAGTCGATTCGCCGGTGGCCATCCGCGATCTGAAACGTTTTGCCGCCGATCGCGTGGATCTGACCGAGCTGCCAATGCCCAGCATTGAAGAACGTCCGGAAAAGTTAGCGGTGATCGGTTCCGGACCAGCCGGTCTGACCGTGGCCTATGACTTGCGCCTGCAAGGCTATCAAGTGACGATGTTTGAAGCCCTGCCGGTACTGGGAGGTATGTTGCGGGTGGGGATCCCGGACTATCGGCTGCCTCCCGAAGTGCTCGACGCCGAGATCAACAATATCTCTGCGTCTCGGGATCGAAACCCGCACCGGCCAGCGATTGGGGACCGATTTCACCCTTGAGGATTTGGCCCGTGACGGGTTCCAGGCGGTGTTTCTCGGAATCGGCGCTCACCGGGGGTTGAAGCTTGGCATCGCCGGGTCCGACGATGTGGCCGGGGTGGTGGATGCGGTCGAATTTCTCCGGCAGGTGAATCTGGGCTGAGCATCAGGCGCCGGGCGACCAGGTGGTCGTGGTCGGCGGCGGCAACGTGGCCATCGATGCGGCCCGAACCGCCCTGCGGTTGGGTTGTGACCAGGTGAGCGTGGTTTATCGACGCAGCCGCGAGGAAATGCCCGCCTATGCCGAGGAAATCGAAGGTGCCCTGGCGGAAGGGGTGGTCATCCATTATCTGACCGCTCCGGTGCGGGTGGTGGCGACGGATGGCCGAGTGAGCGGCTTCGAGTGCATCCGCACCGAATTGGGGGCGGCCGATGAGAGTGGCCGACGCCGACCGGTGCCGGTGCCCGACTCGGAATTCGTCATACCCTGCGATGTGGTCATTCCCGCCATCGGTCAACAAATCGACGCCGACTGGGCCCCCGACAGCGGGCTCCAGATGGGGCGAATGGGGACCTTTACGGTCAATCCCGACACCCTGCAAACCGTTTTGCCGCACGTATTTGCCGGCGGTGATGCGGTGAGCGGTCCGGCTACGGTCATTGACGCCGTGGCGGCGGGGCACCGGGCGGCGGAAACCATACACCGGTTCCTCAACGGGGAAGACCTGGAGACCTATGCCGAGGAGCTGTCCCAAAAAGCTCCGCCCGGGGACAACTGGCGAGAAATCCCCGCCGGCATTGCCGCCACTGACCGTGCCCACCTGGTTCATCGGGATGCCGCCGAAGCGCGCAGCTCCTTTGCCGAAGCAGCCCTGGGATTGTCCGAAGCGGATGGCCTCCGGGAGGCCTCGCGCTGCCTCAACTGCGGGATCTGTTCCGAATGCGGCGAATGTGTCCGGGTCTGTGAACGCCAGGCCATCGATCACAGCATGGTGGATGAAGAAATCCAGGTCAAGGTGGGCAATATCATCCTGGCCACCGGCTTCGACACCTTCGATCCCAGCCCCCTGAAGCAATACGGCTACGGTCGATTTCCGGAAGTCTACACGGGTCTTGAGTTCGAACGTCTGAACAACGCGGTCGGTCCCACCGGCGGGCAGATCGTCATGAAAAACGGCCGGCCTCCCGACCAGTGTCGGTATCATCCATTGTGTCGGGAGCCGCGATGTCAATGCACACGAATATTGTTCGCGGGTCTGTTGCATGTACGCCCTCAAATACGGCCATCTCATCAAGGAAAAGGCCGGACACCATACCAAGATTTACAATTTTTACATCGACATGCGCTGCTTTGGGAAGGGTTACGAGGAATTCTATCGTCGCCTCCAGGAGGAAGGGATCACCTTCTTGCGCGGCCGTCCCGCGGAAATCACCGATCAGGCCACCAAACCCGAAGAGCAGGGGAAACTGATCGTCGTCAGCGAAGACACCCTGCTGGGCCGACCGATCCGGGTCCCGGTGGACATGGTGATCTTGTGCACCGCCATGGAAGCCCGCCAGGATACCATCGATGTGTCCCGGATCTTCGGTGTCAATCAAGGGGCGGACGGTTTCTTTTTGGAAGAACACCCCAAGCTGGGACCGATGTCCACCGCGACCGACGGGGTATTTTTGGCGGGCACCTGTCAGGGGCCCAAGGACATCCCGGACACCGTATCCCACGCATCGGGAGCCGCGGCCCAGGCTTTGGCGCTGGCGACCCGCGGCCGGGTGGAAATCTCGCCCACCATCTCCTGGATCGATCCCGATGTTTGCGCCGGTTGCCAGACCTGCATCGGGCTTTGTCCCTATTCCGCCATCGAGTTTGATCGACGCCGCCGGGTGTCGGTGGTCAATGAAGCGCTGTGCAAGGGCTGCGGCAGTTGCGCCGGGTTCTGCCCCAGCGGAGCCGCGGGTATCCGCCATTTCGGCGCCAGGCAGGTCTTTGCCGAACTGGAAGGGATTTTGGAAGCAGTGGTGTGAACCATGCTACAAGCTAAGAACCACGGAGGTCATGCATGGAAGGTTATGAGCCGACGATCATCGCGTTCGTGTGCAACTGGTGCACCTACACGGCGGCGGATCTGGCCGGGACGTCGCGGCTGAGCTATCCCCACAACGTGCGTCTGATCCGCATGATGTGCACCGGCATGGTGGATCCCAAATACGTCATCAAAGCGCTTCTGGAAGGGGCTGACGCGGTTCTCATCAGCGGCTGCCATCCCGGGGATTGCCACTACATCAACGGCAACCTCAAGGCGCGTCGCCGAGTGAAGCTGCTCAAGGAAATCCTGCCCCGTTTCGGCTTCGATGATGGCCGGGTGCGGCTCACCTGGATCGGGGCCAGCGAGGGCAATGTCTTTGCCGCGACGCATCCGGGAGATGGTGAGCGAGGTCAAGGCCCTGGGACCGAGCGAGGCACGGCGGCAGATGGTGCTGTAGGCAGGAAGTGAGCCCATTCAAACACGTGAGAGGTTGGAGGTAATCCATGGCGCCAACGGCGAAAATCGATGTCAAGGAGGATGGCCCGCTCGCTGCGCTACAGGACTTTTTCGCGACGCTGCTTGGCTCAGGTCAGATCAGTGCCCTGCTGGTTCCTCAGCACCTGCCCATGAAAGCATCGGTCATGCCGACTCTGGTGACCGACCCCGACAAACTCGACCGGGGTTGATCCATTGGCACCGGCCTTTCCCATGAATGCCGCCCGCATGGTTTCCAGGCTGACGCGTCGATCCACCGGTGGAATGATAGCTGCCGTGCTGCGACCCTGTGAGATGCGGGCCTTCATCGAACTGGTCAAGCTCAAACAGGGGAGCCTGGATGACGTCCTGCTCATCGGCACGGACTGTCTGGGGGCCTATCGCAACGTGGACTATGGTCGTTTCGTCAACGGCGACGGCCCGGCTTCGACTCTGCGTTTTCAGCAGCGGATGCTGGCCGGTGAAGGCGCGGCCGGTGATGGTTTTGATCTGGCCACGGCCTGCCAGGCCTGTGACCATTTCCTTCCCGACAATGCCGACATCCAGATCGGGCTGCTTGGGAGTCGACATCAACCGGCAACTGCTGGTTCAGACCGGCACCCCCCGGGAGAGGCGCTGCTGATGCATTTGGAGCTGTCGCCGGCCACCGAGCCCGCCGAGCGGGCGGCGGCCGTGGCCGGATTGCTCAACCAGCGGACGGCCTATCGGGACCAGATGTTCGCGGAAACCAGCGAGGTCACCTCCAGCCTGGAAAAACTCAACGCCTATCTGGCCAATTGCGTCAATTGCTACAATTGCCGAGTGGCTTGTCCGGTGTGTTACTGCAAGGAGTGCGTGTTTCTCACCAACGTCTTTGAACACGATCCGGACCAGTACTTGCGCTGGGCCAAGCGCAAAGGGCTGATCAAGATGCCCACCGACACCGTGTTTTTTCACCTCACCCGGCTGGTCCACATGAGCACCGCCTGCATCGGCTGTGGGCAGTGTTCCAACGCCTGCCCCAACAACGTCCCGGTCATGGAACTGTTCCGGACCATTGCCGGCCATACCCAGCGGGCCTTCCAGTATGACCCCGGACGAAGCATCGAGGATGAACCGCCACTGTCGGTGTTTCGTGAAGGGGAATTCACGGAACTCACCGGCGGCAAGGACTAGGGGTTGATGCCATGCAGAAGAAGATTGGTGCGGCATTGGTGGTGGGCGCCGGAATCAGCGGGATTCGATCGGCGCTGGATCTGGCCGAGCTGGGCTACGGTGTGACTTTGATCGACCGGGCCCAGCACATTGGCGGCACCCTGGCGCAGCTGGACTATCAGTTTCCCAGCGATCACTGCGGCATGTGCAAGATGCTGCCTCTGGTGGAGCGGGATGCTTCTTCCCAGTACTGCCTGCGCCGCGGACTCTTCCATGACAACATCGACATTCTCCTGGGCACTGAACTGGTCGGTGTCGAGGGCGAACCCGGCAAGTTCCAGGTCAGCCTGAAACAGCAGCCGCAGGTGGTGGATGTCGATCGCTGTATCGGTTGTGGCGAGTGTGCCCGGGTGTGTCCGGTGGAAGTTTCGGACGAATTCAACGCCGGGCTGCTGCAGCGCAAAGCCGTCTATCTACCCACTCCGCACAACCTGCCCAACCATTACGTGGTGGATCTGGCCGCCTGCACCCGTTGCGGCGCCTGTGTACCGGTTTGTCCGACCCGGGCCATCGACTTTGGCACCGAGCGGCGCCGGGGTTTCCGCATCCTGGTGGTGGACGATGAACTGATCGTCCGCAATTCCCTCAAGGAATGGCTCGAGGTGGAAGGTTTCAGCGTCGACATGGCGGAATCCGGTCTCCAGGCCCTGGAAATGCTGACGGCTCAGGCCTACCCGCTGATGTTGCTGGATATCAAGATGCCCGGGATGGACGGTGTGGAGGTGCTCAAGCGGGCCAAGGAGATGCGCCCGGAAATCCAGGTGGTGATGATGACGGCTTACGCCACCGTGGAAACCGCCGTGGAAGCCATGAAGATCGGCGCCCATGAATACCTGATGAAACCCTTCGACCCGGAAGCCTTAGTGGCCATGGTCGGACAGATTTATGAAAGACATGAGCGCATCGGTGAACGCCAACTGGAAGTCGGCGCCATCATCCTCAGCGCTGGTTTTTCCTCCTTCGATCCGTCCCTCCTGGCGGACACTACCGGTTACCGGGAATATCCCAATGTCGTAACCAGTACCGAATTCGAGCGATTGGTCAGCGCCAGCGGGCCAACTCAGGGGAAGCTGGTGCGACCCAGTGATGGCAAGGAAATCAGCCGGATCGCCTGGCTTCAGTGTGTCGGCTCCCGCAATGTGAAGCTCGATGCCGATTATTGTTCGTCCATCTGTTGCATGTTCGCCATCAAGGAAGCCGTCCTGGCCAAGGAACACTCCGGCGGGGCGGTGGAGACCGCCATCTTCTACATGGACATGCGGACCTTCGGGAAGGATTTTCAGCGTTACCGCGACCGGGCCGAGCAGGAGTGCGGCATCCGCTTTGTGCGAAGTCGGGCGCATTCGGTGGAGCCGGACGTTGCCGAGGGGGGGCTCCGCATTGGCTACACCGACATCCAAGGCCGTATGCACGACGAATCCTTCGATCTGGTGGTGCTGGCCACCGGCCAGCGGCCACCCGAAGGCACCGCTGCGCTGGCTGAGATGACCGGTGTTAGCCTCAATCCCTGGGGATTTTGTCAGACCCAGGGGTTTTCCCAGTGCCTCACCAGTCAGCCGGGAATCCTGGTGGGAGGTTCCTTTTCGGGACTGCGCGACATATCCGAATCGGTCATTCAAGCCAGTTCCGCGGCGTGTTCCGCATCACGCCTGATGCACGCCAAGGGCGGCGGACTGGGCCAGATACCTGCCGGCGAGGAAGCACCTACCGCAGCTTTTCGTGATGTTACGCGAGAGCCTCCCCGAGTGGTGGTAGCTCTGTGTCAGTGTGGCGAAGCCCTGCCGACGGTGCTGGATCAGGAACGATTGGCGGCTGCCGTCAATCTCTGGGGTGGTTCCCGTCAGGTGGTGTTTGTGGAACAGATGTGCACCCGTGAAGGGTGGGAGCAACTAACGCAAGCCTTGCGGACTGGTGGCGCCAATCGGGTACTGATCGGTGCCTGCGTGCCCTACGTGTTTGGCCGTAGACTCCGGGAGCTGGGCCAGGCGATCGAACTGAACCCGGCCCTGATGGAGGTGGTGGACATCCGCTCGATGCTGCTCCCCGGGGGGGAAGTGAGCGGCGCATCGCTTCATCGCGACATGAGTGCTCGTCTAGCCATGGCGGTAGGGCGTCTGCAGGGGATGGAACCGATGCTGCCGGCGACCGTTCCGATTACCCAGCGAGCCCTGGTGGTTGGGGGCGGCATTGCCGGCATGACGGCGGCCCTGGCCATTGCCGATCACGGCTACGAGGTAGACCTGGTGGAGCAATCGGACGAGCTGGGCGGTAATCTGCGTAGCATCTTTCGAACCCTCAGCGGTGATTCACCCCAGGAACTCCTGGAAAAGACCATCACCCGCGTCGAGAAACATCCCAAGGTGCGGATCTTCAAGAACGCTCGGGTGATGGCCGCTACCGGCCGTCCGGGGCAGTTCATGACCACGGTGGAAACCGCGGAAGGTGTGGGGGAATCCCTGGAACACGGCGTTACGGTCATTGCCACCGGCGGTCAGGAAGCCCGACCCAGCGAATACGGCTATGGTCAAAGTGATGCCATCTTGACCCAACATGAGCTGGAAAGCAAACTCCAGCAGGGCCTGATCAAGCCCACAGACCTGGGTGTGGTGGCTATGATCCAGTGCGTGGGTTCCCGCGAGGAGCCGCGCAACTACTGCAGCCGCATTTGCTGCCTGAGCGCCCTCAAAAACGCCCTCCATCTCAAGGAACAAAACCCCGAAATCGATGTGTACATATTCTATCGTGACTTGATGGCTTACGGTTTTCTGGAAAGCGAATATACCAAGGCCCGGCAGGCAGGGGTAATCTTCATCCAATATCAGCCCGGCGCCAAGCCGCGAGTGACGGTCGACGATGGTCATCCCACGGTTACCGCGGCCGATCCCATTTTGAGTCGCGATCTGCAGTTCCGACCTGACCTGCTGGTGCTCAGTACCGGTATTGTCCCCGCCGCCCATCAAAACCTGGCCTGGATGTTCGGTGTGGAACTCAACCAAGATGGCTTCTTCCAGGAAGCCGAATCCAAATGGCGACCGGTGGATTTCATCAAGGAAGGGGTGTTTGTCTGCGGCATCGCCCACTCGCCGCGCTCGGTGAGCGAATCCATCGCCATGGCGGAAGCGGCGGCGCAGCGGGCGCTTCGCATCATCAGCCAGAAGGAATTGACCACCGGTTACACGGTGGCCGAAGTCCACCACAGCCTGTGTGTGCTCTGCTACCAATGCGTTGACGCTTGTCCCTACGGCGCCCGCTGGGTGGATGAGGAAGAGTCGCGCGTGATGGTGGATGAGCTCATGTGCCAGGGCTGCGGATCGTGCGCCGCCGTGTGCCGCAACAGCGCTTCCGAATTGCGTGGTTTCGGAAACCGGCAGGTGATGGCCGCCATCGATGCAGCCCTGGCGGTGAGTTGATTGTGCTGAAACGGGAGGTATCCCCATGACAAGCGAAACCCAAACAGGCTCCACAACTCATGATCCAGGCGAGGCCGGCGGTCCCTGGCAAAACATCCGGGAAACTATGCAGGCCTGCATGCAATGCGGCACCTGCACGGGATCCTGTGTCAACGCCCACGCCATGGACTACACACCCCGCCAGATGTGGCGGCTGGTGCAGCTGGATGACAAAGCCGAGCTGTTCCGCAGTAAGACCTTCTGGTTATGTTCCACCTGCTACTATTGCACTTTGCGCTGTCCGCGCGGACTGCCCCTGACCGAGACCATCGGGGCATTGAAACGCACCGCCGTGGCCGAAGGTTACCTTGATGAATCCGCCAGCATCAAGTTCTATCAGTCGTTTCTGGACAGCGTGCGCCGTTACGGCCGGGTGCGGGAAACCGAGATGATGGCCCGATATTTCATGGCGCTCAAGAATCCCGTCAAACCGATTCAGTTTAGCTCCTTGGGTATCAAGCTCCTGTTGAAAGGCAAGCTCCATCCTCAAATACCGCAGTTCTTTGGCGCGGGGAAACTGGATGCCCTCTTTCGAAAGACGCGAGAAGTGGAGGCCAACCCATGAAATACTTCTACTATCAGGGTTGCTCGCTGGAAGGTACCGCCATGGAATACGACCAGGCTACCCGGGCGGTGATGGCGGCGCTGGGGGCCGAACTTCTGGAAGTGAAGGACTGGACTTGCTGTGGAGCGAGCGCTGCCGAACCCATCAGCTATTTGCTCTCCATGGTCTTGCCGGCACGCAATCTGGCCTTGGCACGGCAGATGGACAATAAAGCTGACTTCGTCATTCCCTGCAGTGCCTGTTACCTCAATCTGCGCAAAGTGGAAGACCATGTGCAACGGGATGCTGGCTTGGCCGATCGGATCAACCAGGTTCTCGGCGAGGAAGGCCTGAGCTATCAGGGGAATTCAAGGCACGACATCTCCTCGATGTCCTGGCCAACGACATCGGTGCCCAGGGCCTGCGGGGGAAGATCACCAAACCCCTCAGCGGCTTACGCATCGCACCCTACTATGGCTGCCAGGCACTTCGGCCGTACGGCAGCTATGACGACCCCGAGCAGCCCCGATCCATGGAGGCCCTCATCCGGGCGCTTGGGGCGGAGGTCTTCCCCTGGTCCATGGGGGCCAAGTGCTGCGCCGCCGGACTCATGACCACCAAGAAAAAGGTCGCGCTCAAGGCCGTGGTTGACCTCCTAGCCGCGGCTCAAGGGGCTGACGCCATCGTCACCGTCTGTCCCATGTGCCAGATGAATCTGGATAGCTTCCAGAAGCAGGCGTCGCAACAGCGCGGGGAAGTCTTGACCACGTCCGTGCTCTACCTGCCGCAATTGATGGGTCTGGCCATGGGTTTGAGCCCCGATGCCGTTGGACTCAGGCAAAACATGGCGGTCAGCGATGCTTTCCGGGCAAAGGTGGCTTAAGACAATGCCGCCAGAGTCCGATTGAGACGCGTACCGCACCCCAAGCCGTACGGGCGCCACGAGCCCCGAACGCGGACTGCAGGGCGCTATCCTGTTACGGCCGTCATTCCGATGTGAAGCAAGGAGGTTCTTGACTTTCATCCCTTCATTTGATCTTCCATAAGTGATCACGACATCACGATTGCGTGCCAAGCGGGTTCCCAAGAGAGGCAGCCAAAGTATTGTCTTGATGAAGGGAGAAAAGGGTGGATACTCCTGGGTCTTCCACGGTCGGGCGGTTACTGATCGCCTTTCTGGCCCTGGCTTTGTTGGTGTGCACCGCCGGCTGCAAGGGCAGGTCGGATCAAGGTTCCAGCGAGAGCCAGGATATAGGTGTAACCGACGAGCACATCGTCATTGGTTCTTCCTGTGCTCTGAGTGGACATGCGTCGTTTCTGGGTACCCAAACCTATCATGGGGCCCGTGCCTATCTCAACTACATCAATGAGCAGGGGGGCGTCAACGGCCGCCGCATCAGGCTGGTCGTCTACGATGACGCCTATGATCCCGCTCGTTGCGTGATCAACACCCAGAAGCTGATCAATCAGGACAAGGTTTTCGCCCTCACCTGCTACGTAGGCACACCCACGGCAGTCAAGATCATCCCGCTGGTCCAGGAAGCGAAGATCCCTCTCGTTGGCCTGTTCACCGGCGCCAGCGCCTTTCGAACACCCTTTCAGCGATACATCATCAACATCCGTGCCTCATACTACGAAGAAACCGGGGAACTGGTACGGCACTTCGTCGAAGACCTCGGCATTACCAAAGTCGCGGTCTTCTACCAGTACGACGAGTTCGGTTTCGATGGCTTAACCGGCGCCGAATTGGCGCTGAAGAAGTATGATCTGCGGCCTGTAGCCCAGGCCAGCTATGTGCGCGGCACCCTCGACGTGGAAGACGCGGTCGAGAGGATCTCGGCTTCCGATGCCGAGGCCGTCATCATGATAGGCACCTACGGGCCCTGTGCCAAATTCATCAAAATGGTCAAGGAGCGCAAGCATGGATTGGTATTCCACAACATTTCCTTTGTTGGTGCCGAAGAACTGGTGGAGAGGTTAGGTCCAGATGCCGAGGGGGTAATCGTCACCCAGGTGGTGCCACCCCCATGGGAAACGGCTCTGCTTCCCGCCGCTGAGCAATATAACCGTTTGTTGGCGCGCTACTTTCCTGATGACCACCCCAATTTCGTCGGCTTTGAAGGATTCATCAACGCGGTGGTGTTGGTTGAGGGTTTGAAGCGAGCCGGCCGAGACTTGACGCGTGAGAAACTCATCGATGCCATCGAAGGCATCCGCCAATATGCTCTCGGCATTGCCAGTGCCCTCGACTACAGCCCCACAAATCATCAAGGTCTCCAGCATGTCTATTTCACTCAGGTGCGCGATGGCCGCTTCGTGCTTCTCACCAACTGGGAACAGATCAAACGGGAACGTTCCGTCCCCGGAGTCACGCCCACGGAGATCGTGCTCGGTTCTTCTGTGCCCTTTGAGTGGGCATGCCTCGTTTCTGGGTATCCAAACCATCCACGGAACGTTGGCCTACCTGAATCACATCAACGAAAAGGGAGGGGTGCACGGGCGCCGCATCAAACTCATCGTCTACGATGACGATTACGATCCGCCGCGCTGTGAGGCGAACACGCGGAAACTAGTGTACGAAGACAAAGTATTCGCCCTCACCGGCCTTGTCGGCACGCCCACGGCCTCACGGATCATTCCCATGGTGCGGGAAGCCCAGATTCCCGTCATTGGGCTGCTCACCGGGGCCACTGTCCTGCGCGAGCCCTTTCAACGCTACATCATCAACATCAGGGCCTCCTACCATCAGGAAATCGAAAAGGTCGTGGAACACCTGGTGACGGACAAGAAACTGACAAAAATTGCGGTTTTCTATCAAGACGACGAGTATGGCCACGACGGCCTGGAAGGGACTCGCTTGGCCTTGCGCAAATATGGCATGGAACCCGTGGCCACGGGAGCCTACCAACGGGGCAGCATGGATGTTGAGGCGGCCATCGAAAGCATCCTAGAAGCTCCCCCTGAGGCCATTGTCATGATCGGCACCTACGGGCCCTGCGCGAAGTTTATCCAGCTGGCCAGGAAGCGCCAGCCCTGCACGGTATTCCACAACGTTTCATTCGTGGGGCCGGAGGAGCTGGTGAAAAGACTCGGAGCGGAGGCTGAGAGACGTGATCATCACCCAGGTGGTGCCGCCTCCTTGGGAAACTGCGCTGCTTCCCGCCGCGGAGGAATACACCAGCCTGCTGAAGCGGTATTTTCCCGATGAGCAGCCGAACTTTGTGGGTTTCGAAGGTTTCGTCAATGCCAAGGTGCTGGTGCAGGCATTGCGGCGGGTCGGCAGGGAAGTGGACCGGGAAAAGCTCATTGAGGCCTTCGAGCAAATGGATTTCTATTCTCCTGGAATTGGAGCCAACATCAATTTCAGTAAGGAGGACCACCAGGGGCTGGATCAGGTCTACCCGACCCTGGTGAAAAGCGGCAAGCTGATTTTGATCAATGACTGGGCCGAGGTTGACCCCTGCCGGTCAAACTCCACACGCGGCCGCTAGTCGGAGATGATTGGGGATCTGCTGCTCGTTCCGCAAACAACGGTGTGGGGTGGACCAAGAGAGGTTTGACTCTCCTCATACCATCTCACCGATGCCATCGAGGGTGGGAGGCCACTGGGTGCTCGTGTGAAGCACATGGTCGAAGGGACTTCCCTTGAATCTCTACAACCGCTTGAATTATCAAAATAAATTACTTATCTTCATGATGGCCATGGTCATCTTTGTGGGGGGGACCATGGGACTCCTCATCCGTTTCATCATTCTTCCCCATCTCACCCAGGAGATGGAAAACCGCGGTGCGGCCGTGGTTCGCCGCCTGGTGGAAAGCACCAGGACTTTCATCCTCACTCGCGACATCGACGCCCTTACCATCTCGCTCTTCGATGAGAAGCAGTTAGAGAAGAGCATCGCCTACATCGTGGTGGGTGACCATGAGGATCGCTTGTTGACCCACACCTTTGTCGGTCAGGTCCCCGATATCGATCCCCGGGTCTTCCAGGTTGCAGACGGTCAGATCAAGCATGGTCTCGCTGCCGTCGCTCATGGATCGCCGGGGGAGGTCAGCGATATTGTTGCGCCGGTGCATGAAGGGATATACCAGATCGGCACGATTCGTGTCGGCATCGACAAACGCCACATCCACACTGTTATCCGCCAGTTAAACCTTTATCATCTGGGGTTCATGGCGTTTGTTACGGTAGTGAGTCTGATGTTTGCCATGTACCTATCCCGAGTGGTCACCAGGCCGATCACATTGCTCACCAAGGTTGCGGGGGAAATCAGCCTGGGAAACCTGGACACCTCTATTCTTCTGGGGGATCGGGAGCCATGCTGGGATCACTCCCAATGCGGCAAGACCGAATGCCCTGCCTACGGTAAGAAGGCATTGCGGTGTTGGTTTGTGGATGATACCTGCTGCGTGACCGGTCAGACCCGTCGATTTCCTGACAAACTAAAAGAATGTCGAAAGTGTGCGGTCTTCAAGAGTCAGGTGGGCGATGAAATCGTGCAGTTGGCCGATGCCTTCAACCACATGTCGCAGCGCTTAAAAGGTTCGGAACAGGAACTTCGGCATAGCGAACAGAGGTACCGGCTGTTGTTCAATGTTGACCCCAACCCGGTTTTCGTGGTGGGCCTGGATTCCTGCGCCATCCTGGATGTCAACGACAGAGCTGCTGAGAACTACGGCTATACGAGGAATATCCTGTTGAGGATGAAGTTCACGGAACTGGGTTTGCCCCAGGATTCGCAGCGGATCATGGCGGCTTTTGGGGGATTGCGGGAAAATCCCGCACCATGTTCGTTGATCCCCAGGATCTGCCACCGGCGCCGGGATGGCGAACCGTTCTGGGTGAACATCTACTTTTGCAGCTGGGACTATATCGGAAAGGCCGGTGTCATCGTAACCACCACCGACATTTCGGACATCGTCGAAACCGAAACCAAACTGATCCAGGCCGGCAAGATGGCTACTCTGGGAGAGATGTCTACGGGGGTCGCTCATGAACTGAACCAGCCGCTCAATGCCATCAAGCTGGGAAGCGAGTTTCTGCTCACCATGACGGAACAGGGGCGCCCCATTCCTGAAACGCAGTTCCAAGAAGTGGCTGCGGAAATCAGCAAATCGGTGGATCGGGCGGCGGCGATCATCGACCACCTGCGAGAATTTGGCCGCAAGAGCATGGTCAGCAAGCAAAAGATCGATGTCAACCGAGCCATCCGGGGGGTGTTCACCCTTCTGGGCCAGCAACTCAAGGTCCATGGCATCGAGGTGATCATCGATCTCGATGATACTCTGCCCCCCGTATTGGCGGACGAAAATCGCATCGAACAGGTGTTGGTGAATCTGGTGAACAACGCTCGAGACGCCATGGAAGCCCGGGGTGGAGGGGGGATGGCAGCCGGTTCTGGTGTCTTGACGCTCCGGTCCTACCTGGAAAACGACCGGGTCGTGGTGACAGTGGCCGATACCGGCGTGGGGATTTCGCAGAAGGTCCAAGACCGGATTTTCGAACCCTTCTTTACCACCAAGGAAGTCGGCAAGGGGACCGGTCTGGGGCTTTCCATCAGCTATGGCATTGTCAGGGACTATGATGGCAGCATTGATTTCGAGACCGCCGAAGGGGTCGGGACCACCTTCACATTGAGCTTTCCGCGGGCATTGCTAGAGGACGACCATGGTTGAAACAACCAAAGCACAAAGGATCCTGGTGATCGATGACGAGCCCAGCACCTTGAACATGCTGCGGCTGCTCCTCGGGGCTTTTGGGCATACGGTGTTCACCGCCGATAGCGGGGAAAAGGGTCTGGAGATCTTCCAGCAGGAACGCCCCGCCATCGTCCTGACTGACATCCGCATGCCGGGTATGGACGGCTTGGAAGTGCTCAAACAACTGAAACAGGCCGATGCCAATGTGGAAGTGGTCGTCATCACCGGGCACGGGGACATCGAGTTGGCCATCCGCGCTCTGCAGTCGGATGCTTCCGATTTCATCAACAAACCCGTCCAGACGCAGGCTCTGGAAGTGGCCCTGCGGCGTGCCCAGGAAAAGATCGCTTTGAAAAAACAGGTGGCGGACTACACCGGCAATCTGGAAGCCAGGGTTGAGGCGGCTACGGCGGACCTGGCCCGGTCCTGCCACCAAATGGAGACCCTTTATGAAATCAGCCAGGCAGTAGGTGATAAGGCTTCCTTGGGCGAAGTGACGGCGTTGCTCAAGGACCGTCTCGAAGCCATCATCGGGGTTCGGTGCCATGCCCTGCTGGTGTTCGACACGCGGAGAACGGCTATGATCGATGACCGTCTTCGCACTGAGGCACTCGATGTGAGCGAGGACCTTATTGCCGGTCTGGCGGAACTGGATCAGCCGCGGCTGCTGACGGAACCGGAACGCCGGCAGCTAAGAGTCCACCGGGCTGGGCAGGACGCTGGACCGTTGGTGGTTCCGATCATTCGGCAGGGGGAACTGTCGGTCGGTGTTGTGGTGCTTGAGGCTTCACTCAGTGGGGACAACGATGCGCTCCGTCTGGTTTCCCTGTTGGTGGCCCAGGCGGTTGGTGCCATCCGGCGGGCGGTAAGCCATGAAGAGGAGGTGCAGGCCCTGCGCCAGATCGTTGATGTCCGGGAACAGTTCGGTGGGCTGCTCGGCAAGCACCCGAACATGCTCCGGATCTATGATCTCATCGGCCGTATCGCCGATTCAGACGCCACCGTCTTGATCCAGGGGGAAAGCGGCACCGGCAAGGAATTGGCAGCGCGGCGCATTCATGAACTCAGCAGGCGACGGAACGAACCATTTGTTGTCATCAACTGTGCCGCTTTTCCCCAGACGCTTTTGGAAAGTGAATTGTTCGGCCACGAAAAGGGAGCGTTCACAGGAGCTATCCATGCCCGAAAGGGGAGTTTTGAAATGGCCCATGGTGGAACGATCTTCCTGGATGAAATCGGGGAAATCCCACCGGCGGCCCAGGTAAAGCTGCTGCGGGTGTTGCAGTTCAGGGAATTTCAGAGGATCGGGAGCGAAACCAGCACCAAGGTGGATGTGCGCGTGCTGGCGGCCACCTCTAAAAACCTTCGTCAGGAAATGGACCGGGGTGGTTTCCGGGAAGATCTTTACTATCGGTTGCATGTCGTTCCCATCGTGATGCCGCCTCTCCGGGAACGAATGTCGGACCTGCCGCTGTTGGCCGGCCATTTCCTGCAGCACTTCAGCGACCATTCCGGCAAGAAAATCGAAGAGATCAAACCTGAGGTGATGAGGATCCTCATGAACTATCCTTGGCCGGGTAATATTCGGGAATTGGAAAATGCAATGGAGCACGCCGTCATCCTGGCTAGAGGGGAGCATATCGAAGTGGATGACCTGCCCGCCTACCTGCGGGAAAAGAGCACCACCCACCCTTCTGGCGGAGAAACCATGGCGGACCTGGAAAAGGAACACCTGCGCCGAGTGCTCAAACAGTGTCAGGGAAACAAGATTGAAGCCGCCCGGCGGCTCAAGATCAGCCGCAGCACCCTTTACCGCAAACTGGAACAATACCAACTCCTGCCGTAACTCTTCCCCGAATTGCCGATGTCCCAATTGAGAAAGGCTGTCTTGTTTTGGGACATTCCAACAGCTCGATAGTTATAGAAGATAAGGCCATATCGCCGGAGTGTCCGACAATGGGACAGGAAGTCAGCCCTTTGTGCGCATGGGAAAGCTCCTTGACGGCGGACAGAATCTGAATTTCCATTAATATCCATATTATATCGTTTTTCCTGGGTCCCTTGGCGGGACTGGTATGATGTTTGCTTATTTCATAAGTGCGAATACCACACACAGTACGCCCCCACCGAGGGTCTGACATAGGAGGAACGGTCATGGAAAAACGATGCAGCTTGATGGATAGGGCAGCGGGAGTGGTGGTAGCAATGGTGTTCTTGGTCATTGGGCTGATGCTCATCGTACTGGGGAGCACGTTTCTTCCCGTGATCGGAATCCTGGCCGCACTTCCGGTGATGGCCATTTCGCTCCATTTCCTGACCCTCAAACCGGAACTCCGCGTGTGCGCCGAAGCTGAAAGTGTGGCTGAACCCGCGGTGGTTCGCATCGAACAAGACACCTGGTGTCCGTGGCCGCAACCCGCAATTCAGCAAGAGGCCGCGTAAACCCGCCTGTGGGGCTGCTCTTTAGGGCCCTGCAATGCGGTTTTCCTTGCTCCTTTCCTTGGAGTGAGGAATCGGGCGAGGGGGGCACTCAACCCCCTCCCCCATTGGCTGATAGGGGAAATGGTTCGAGTCAACATCGCCTCAAACCTCTTTCCTCCCCCTGCCAGGCAGGGGGATTTTTTTGCAACTCCGGCGACACAGTGCGCCGTCCCTCATTTGCCTTGACATGAGCGCATGCTTCTGCCAAACAGAAGTAACGAGTTATGTCAGGCTCAAGCCATCCCGACTCGCGAGGTTGGGGTGGCTTTTTTTATTGGGGGACGACCATGCGGCTGGTCATGATCGACAATTACGATTCGTTTACCTACAACTTGGCACAGCTTTTCTATGAATTCGACCTGGATGTGGAGGTCTACCGCCACGACCAGATCAGTTTGGAAGGCATCGAAGCACGCCGTCCTGATTGGATCTGCATTTCTCCAGGGCCCAGGGACCCGGCCCACGCCGGAATCAGCAAGGCGGTCATCGCACACTTCGCGGCTCGTGTACCGATCCTCGGGGTCTGCCTGGGGATGCAGGCCATCAATGAAGTCTTCGGCGGGATCACCGATCTGGCGCCGGAACCTCGCCACGGCAAACGTTCCCAGGCATTCCATCAGGGCCGGGGGATCTTCGCCGGCATTCCGTCTCCCTTCACGGTGGCTCGCTATCATTCCTTGCAGGTCATCAGGGGGTCCGATGCATTGATTCCGCTGGCCCATGCCGAGGATGGCGTGGTCATGGGGTTGCAGCATCCGCACTGGCCTCTGTGTGGGGTGCAGTTCCACCCGGAATCCTTCATGACCGAATACGGTTGGGAGCTGGTGGCCAACTTTCTGAGGTTGCAGCCGAACTGGCAGAGACGCCGGCCACCGGTGTCTCCCCGCCATGATCGTTTCCCTCGCATGGGCTGGTCTGAACGTCCTGCCGCCTCTTCCACAGCGAGCCTGAGTGAACCCATCCCACGAGCGCCCCTCCATGATTGCGCCCCTTCCTGAACCGCTGCGAAGATTGGTTGATGTAGCTCATATGGAGCTGGTGGCCTCGGATGTAAGTGATGAGGCGTTTCTGCACCAGGTGCGAGGGCTGGCCGGTGAGTCCTGCAGTGCCGTGCTCCTGAGCGGTGGGCATCTGGATTGTAGCCGGTATTCCCTGGCGGCCTGGGACCCCCTGGTGATCTTCCGGAGTAAAGGCCACGCCATTCATCTCCAGACCGGCCATGGGAACCGGGAATTCCACGGTGACCCACTCGCTCATCTGGATGCGGTTTTCGCGACCCTGCGGCCATCTTATTCCTTCATGCTGCCGCCCTTTTGTGGCGGGGCCGTGGGTTATTTCGCCTACGACCTGAAAAACGGCATCGAACGCCTGCCGCAAACCGCGGTCGATGATCGCAACCTTCCGGACATTTTTTTGTTTTTCCCGAGCTCAGATGCTCAGCCACGATCGTGAGAAGGGAACCCTGCACCATCTGGTGCTGGCGGGCGGACAGGGAAACCCCATCAGGACAGCCGACACCCGCGCCCGCCTTGCGACTGGGGCCGCTCGCCAGCAATTTCACCCATGACGCCTACATCGAAGCGGTCAAGCGGGTTCGTCAATACATCCGGGCCGGGGATGTCTACCAGGTAAACCTGTCGCAGCGTTTCGGCTTCCCTCTTGAAGGGGATCCCTTCAACCTGTGGGAACATCTCTATGCGCTCAACCCGGCCCCTTTCTATGCTTTCATTCAGGCCGGGGACCACCAGATCCTGTCCACGTCCATGGAGCGGTTCCTGTTTCGTCAGGGTTCCACCATCGAAACCCGGCCCATCAAAGGCACCCGGAAACGTGGTAAGACGCCGGAGGAGGACGCAGAGCTGAGGCGGGATTTGTGCAGCAGCCCCAAAGATGATGCGGAACTTTCCATGATCGTGGATCTGCTCAGAAACGACCTGGGCCGCATTTGCCGGGGGCGCACCGTGCGGGTGGCCGAACACAAACGCCTGGAAAGCTACCAGAACGTGCACCATCTGATTTCCATCGTGATCGGCGAGCTACGCGACCAGGTCACCCATGGGGAGATGCTTCGAGCCACTTTTCCCGGGTGGTTCCATCACCGGCTGTCCCAAGGTGCGGGCCATGGAAATCATCGACGAACTGGAACCCCACGTTCGTCATGTCTACACCGGGGCTATCGGGTATTTGGGCTGGCACGACAATGTCGATCTCAACATCGCCATCCGCACCGCCCTGGTGCATCAAGGGAATTGCTTCTTCTCGGTGGGCGGTGGCATCGTGCATGATAGCGATGAAGAAGACGAGTACCAGGAGACGCTCCACAAGGCGCGCACACTGTTCGACCTGATGGAACGACTGGAGAAGAACCGTGAACGATAGGGACGACTCAGCGGAGCAGTGGGTCTTTCTCAATGGGGAAATGATGCCGCTCAACGAAGCCCGGATTTCCCCTCTGGACCGGGGATTCCAGTATGGCGATGGGGTGTTCACCACGGTGCGCGTGGATGCGGGGCGCCCGCTGTATCTGGCCGAGCATCTCAGCCGGTTGATTCAATCCCTGAGGGATCTGCGGATTGCCTGGGAACCGTTGCAGGACATCGGCTGGCCGCAGCTCCTAGGTGAGCTTCTGCAGCGTAATGGTTTGCAGAGCGGCCTTGCCGCGCTGAAAATCCTGGTCACCCGCGGAGTCGCTTTGCCACTGGGACTGCCGGAAGGGGTTCATCCGACGCTCTTCATCCAGGCGCGACTCTACCAGCCCCCCAGTCTCGACCAATACGCCCGGGGCTGGCGGCTGCACATCTGCCGCTCGGGCTATGCGCCACCGCTGGCCGGCCACAAATCACTCAATTATCTCTTCTACCTGGTGGCCCGCCAGGAAGCCATCGATGCCGGGGCTGATGAAGCGGTGATCCTGGATGCACACGGTCACATCGCGGAAACCGCCGCGGGGTCCCTGCTGATCCGTAGCGACGGCGATCTGGTGGACCCCCGACAGCCCTTATCAGCTCCCTGGAATCACCATTCAGCGCCTGCGAAAACTCTTCAAGGAACGCGGCCAGGCGGTGGAATCCCGCAGCGCCGCCCCCGAAGACCTTGCCAGAGCCCAAACCGTCTGGGTGCTCAATTCCTTGATGGGGATCATGCCGGTACGTTCGGTGGATGGTCACGGAATTGCCGCTGCCCGCGGCCGAGGAAGCGGCGCGCTGGCGCGATGAGCTGTTTGCAAACGACAAGGCAGGTGGCTGAAGCCGAATAGGGTCTCCCTTGCCCGGCTGTGTCTGGACTTGATGGGGATGGAACCATCTATTCGCAATACAGAATTTATACCGAGGATTGAGTAGGTTGGGTGGAACGGGGCGGAATCCAACGCGTCCTTGCATCGACTATTTCCCAAGATGTTTTGCTATGTAGACGCGGAGCGGACATCCACAGTAGTAGTCGCGCTCAACCACCAGAGAAAACCTGCACTGGAAGGCGGTGGCTTCAAGACACACCAGATGATGGTCAAGGCCGACATCCTTGGCCCTACATAGGACCTCAAAGCCTGATTCCACACATTTGAAGTCCTTAGGACAATGCATTTCCCCAATGAGTTCTTCGATCTTCTTTCGGTCCTCGTCTCTCATAGGATCCCCTTGTCGCTTTTGAATATAATGCATGTCAGCGACGGAAAAAAAGGGCAACGGCAATCGGTGTATGGTGACCAATAGCTGGGATTCGGTGGTTGTTGCCTATGATGATTCCTCACCGAATGCTGGTCCGTCATTTTTCGATATGGAAGCGCTGGCGGCAGCTTTCAGCGGCCGGTTATCAACGGCCAGCAACCGCATCATCGACTGATCGTGGATGCGACCGAAAAGCAGAAGGCCCGCCGCTCCACCAATGAGGGCGAGAAACATGTCCCATTGGGCGTCCCACGGATCTCCCTGGGAACCGAGAAATGCGTGCCCCACATCGGGAGCGACCAGGTAGGTCGACCACCATTCGATGAACTCATAGGCTGCCGCGATGGCCAGAACGACGCTCAGAACCAGGAAATAGAACCAGCCGTCCCGCCGCAGCGGGGTAACCCGAAGAAGCACCTCCTTGACGATGAAGACCGGAAAGAACCCCAGTGCCAGGTGTCCAACCCGATCGTAATGGTTTCTGGACAAATGCAACGCCTCTTTCACCCAGTCGCCCAGAGGCGTCGCCGCATACGTGTAATAGCCGCCATATACGAGTATGAGCGTGTGTAGAAATACGCATAAATAGCAGCAGCTTGATAACGGCAATCTTCGATAAGTCAGCGCCAACGCTACAAAACCTATCAGCGCTGGGCCGACTTCGAGCAGCCAGTTCAACCTGCCGGCCCGGCAATAGATGAACGTCAGGATGAGAACGGGCGTGAGCATCCCGAGCAAGACCAGTGGCAGCCGAATACTCCGACGGGGTACGGTTGATATGTTCATGAAGATCCTGGGGTGTTTGATGTTTGAGGGTGGCAAAAGCGGAATTGAGGCGTGCGGCCGAGGGCTTTCACCAGGCAGCTCGGGCGTGCGGCTCCGGGTCCGGTCGAATGAAAGTTGGGCGGCACATCGGGTATCATGCCCATCATTGGCCTGCTTGGATCTCGAACTGATTCGTGCAGCTGCCGCTACTGAAGCGAATGCGGAACATTCCGGGCTCGGCCCTGGCGTCACTTCGGTTATAGCCAATGGTCGGCCACACATAAACGCGGGATTCATTTGGCTTCAGAGATTTGAAGAGCAGGATATTGGCGACCGCATACAATTCAATGGCCTGCCAATCACTTGAGGCCGATTCCCTTTCGATGGTTGCAAATGAGCTATCTATTATCACGCGATCTGCGATTGCCACTTCTTGGTTTGAGATGTTTCGCACGGTCACTTGGACATTGTCACCTCGTTGATCATCAATCCTGTTCATATAACACCAGATTCGTTGGGCCAATGGATCTTCTTGCTGGGAGATCGCGATGTTGAGGTCACTGGAGGTCCTCATCTGCGCTTGAACTTGACCCAAGAGTGACAATACGTTTCCGAGGAATGCAGTGATAATCCTTGACTATTTCAATAAGACCATGGCAAAGCCTTTCAAACAGGTCTTCACTGGCCGTTCTTTGGTCTGTTGATGGGATGCCTATTGATGCCGTGCTGTACTAATGTAACCGGTTCAAACATACTTTACGAAGACGATTTCCTGTATCAATTCTCTGATCCTAGAGCTAACGGCATTTTCTAAAGGAATCCGGTCTGAACCAGTGTATTCACATTTTAGAATGACGTAAACTACTCCTTCGGTAATGTCAACTACTTGAATATCTCTGCCGTCAGTTCGTAGTATTGGGCGTACTCTACTGCTGATAATGTCTTCAACTCTTTCCCTCATTTGAATACTAACCGGTCTGAGAGCGTCTTTGTTGATATCTTGTGCTTCAAGAGATATTGTTCTATTGTCTTGTTCTAGGGTTGTTATTATTGCCGAGTGTTCTTGCTCCATATCTTCTACCGTCGGAGATTCACCTTCGAGAGATTCTACTTCAGGAGTTTCCAATTCCACTTCAGGAGCGTCTGCTATTACTGCTTCTGCGTCCAGATTATCCATGTCCGTGGCTTCACCTAGTTGATGCTCTGCTGTCGCAGGCTCCTCCGTCTCACTCGCCACTATCGCAGCTTCTATTGGTGGCACACTTTCGATCTCAGCGGTCTCTCTGAGTTCACTGACTCTTTGGTGGTTTTCGATATCCATGATGGTCTCGTCCACATCTTCCTCTTCGGCACCGGTAATCCTGGCCAGTGTCTTCATGGCTTCCTGACGACCAGTCTCGGGCCAATCAGGATCATCGATCACTTTCGTCAAAGCTTCTATGGCGGGGGTACCAATCTCGACACATTGTTCCCATTTCTTCTTAGCTGCCGCGAAGCATGCGGCATCCAAGGTCGTGGCCGGTTCCCAGCGGAAGACCTCCAGGGCATTGGCAATCTCGGGATGGATCTTCTTCCGGAGAGCGAACACCAGTGGTTCCAAGGCACGCGGGTCACGGATTTTTCCAAGAGCTGCAGCGGCTACACCCACCACGCTATAGTGCTCATTGTCCAAGGCCCCCGCAAGCGGTTCCACAGCCGACTGACCGATTTTGGCCAGGGCGCCCACGATGATCTCGTCACTGAACTTGTGGCTGCTCTGGTAATCGAGCAGCGCTTCCACGGCCCCCGCGCCGCCAAAGGAGCCCAGAGCCCGGATAGCCAAACGCCGAACTTCCAAGCACGGATCTCCGAGGGCGGAAATGAGAGGATCGATCGATCGAGGGTCGGCCATGACCAGCAATGCTCGAGCCACATTTCTGCGAAGGGACCTACGGGTATCATTGAGTGCCTCGATCAGCGGTTCCACGGCGCGGTCATCGGCGATGACCCCTAGAGCCCATGCGGCATAGTTGCAGGTATACTGGTCCTCACTCTGGAGGACGGCAATGAGAGGCTTGATCGCTGGTGGGCCGATGGCCGCCAAAGCTTGAGCAGCCAGTTCTCGGGTTTTCTGCTTCTTGTGGTTCAATACGGAAATCAATCCCACCACATCGCCGTCTTGCCTCATCTTGTCGATATTCGGTCCGAACAGTACAAACATCTTGGAATCTTCCCTTCTGCCTGCTCTTCGGCCGGCACCCGGGAGTGCCAGCGCGGCGTGGGTCGCGTTGGTTCGGCCCCGTGCGGCTGTCGTCATCCGCAACGGGGCGGGGATTTCCTCACCAAGTGGAGATGCAATCAGCGATTCCTGGAGTTGCATCCCTATTATCTGCAGATTTACATGGATTTACAAGAGCCAGACTAGAGGGGCACATGTTTGCAGGAAGGTGCATCATTGGCTGCATGGCCTCGAAAACGGGGCCATGGCCTTATAGGGCCTTGCATCGTAGACTTGAGGGAGCAGAATCAAATATTTGGACGAAGTTCGATGAAAAAGTGGTGGGACAGGGCTACCGGGAGGCTACTACGGGATGTGGATTCCAGACGCTTGGTGCTGAAAGACCCTAAACCGCAAGGAACCGGGATCGAACCGCTGCATCAGCGAGCAACTCCTGGGATGTCCCATGCCACACCGTGCGTCCTTTTTCCACGATGTAGTGGCGGTCGGCAATCTGGCTGAGGGCCTGAATGTTCTTGTCGATCACCAAAATCGACTGCCCGGAGTTCTTGAGATCCTGAAGACATCGCCAGATTTCGGCGCGGATGAGCGGAGCCAGCCCCTCGGTGGCTTCATCGAGGATGAGCAATCGCGGGTTGGTCATGAGCGCCCGGCCGATGGACACCATTTGCTGTTCGCCTCCGGACAGCTGATTGCCCAGATGGTGTTGCCGTTCGGCGAGGATGGGAAACAGTTGGTAGACCCGTGGCAGGGTCCAGGGGTTGGGATGGCGCAGGCGATTGGCGGCCGTGGCCACGAGGTTCTCCCGAACGGTCAGGTTTGGAAACACTTGACGCTGTTCCGGGACCAGGGCGATCCCCAGCTTGGCAATGCGGTGTGTGGGCAGAGTGCGAAGGGACCGGCCGCGGAACTCGATGGAACCGGATCGGGCCGGGGTTAGGCCGATGATGGATCGGACCGTGGTGGTTTTGCCCATGCCGTTTCGCCCGAGAAGCGCGACCGCTTCGCCTTCGCGAATCTCGAGGCTCATCCCAAAGAGACTCTGACAGGGACCGTAAAAGGTTTCTATGGAGTCGACTCGCAACATAGCTCTCACGCCGTTACGCCCTCACCGCTTCAGACCCCAGATAGGCTGTTTGCACCTGTGGGTTCAGCCGGATCTCCTCCGGTGTTCCATTTGCAGTGACTCGGCCGTAAACCAGAACCGTAATCCGGTCGGAAAGAGCGAACACGGTGTCCATGTCGTGTTCCACCAGGAGCAGAGCGTATTGTCCCTTAATATCCTTGAGCAGGGCCACCATCCGAGCCGATTCTTCCAGGCCCATGCCCGCTGTCGGTTCATCCAGGAGCAGCAGTTTGGGCCGCATGGCCAAGACCATGGCGATTTCCAATTGCCGTTGTTCGCCATAGGAGAGTCGCCCGGCGATGGTGTCCGCCCGATCGAGAAGCCCCACCCGTTCCAACATGGATTGCGATAAGCTCCGTGCTTTATTGTCGCATGCGGCGCTATGCCAGAAACGGAAGCTATGGCCGTTACCGGCCCGAATGGCCATGGCCACATTGTTCAGTGCCGAAAAACGCTGGAAAATGCTGGTGATCTGAAAGGAGCGAGCAATCCCCATGGCGGCCCGGCGATGCACCGGCAGGCTGCTGACTTGGTGCCCGGCAAACCGAATGGAACCGCTGTCAGGCAGAAGCTCGCCGGCAATCTGGGCAAGAAGGGTGGTTTTCCCGGCGCCATTGGGGCCGATAACCGAATGGACCTCGCCGGGAAAAACATCGAGATTGATCCCTGCATTGACGGTGATGGCGCCAAAGTTCTTGACCAGCTCACGGATTTCCAGAATAGGCTCGGCCATGGTCACGATTCTTTGCTGCCGGCAGCCATCAGCAGGCCGTGGATGCCGTTCCTACCCCAGAGCACCACTCCGATCAGCAGCGGCCCCAGGATCAGCATCCAGTGCTGGGTATAGCTGGACAGGATTTCCTCGGCCAGGAGCAGCGCCATGGCCCCCAGCACTGGACCGAACAGACTCCCCATCCCTCCCAGGATCACCATCACCAGGACCTCGGCCGAGCGGGTCCAATGCAGCAGCGCCGGGCTCGCATAGTTGCTGTGGTTGGCGATAAAGACCCCGGCCAGCCCGGCCAAACCCGCCGCCAGGATGAAGCATACCAGCTTGTAGCGGAAGGTGGGGAATCCCAATGACCGCATCCGCGCTTCGTTGTCGCGAGTGCCGCTGATAACCATCCCAAAGGGTGATCGCACTAGTCGATAGGCTGCCAGCAGGGTCAGCAGCAAAAAAGCCAACACCACATAGTAAAAGACCGCATGCTGGCCGAGGTTGACGAGACCCGCCATGGTGTTGCGGCTGGAGAGGGCCATGCCGTCGCTTCCGCCGTAGCCTTTGAGGCTCACGAACAGGTAATAGAGCATTTGGCCGAAAGCCAGGGTGATCATGATGAAATAGGTACCGCTGGTGCGCAGGCTCACTGCGCCGATGGGCAGGGCCAGCACCATGCAACCTGCGACTGCCAGCGGCCAGACCACGAAGGCGCTGTGGATACCGTATCGAGCAAGGATCGCCACGGTGTACGCGCCAACGCCGAAGAAGGCGGCATGTCCGAGACTCACCATGCCGGCGTAACCCAAGATGAGATCCAGGCTCAAGGCCAGGATCGCGTAGATGAGGATGCGCGTGGCCAGCCTTGTGTAGAAAATATCGCCAAGAAGCGGAATGGCAATGAGAACTAGCAACGTGATGGCCAAAACCACCCGCTGGCGCTGGAAAAAGAGCCACTTACCCATGGGTCGGGAACAGACCTTGCGGGCGCCAGCACAAGACCGCCGCCATCAACAGATAGATCACCATGGATGCCAGGGCTGGAGGCAGCATCACCCGTCCGAAGGTGTCGGCAATACCCACCAGGAGCGCCGCCAGGAACGCTCCACGGATCGATCCAACACCGCCGATGACAACCACCACCAGGGTCAAGACCAGGATATGATCGCCCATGCCCACTTCCACCGCCAGGATCGGTCCGGCAATGATCCCGGCGAGCCCGGCAAGAGCCGCACCGATCCCGAAAAGCACGGTAAAGAGTAGTCGAATATTGACCCCCAAAGCGCTCACCATCTCCCGGTTGCTGGCGCCGGCGCGGATCAGCATGCCCAACCGGGTGCGCATGATGAGCAGGTACAATCCCAACGCCACGGCCAAACCGACGGCAATGATCACCAGCCGATAGACCGGGTAGGCCACGCCGGGCAGGATCTGTACCTGGCCGGCAAGGTGCGGGGGGAGCGCCATGAAGTGGGCTTGCGCTCCCCAAATGAGACGGACCAGTTCATTGCAGAAAAGGATCAAGGCAAAGGTGGCCAGTACCTGATCGAGATGGCTGCGCTCATAGAGCTTGCGGATTACCAACATCTCGGCAACGATACCGATGACGCCGGTGATCGGCAAGGCCAGCACCAGCGCCAGCGCAAACGAGCCGGTACGGCGGAGCAGCATTGCTGCAATGTAGGCACCCAACATGTAGAAGCATCCTTGAGCCAGGTTCAGCAGGTTCATGACGCCGAATACCAGGGTCAAACCAGCGGCCATGAGAAACAACATGATACCGTACTGAACACCGTTCAGGCCTTGAACCAACAGGAGCACCGGGTTCATGAGCAAGGTCCTCTATCCGCGCACCGTTTCAGCCCCTCACCACTGCATGGCACACTTGTTGTGATAGGCATCGGCATGGTCGGTGAAGGCCACCCCGGTCATTTTGTTGATCAGCACCTGCTTGTCATCCTTGACCACTTGCCGGATGTAGAAGTTCTGTACGGGGAAGTGGTTGTGATTGAAGCGGAAGGAACCACGTACCGACTTGAAATTGGCCTTGCGCAATGCGGTTCGGAGTTTGTCCTTATCGTTGAGCTTCCCGCCCACGGCCCGGATGGCGCTATCGATCAGCAAGGCGGCATCGTAGCCCTGCGCGGCAAAAAGCGACGGCAAGTGGCCGTAGGTGGTCTGGAAATCGGCGACGAACTTCTCGTTGACCGGATTGTCCAAATCGGGGCTCCAGAAGCTGGCGTTGAGGATCCCCAGCGCGGCATCGCCCATCGCTGGAAGCACGGCCTGATTGATGGTGAAAGCGGTGGTGTAAAGGGGAATCTTGTCCTTCAAACCGGCCTGAGCGTACTGCTTGACGAAGTTGATCCCCATGCCGCCGGGATAGAATACGAACACCGCTTCCGGTTTGGCGGCGCTCAGCTGTGCCAGTTCGGCGGCGTAGTCGGGCTGATTGATTTCGGTGTAGACTTCGGCCACGATTTCACCCTTGAAATAGCGTTTGACACCTTCCAGGCCATCCTTGCCGGCCTGATAATTAGGCGCCATCAGGTAGAGCTGCTTGATCCCTTTGTCCTGCAAATACTTACCCATGGCTTCGTGGGTTTGATCGTTTTGCCAGGAAACCGTGAACAGGTTCGGTAAACAGCCTTCACCAGCCAACGGCGAAGGCCCGGCGTTGGCGCTCACCAGGAACACCCCGGCATCCGTGACCGGCTTGGCGATAGCCATCATAACGTTGGAAAACACCACTCCGGTTATGAAATCCACTTTGTCCTTTTCGATCATCCGCGAGGCCACCTGGACGCCCACTTCAGGTTTGAGCTGGTCGTCGCCGACGATGAGATCAACGGGGAGGCCGCCTAATTTGTCGCCGCAGTGTTTGACGCCCAGCTTGAAGCCATCCAGTATGTCAATGCCAAGACTGGCTCCCGGACCGGACATGGTGGCCAGGTATCCCACTTTCACCTGGTCGGCGGCCAGAGCCGATGAGGCAAAAAAGCATGCAATCATAGCCATTGAGACAGTGATTCGTTTGATCATCCTTTGGTTCCTTTCCAGGTTGGGTCATCTTTCAATGCGAAGGCTCATCGCAATCCCTGAATGAAGTCCCCTATGGCCTTCACTCCTTGAGTGTCCATCAGGCGGATGGTCTGGGTGCCGATGACGGCGATATCGGCTTTGCCTTTGAGGAAGTCCATATCGGCTCGGTCTTTGACCCCGAAGCCCAGCGCCAGGGGGAGATCGGTGGCGGTTCGGCAGCGGCCCAGATAGCTCCGCAGCTGCGTGGAAAACTGGGTATCCAGCCCGGTAACCCCTTTGCGCGCCACGCAATAGATAAAACCTCGACCGAAGGATGCCAGGAACTGCATGCGCTGGTCACTGGTAGTGGGAGAAAAAATGAAGATGGGTGCCAGTCCATGTTCCCGCATGGCATTCAGGTAGTCCGCCCCTTCTTCCGGCGGCAGGTCCGGGACGATGGCGCCACGCAGGTTGCGTTCGGCCATGGCCGCGGCAAACCGATCGACCCCGTGTTTGAACAGGATATTGTAATAACTCATGAACAGAAACGGGATGGGAAACGTCCGGGTGACCTCCGCGGCAAATTCCAAACAGCGCTGAACCGTGATGCCCCGCGCCAGGGCCTGTTGGTTGGCGTGGAGAATCACCGGACCGTCAGCGATAGGCTCGGAAAACGGGATCTGCAGTTCCATCAGGTCGACGCCGGCTGCCACCATGGATTCGACCACCCGAAATGACTCTTCCAGACTTGGATAGCCAATGACGATGTGAGTCATGAGCAGGATGTCGCGTTCCTTCAGCCGGTTGCGCAGGTATGACTCAAGCATGATACTTCTCCGCCTTGTCTCGGATGAACTGCTGCCACTTGGGGTCTCCGAACGCATCGGCGATGGTGAAGATGTCCTTGTCGCCTCGTCCGGACTGGTTGATGACGATGATGTCATCGGGGGTAAGCGTCGGTGCCTCCTTGAAGGCCTGGACGAAGGCGTGGGCTGATTCCAGCGCCGGGATCACGCCTTCGGCACGGATGGTAAGGGCAAGGGCTTCCACCACTTCGGTGTCAGTTGCCGCTTCGAACCGGACCCGGCCGGTCTCCTTGAGGTGGGCCAGGATCGGGGAAACGCCTACATAATCCAGTCCCGCCGCGATACTGTGGGTTTCCTTCATCTGCCCATCGGCATCCTGGAGGAAGTAAGTCTTGTAACCTTGGGCGACGCCGACACTGGCATCCGGCGAGCAGAGTCGCACCGCATGTTGGCCGGAATTTAGCCCGCGACCTCCGGCTTCGACGCCCACCAATTCCACCGGATCATGCATGAAACCGCTGAAAATCCCCATGGCGTTGGAACCGCCGCCAACGCAGGCATAGACCCGAGTCGGAAGCTTACCCTCACGTTCCAGTATCTGGCGGCGCGCTTCCTGGCCAATGATGGACTGAAAATAGGACACCATCTCCGGAAAGGGATGGGGACCACAGGCGGTGCCCAGGACGTAATGGGTAGTGTCCATGTGGCTCACCCAGTCGCGGAAGGCTTCATTAATGGCATCCTTGAGAATGCGGGTGCCTTCCCGTACCGGGACCACTTCGGCGCCCAACCGTTCCATCCAGAACACGTTGGGGCGCTGCCGTTCCACATCCACTTCCCCCATATAGATGGTGCATCGGAAACCAAAACGAGCCGCCATGGTGGCCGTGGCCACCCCATGCTGGCCGGCGCCGGTTTCAGCGATGACGCGAGTTTTCCCCATACGCTTCACCAGCAGTCCCTGACCCATGACGTTATTGGCTTTGTGGGCTCCGGTGTGATTGAGGTCTTCGCGCTTGATATAGAAGCGAGCCCCACCAAAGCGACGGGTAAGGTTCTCCGCGAAGGTGAGCGGAGTGGGGCGACAGGAGTAGGTGCTCATAAGTGTCACGTACTCCTGCCAGAAAGCGGGATCCGTTTTGGCCTGGCGAAAAACGGCTTCCAGTTCGTCAAAGGTGGCCACCAGGATTTCCGGGAGAAAGGCACCGCCATAGACACCATGGTAGCCCCTGTCAATCATGAGCAGTTCCTCCGATGGTCTGCGCAAATACGAACTGCTCGGTACGGCAAAACAGTTCCGAAAACACCGCGTTTTGAGCCGGAACAAAATTGAGAAAGCGTTGCACCAACAGAATCGGAGTGGTAGGAGACACTGCCAGATGTTGCGCCTTTTCCCCGTCCAGGTAGCCGATGCGAAAAGTCTGACGGCCGCTGGTGGGACGCAGATAGTAGCGTTCTTCCACCACCTGTGATAGCGACTGGCCCGTCAGGTTGACGGCATCAATACCGGCAAAGAGCGTTGGATGAAGGTAAATGTGTTCCAGGAGCACCGGGGCGTTGTCTACCTGGCTGAGGCGTGTCAGAAAATAGGCTTGCTGACCGGCGAAAGGGTTGTCGGGATCGCTTCCAACCAGGATAAGGGTTGTTGGTTCCAGAATTTTAGTGGTGACTGAGATGCCCTTGGTGTGGAAAGCGGCGATGGTGCCGCCCAGGGAAAGCAGGTCGATTTCGGTCTGGTCCGAGCGTACGTAGGTGCCTGAACCGTGCCGGCGCATCAAAATCCTCTTGCGGATGAGGATGTCAATGCCCTGCCGCACGGTCGGCCGACCGATGCGGAAGGTGGCGGCGAGTGCGTGTTCTGAAGGGATTCTGCTACCGGGAGGATACTCGCCGGAGCGAATCCAGCCGAGCAGGATGTCTGCCAATTGGTGGTACAACGGAATGGGAGACTGGGGATTCAACATAGTGGTTTTATCCTTTTGGGGATCAGCATAAATCTTATGCCTCCTGAGGTGACCTCAGAGTGCACCCTGCCACATATCCGTAAAGTTGTCAATACGAAATATCGTCTCTGCAAATCAGTATACAAGAATTCCATGCTCGTTAGGGGTCACAAGTTGCGTTCCTCTCCTGGGACTGCTTGAGCTATAATCCTTCCTGGATCTCCGCCGGTATATGAAAGTCCGCCCGTCATACGCGTAAAGGCGGACATCTCGGAATCTGATGATGCTAGCAAAAAGGGGCTATCAAAGAACTCCACCCCCCCCGTCTGGGCATCCCTTCTGACAGGTGGAATACCGCCTGAGAACAGCTCGCTCAAAGGATTGTGGCCATGGAGAGCAAGGTCCGCTTCAAACTGACAGAAAACGAGAAGGAAGCTGAGAAGGCGTGCACACTGGCCCTATCTGAGAGAATCCGCAGGAGGAACGATGTTGACTTTGAAATGGAGAAAGAACAACTTGCAAAAGAACTCAAGAACACCTAGAGAGTCCAAGAATCCCAGCAGTGGGCGAACGCTCTGCGACCACACATGACCGGACCGGAAATGACGCTGGGTTGGTTCCTCTTGGATGAACGGATCATGCCCATCCTCGAAGAACGCCTGGTTGCTGGCAAGATGGCGTAAGCGCACAATGACTAGTGCCTCGAAGGTTTTTCGTGGGTACAGTCCCCAATGAGGGAGGTTTCACTCGACGTTCCTAATCTCGAGAGGAACCCGCAGGTTCAGTGGGGCCAGGATTGTGGGAAGATGGCAATGAATCAAGGTGGCCATGATCAGCGTGCTGGCCGTATTACCCTAACTATAGCCCTGGTTGGTTTCTTTGCTCAGTTTGGCCAGATTCTGACCTTCCGGGAAATCATGGCCGCCACGCACGGGAGTGAACTCCTTGTTGGGGGCGTGTTTGCCTTCTGGCTGCTTTGGGGAGCGGTTGGGGCCGTTGCTGGGGGCCGCTGGGTCAGCAGGGAAACGCCCATCGAGCGAACCTGTGATCTTCTTACCTTGACTTGGGCGTTAAGCGGCTCTCTCGTGGTAGTGCAAATCCTGCTGCTGCGCCTGGTGGCTTGGATGCCCCACGGGGTTGCCGGTCAGTTCATGCCCTTGGCTCGATCCCTTTGGATGGTGGCCATTGGTGTCGCCCCCCTCAGTTTGCTAAGTGGTTTCCAGGTTGCGATCGCTTTGCAGTCTATACCGGAGGACCACAACCATCGCCTTTATCGGGCCGCGGCCTGGGGTGCGATGTTGGGAGGGTTGGCGACCGCTTTCTGGTTTTCTGCCCATGGCTATTCTATCCAAAACGCCCTGATTTGCGGTGCTATCCTGTTTGCCCTGGTCGGGCGTATCCTGCAAAGACAGTATCCTCTCAATTTGGAAAAGCTGTTCATCGCTCTGATAGGGATCATGTTGACCGCTGGGTTGATAGTCCCTTTAGACCAGTGGTCCGAGAATATTCGTTGGACTCACAACCTTCCCGGCCATAAACTGAGCAAGGTTGAGGATACTCGATATGGGCGTCTTGCAGTACTCAAGGACCGATCCAGCTCGAAGATCTCGGTATTCCAAAACGACAGCATGGTGGGCTGCTATGAAGAGTCGTCCGAAGACCCTGCGGCCAGGGATCTTTCGACCTTGATCGGTTTGCAGCATCCGGTCCCGGCTCGAGTGCTTTTCATTGGAGGGGCACTAAGCAGACTTCCTCAATACATGCTCAGACACGAACCACAGCAGTTGGGTGTTATCGGATTGGACCCCGCACTCTTTGCACTGGCCCGGGATGCCGGTCTGCTTCCCTTGGGGGATTCTCGACTGGGCTCGATTGCTGGTGACGCGCGTCTTTTGGTGAAGCGGGCCCCGGCTGCCTTTTGGGACCTTGTCGTTGTGGTTTTGCCCGAAACGGACAATGTGGGTGCTAATCGTTATTGCACGATGGAGTTCTTTGCGGACATCCAGCGGATATTGAGGCCTGACGGCGTGGTCTGCCTCTTGCTGCCGTCCTATGGGGCTGCAGCCGAATACACCAGCCCCTTACTTGCCAGGCGTAGCGCTTCGGTGCTTGCCGCAATGGGGCGCGTCTTCGCCTTTTCCCGGGCAGTGCCAATCGGTGGTCACCTGTTTGTGGCCACCAACAAGCCCGAGCAGATCAGTTTTGATCCCGACATCCTGGCTTCCAGGCTGCATACCCGCAAGGAACTCACTCCATGGAGTGAAGTCATTGAGCATGGCCAGGTGCTTAGAAGGCTATTGGAGCCGAGTGAGGTTTCGGCCTACTTTGGAACTGTCCTTGGTGGGGTACTAGCCAAGGAGGTGTCCTTCACCGCCGATTCATATGGACAACCAGTATTGGAGCGCTTCGAAGCATTGCTGCGTAACACACCGGCCGAAGTCAACCGTGACGCCCAACCCGTCAGCGTTCTTTATGGGTTCAGCCTATCCAAGAGTGTGGCTCAACCGAATCCGGAGGATGCGGGGGGAGCGTGGGTATTGGGACTTCTCGATTCAATCGCCACGGGGCAACCAGGTTTCCCTTCGGCTCTCGCCGTAGGAGTTCTGATGCCGCTGCTGGCAGTTGCCGGCTTCATGCGAGCCCGGTGGGGAAGTGAAAAGCCGTCGGCTCTAAACAGTACGAGCTTGGTCGCTTTTGCCACCGCCACCTTCGGTATGGTGGCCATGGTCAGCCTACTGTTCGTGCACCAGAACCTGAACGGCTATGTCTACGCTGAACTGGGAATCCTTTCCGCGGCGTTCATGGGAGGTCTGAGTCTGGGGAATTTCGTCGCGGAGCGAAGCAAGCGCCGGATTGTCAGCATGTTGCTCTTGATGCTGCTCTTGATGGTTGGTGTTTGTTTCCTTTCTCCGCTCCTTCTCCAACGGGTTTCCTCGCTGGGCGTGAGAGCATCGTTGGTCTATGCTACCACCAGCACCTTGACTTCTATCTCAGGTTTGGGAGTTGGCGCCATCTTTCCGTTGCTGGTTTCCCTCAATAAAGAACGAGGCCGCTATCGCTCGGGTGCCTGGGTCTATGCGACCGACCTTCTCGGACCTTCAGCCGCGGCCATCGTGACCAGCGCTTTTCTCATTCCTGCCATGGGAGTTGCCAAGGTCCTTCACCTGGAGGCCCTGCTCCTGGCGGTGGCGGCTGCTTGCCTGCTGGCGGGTGAAATCCTCAGACGCATATCCCTTACCGAGTCCCGGAAAAAACGTTGACGACAGTTATGGCTTGCGGGATGCAGTGCGGCATGGGGGGCGAAGCGAAAGCCTTCCCTGCCAAGCCTAATTATCCCTCAACAACTGCAGGAGTTCCTCGGCGGAAATCTTGCCGCTCACATCGGTGCCATCGAGCAAGCTGTTGGCCAGGTCCCGTTTCTCGTGGTGGAGTTGCACGATCTTCTGCTCAATGGTGTGGCTGGTCACCAGGCGGTAGACGGTGACCGGGCGCTGCTGTCCGATGCGGTGGGCGCGATCCGATGCCTGGTCTTCCACGGCCGGGTTCCACCACGGGTCCATGTGGATCACGTAATCGGCAGCGGTAAGGTTTAGCCCCAGACCACCGGCTTTGAGGCTGATGAGAAACAGGTCGCCGCTTCCTGCCTGGAACGCGTCCACTTCCTTCTTGCGCTCCTTGGGCGAGGTGGCGCCGTCCAGATAGCGATAGTCGATCTTGCGGCTGTCCAGTAGTTCCCGGATGAGCGCGAGATAGCCCACGAACTGACTGAAGACCAGGGCCTTGTGGCCGTTTTCCAGTAGTTCCGAAACCACCTCGCCGAAGAGTTCCAGTTTGGAACTGGTCAAGTTCGTGTTGGGGGTCACTAAACGGGGATGGCAGCAAGCGCGGCGAAGCTTCATGATTTCCGCCAGGATCTTGAAATGCCGTTGCCCCGCAGGCGCGTCATCTTGTTCCAGGCGTTCGAGAGCAATTCGTCGTAAAGCCTCGTAGAAGGCCGCTTCCTCCTTGGTCAATTCCACCTGAAGGATCACATCGGTGCGTGGCGGCAATTCTTCCAGAACCTGGGCCTTGGTGCGGCGCAAGATGAAGGGTTGGATCAGGCGTTTGAGTCGTTTCCCAGCATCGCGGTCATTGTAACGTTCGATGGGCGTGGCGAAGCGATCGTTGAACCGGTGGCGGGATCCCAGCAGCCCTGGGTTGATGAAATGGAACAGGGTATGCAGCTCACCCAAGTGGTTTTCGATCGGGGTGCCCGTCGTAATAAGTCTGAAGTTTCCCTTAAGGGTCATGGCTGCCTGGGCGCGTTTGGTAGTGATGTTCTTGATGGCTTGGGCTTCGTCCAATACGATGGTGTGCCATTCCTGTGATCCCAGGAGTTCCACTTCCTGCTGCAGCAGTCCGTAACTACAAACCAACATGTCCATGCTTCCCAGCTTGCCGACCAGATTTTCGCGGTCGGTTCCGCCAAAGGGGATGACATTCAAGGTTGGAGCATAGCGGTTGGTCTCGGTCAGCCAGTTCATGCACACCGAGGTTGGCGCCACCACCAGAGTGGGGCCGTCAGGGGCGCGTCGTAAAATGATGGCCAGGGCCTGCAGGGTCTTCCCCAGGCCCATGTCATCCGCCAGACAGGCGCCAATCCCCAGGGATGCCAAACGCGCCAGCCACTGGTAGCCTTCCACCTGGTAGTCTCGCAGTCGGGCCTTGAGGGTGGAGGGTAAAGCGAAGGAGTGTTCCAGCCCTTCGCGGATGGTTTCGAGCCGCGTCTTCCAGGCTGTATCGGCGTCCAGATGGGACAGCCGGCCGGTGAAGTCCTTGAGGGCCAGGGCCGCCAACGGGTGGAGTCGCACCCGGTCCCCACGGGTTTCACTGAAGGCTTCCAGCTCCTCCAGGCGTTTTTGCAGATCGCGGGTAAGGGCCAGGAACTGGCCTTCACCCAGCGGTAGAAAACGCGTGCGGTGCTGGTGCAAGAGTTCCAACAACTGCTTCATATCGACCGTCAGGTTGTCATCCACCTGCAACTGGCCGCTCATTTCGAGCCAATCGGCTTTTCCGCGGACTCTCAAACGCAGGTGTTCGAAGGACACCTGCCGAGTTACCCTCAGTTTCTCACCTTCAGGCCAGGCTACCCGCACTTCATTCCGATCTTGTACCGACTTAAGATCCAGCAGGAGTTGCAAACACTCTTCCGGGTCCTGAAGAAGCCACTGGCGGTCACCTTCGGCAGTGACGGCCAGGGTCGGGCAGGCGTTTTCCACCGCGCCGGCCTTGGCGGCCTCATCGGCCAGGTCGCGACGCGTCTGCAGGCGGGTACCATCCACCTCAGCCATCACGTTTTGCATCCCGGAGCCCGGCTTGAGATGCGGGCCGCTATCGCCGAAAGGTTTGACAAACAGCTCCATGCGGAACCCGCCACCCACTGGGAGCAGATGCACCCAGGGGATTGGGTCGGGCTGCACGGCGACAATATCTTTCGCATGGCCACCAATGGCGGAATGCACCGTCATCTGGGAAGACAAACCGGCGATGGCAGCCAGGACGTCCGATTTGGCGAATGCCGGTACGGTCAGGCCGGTATCACCAATGATCCGAGCAATGCGCCGGTGCTGCTCGGTCAGCTGCACCAGCCGGAAACGAGTCAGGGTTTCCTGAATCACGGCCACCGGAGTGTCGATGCTGCCGGGCTGGAATTCGATGGTAATGCCCCCTTGGGCTTCACGCACTAGCACTTCAGGTTCGCCCTTGATGATTTCGACAGGTATCCTGGGGTTGGATTCCAGGAACAGCAGGGGGTGTCCCACCAAAGCCGGGAGGGCACGGTCCATGTTAAAATCGTAGGATACGCCGTAGTAGCCGCTGACACGTCGTTCCAGAGCGGCGCGAATGGTCTGATCCTGTTCAGTGAGGCAATCTTGATCGGTGCCACTGTAGAAACGACTCAGGGCCACCGGTCGACCTTCGGTCCATATGCTTTTGGGAGAGAACTTCTGGATCTTGGGTTGAATGGCTATCTGACCATGGCGGTAATTGACCAGCCACACCAGTCGGGTTTTGGAGGTGCAAGGAGGTGGTTGCGCAGTGCCGTCAGAGGTTGTCAACAAAGCACGTAGGCGGCGGCGCCAGGGTTCTTCCACGGGAATACCGGCTACGAAAGGCACCAGACCCAGATCTCGCCGTACCTGTTGGATGTAGTTACGCCGCAGCGGCGTTTCCTGCTCCGCCCGGCAAAGCAACTCGGCGCACTCCATGGCTAACCAGTGCTGCCGGGCATCACGAGCAGCGATGAAAATATCGCTCAAAGCGGCAATGGTTTCGGGATCGAGCTCAGCTTCGACCCAGAAGGTGCCCATGGTATGGAAAAAACGTTCCCATGGCCAGTCGGCGCCGTCCCCAGCCGCGGCAAGCTCGGCGCGGGCCTGGTCGACTTCGCCCAATTGCGCATGTGCTACGGCGCTAAAAGCCTGGTAAGCGATCTTAAGGGGAGAAGGCAGGCCGTCCTGCGAGATCGCCTGTTGGAGAAGTTGGCGAAGTCTGGGCAAATCAAGGCGCTCCGGGCGCAGCAGCAAAGCCAGCGGAAAAGCCACCCCCGTGAGGTTCAGAAAATAGGCATTACGCTTGTGGGCTCGGCGGCGCAGCTCCTGCATATCAATGGTCAGGTTTGTGACTGCGTGGTCGTAATCGCCCTCCAAAAACGCCAGCAAACCCGATAAACCCAGGAAGTCATCGCGCGCCGGGGAGATCTTCCGGAGCCTTCGAGCTTCGGCCAGTTCCCCGCCGGTCAGACAGCGAAGGATCAGATCAAAGTCGAATCCGGCCTTTTGACCGCCGGGAATCTGCTCCCGGAATTCGCTTTTCAGCCCATAGGAGAGCGCCGATTGATCGTCTGTCAGACGCCAGATGGCACTGGAAAAGATCCTGTTCAAAGAAAAGACTTGCCACTCCATCGGAATCCGGGAAAACCACTCCGCATCGAAAGGATTGTTGCAAATGTCGACCACCGGGTCAGGGTCGGTGTAGTCGGCCGAACAGTGGTCGAGGATATAGGCGTAGCAGCGGTTGAACAGCTGAGTGTCGCGGGTGTGGAAGGCTATGCGCAATTCGCGAATATGTCGGGGGCATGGCGACGGGCCGGTGGCGCGATGAAAGGGATCAAACGGCAGGATCTGACGAACCGCCTTGGCGAAAGCTTCAAGGTGACCGGCTGCGATGGCCTGCCGACTTACCGCTTCGATGATGGCAGGATGACATTGCAGTTGGGTATCGATGAGACGGAGCTTCCGCAGATGCTTGAGATAGTAGCTGAGGTCCTCAGGACTTGCGGACTGGCCTCTGAATCTTTCGAACACTTCCATGGGACAAGCTTGCACACACCGGTGCAACGTGGTTTTGGCGGTGGGCTCGTGGATCACCGCGAGCAACTGCAGGAGAGCCCGCTCTGTCGGTGGTATGCGTTCGATAAGCGCACTCAATTTGTCGTAAACCAATCCTTTGTCCAAGTCACCGTTTCCTTAAGCTTCCGGTCTTCTCGATAGTCTTTCCAGCGGCGCTTCCGATGGGGCGACCAACTCAGCGCCCCGCTAGGGCCGCCGCAATATCCTGTCGCAGATCGCGAACCAGCGCTTCGGGGTCGGCAGCTTGGCGAATGGGGCGCCCCATCACGACATGGTCAGCGCCGTCCAGAAAGGCGCTCCGCACATCCACGACGCGTTTCTGGTCATCCGCCAACCGATTCTCAACAGGACGGACTCCGGGAACAACTACGAAGAAGTGATCCCCGAGCTCCAATCGCAATTTCGATGCCTCCAAACCGGAACAGACCACCCCGGCACACCCCGACTGCACGGCCCGGCGCGCGCGACTTACCACCAGGTCTTCTACCGCGCATTGAAATCCCAGGTCTTTAAGGTCGCCGGCGTCCAGGCTGGTGAGCACGGTCACTGCCAGGATGTTCACGCCGGAATCAGCTTCAACTGCCGCTTTCAGCATGGCGTCATTACCGTGTACGGTGGCAAAAGAAATGCCTCGATCCTTCAGCAGTCTCACTGCCGACCATACCGTCCGCGGTACATCAAAAAACTTGAGGTCCAGCATGACCTCCAGGTTTCTTCTAACCAGCCAGTCAACCATGGGAAACCACCCGGCCAGAAAAAGCTCTAGACCGACTTTGTAAAACTTGATGTGATCCTCCAAGCGTTCAACCAGGTGTTTGGCTTCGTCTACCGAGCCTACATCCAGAGCAAGAATGATCCGCTTCTCCAGCAAGATGGAATCTTTCGAACTACGATGGTGTTCCATGATGTTGCCCCCTTGTCCTGGTAAAATCGGTCAGCCCTTTGCGGCTGCCACCGAATCCGCACCGGCAGGTACTGCTATGGCGAAATGTGTGTGCTCATGTCTGGTGGAACTGCTGTTCGGCACTCCCTTTTAGACGCCGCCAATCGTCACTGTCAATGAAGGTTTACCCTTGAGGGTTCATAGCAATCGATTGACTGGCTGTTTCGGCCTTTTCGGATCAGCCATGCCGGTTGGAGCCTTCACCTGCCACGGTATACCGAGCCAACTGAGGGAGTTAGAAATTCTTATTTTATCTGTTCCAACGTGGACCGTGCGGTTCTCCACGGTGGCTACTTGTAGCGTGGCAGTGAAGGGGGAATCCGGATATAGGGGCAATTCATGAATTGCCCCTACCGGTTTACGGCCTACGGTGCACGGCATATCAATATAGTGTGCGCCCCCTTTAGAACATGGTTGAGGCACCGGATTCATCTTTCGCATATCCTCAGGAGAAAATTTGCTCAAAAAGAATTCAAAAAGTGCCGATCATGGAGTATAAGGCAAGTTAAACGGATCGTTAGCCACTTGGAAGAACCTCTGAAGTTTAAAGCGCACAAGCACAACTAGGAAGGGAGCAACTGCAATGGTGGGGAGAAAGATTGCCTTGAGCTCGATCATAATGGCGGCACTACTTCTGTCTTTCCCGATGTTGACGGTACATCGAGTTGATACGTCGTGGAACTCGTGGCTGGGGATAGCATGCGCACAGGTGCACAACTATGATGCCTTGAAGCCGGGACCGGAAGAGGAGAAGGTCGAGCGTATGGCCGATCCGTTGGAGCGAATCAATCGTTTCTGGTTCACATTCAATGACCGGTTGTATTCTTGGGTCCTGAAGCCTGTTGCCAAGGCTTACAAGACCGTTATTCCCGAACCGATACGCATCGCGACCGACAATGCCTTTTACAATTTTCGCTTTCCGATCCGCTTCGTGAACAACCTGCTCCAATTGAAACTCGAAGGGGCGGGCACCGAATTGCTCAGTTTCGTAGTCAACTCGACCATCGGCTGTGGCGGCATGTTTGAACCGGCCCAGAAGGAGTTTCACCTGAAACGCTACAAGGAAGATTTCGGCCAGACTCTTGGCGTCTATGGCATGCCCCCGGCCATGTACATCGTCTGGCCAATTTTGGGGCCATCCAGCCTGCGTGATAGTATTGGCCGTGCCGGCGACAGTTTTACCAGTGGCTTCTATTGGCTGTCGACTTACGATGTGCTCGAGTGGTATGAGAGCGCCGGTTTTGCGGCATTGGACCAAGTCAACTATGCATCGCTGCACTTGGGCGAGTACGAAGATTTCAAGAGAGCCGCTTTAGATCCCTATGTGGGCATGCGAAGTGCGTACTATCAGTATCGTGAGAACCTGGTCCGGCAGTAACCCTGGTCGGGATTGGAGAAGACCGCAAGATACCAGCCGATCTTGAATCTCCCAGGAATGCCCCGTGAGTTGCCAACGACCCCTTCCCCAACCCGTGGTGGGGGGAGGGGTTTTTTTGTTTTCTGCGTCCAGCGCCCGATTTGATCCGTTCCCACTTCAAAACCCACCAGCTTGACCTGAACCTCTACCGGATATAATGATTCTATCCGCCAAACTGACCGGCCGAGATGCTAACCACTCACCAAATGCAGCGGTGCGTGGCGGCCGTCGAGGATCTTCTTGCCGGAATCGTCAAAGGCCACCACCAGGTGCTGGTCGGCATTGGCTAGGATGGTCCCTTCGCCGAAGGTGGCATGGACAACGCGCTGGCCAGGGTGCCATGGATAGGCCTGGCGCGCGACATCGGAGCGAGTTTTTGGTTTCGCTCCACCGCTGTGGGAGTCCATCTGTTCCAGGCGGAAGGTGTCGGCATTATATCGTTTCAGGTGTTTCGTCGTGATCCCATGGAGGAACGGCGATGGTCCCCCGGCGTAGTCACCGCCCCAGGAACTGCCGTAGCTCATCGCGTACGTGACCAGCAGGTAGTCCTGGGCGCGGGTGGCGGCGACGTAGAACAATCGCAGTTCTTCTTCGAGGTCGTCGTCGCGAAAGGCCGCATAAACCGATGGGAAACGTCCTTCAGCAGCAGAGATGACAAATACCGCCCGCCATTCCAATCCCTTGGCCGAATGGATGGTGGACAGGGTCAAAACTCCGGCCTTGCCGCGATCCCCACTGACACCATGAAATTCAGGGGGTTCCAGGGTCAGATCGGTCAACATGGTGGCCAGGTTGTCGTATTGTTCCGCCCATCCTGCCAGAAATTCCAAATCCTTCAGCCGCTTGGGATAATTATCAAACTGACGGATGGCGATAGGTTCGTAGTAATGCCGCACCGCCTCAACCATCTCGGCCACGGTGCTATCGGGCCGGCTGACTTCTTCAAGCAGTGCCGCCAGAGGTTCCAGGCTTGAAGAAATTATCCCTTTCTTGTTTGTGGACAGATATTGGCGCAAGGCCACGCCCGGTTCCGCAAATTGCGCGGTCATCTGGATGATGCGGTCGGCGGTTCGAGGGCCGATGCCGTCCACCAGGGTAAGCAGCCGGTGCCAACTTACAGCGTCCGAGGAGTTCACCACCACCCGCAGGTGGGCCACCACATCCTTCAGATGCGCGGATTCGGCGAAGCGCAACCCGCCATACTTGGCATAGGGGATGCCGGCGCGGGCCAGCTCCACTTCCAGATCGTAAGAATGGAAGCTGGCGCGAAACAACACGGCCATTTCGCCCAAGTCCATCCCTCGAGTCTGTAACTCACGAATAGTGTTGACCACCAACAGGGATTGGTCTTTGTCGCTCCTGGCTGCAATGGCGGCAGGAAGGCTGGGCCCGACCCGTTCACTGAACAGACACTTGGTGTAGTGTTCCTGCGCCTGGCTGATGAGTTCGTTGGTGAAATCCAAAATAGGTTGGCTGCTTCGGTAGTTTTGTTCCAGTTTGATGATGTGCGCTGCCGGAAACATCTGGGGAAAGTCCATGATATTGCGGAAATTGGCCCCGCGAAAGGAATAGATGCTCTGGGAGTCGTCCCCCACCACCATCACGTTGGTACGATCCCCGGCCAGCAATCGCACGATTTCGGCTTGCAGGATGTTGGTGTCTTGGTATTCGTCTACCATGATGAACTGGTAGTATTCCGTCAGACGGCGGCATACCTCGGGGTGGTCTGTCAGGAGGCGCCACCAGTGAAGCAGCAGGTCGTCGTAATCCATCAACCGCTGTTCCCGCTTGTACAGTTCATAGGTGGCGTGGAGCTGGGCTAGCGGCTCGGCATATTCCAGAAACTGACTGTAATCCTCATCCAAAACCGTTTCCAGGTCCAGGGAGCGGTTGACCATCTTGGAAAAAATAGCATGGACGGTCCCCTTCTTGGGAAAGCGCTGACCGCTGCTGCGGAGCCCCATCCGACCGACCAGAAGCCCCAGAGCGTCTTCACTGTCACCCTGGTCCATGATCTGGAAGCCGTTGGGGTAGCCGACGCGCTCACCATGGCGACGAAGGATCTGGTTGCCGGTGGAATGAAAAGTACCACCTGCCACCAGGCGGCAGCGGCCATCCAGCAACTCGCTGGCGCGACTGAGCATCTCGGTGGCGGCTTTGCGGGTGAAGGTGAGCAGCATTATGGATTCCGGGGGGATGCCCTGTTCCACCAGATAGGCGAGGCGGTAGACCAACGTGCGGGTCTTGCCGCTGCCGGCGCCGGCGATGACCAGTATCGGGCCGTCGATAGTGGTGACCGCCTGGTACTGGGCAGGGTTCAGCAGAGCTCGATAGTCAATGGTGTGGTGGGAACCGGACATAAGCTGGTTACCCGCTGAAGGGCGAGCGGCGGGGCCGCTGGGCGAAATGATCGCGAACGGCGGATGCTAGAGCCGGAATGGTGTAATCGGCCGGCATGATACTTACCGTCAGACCTTGTTTTTGCGCGGTTTCCGCGGTAATCGGGCCGATGCAGGCGATCGCCACGCCTTCCAGAACCGGCAAAATCTTGTCGCGAGCAAACATCCGCAAAAAATTGGTCACGGTTGACGAGGACGTGAAGGTCACGCAATCGACCTCGCCGGCGCGCAAAGCTTCAAGCACCCGGCTAGATTCATGATCGGGCAGGACCGTTTGGTACGCAGGCACCACATCAACCTCGGCGCCCCACTGCCGCAAGGTGTCAGGCAGGATGTCGCGGGCTTCCATGGCTCGCGGTAAGAGCACCCGCAGACCGCGCACACCATCGGCGCCAAGGGCTTCGAGGATGGCTTCGGCCCGATATTCACGGGGCACCAGGTCGAGTCGCAGACCGCGGTTTTCCAAGGCTTCGGCGGTTTTGGGACCGATGGCGGCCAGGCGAATGCCTTTGAGGTCGCGGATATCACCGCCCAAGGCGCGGAGCCGCTCCAAGAAGAAGGCTACACCATTCACGCTGGTAAAAATCAGCCAGTGATAGCTGGCCAACCGGGCAATCGCTTGGTCTAGAGGCTCCCAGGAAGCCGGGGGCTGGATGGCGATGGTGGGAAATTCGATGCAATGAGCCCCCCACTGGCCGAGCAGGGCCTTAAAGTCACTGGCCTGCTCGCGAGCGCGAGTGACCACCACGGTGCGGCCAAAAAGCGGTTTACCCTCGAACCAGTTGAGCCGCTCACGCAGGCGCACAACCTCACCCACCACAATAATGGCCGGCGGTTTCAAACCGGCTCGAGCCACATCCTTGGCGATGCCGGCAAGAGTCCCCACCACGGTTTTTTGCTGGGTGGTGGTGCCCCAGCGGATCACGGCTACCGGTGTTTCCGGCGAACGCCCATGGGCAATGAGATTGTGTGAAATGTCCGGCAGGTTCTTCACACCCATGAAGAGCACCAGGGTCCCGACAGCGGTTGCGAGCTTATCCCAGGCCAGATTGGAACTCTCCTGGTCGTCTCGTTCGTGACCGGTCACGAAACCGATGCTGGCAGTATAATCTCGATGTGACAGAGGGATACCGGCGTAGGCCGGTACCGCTACGGCAGCAGTGACCCCAGGCACCACTTCGAAGGGGATATCCGCCGCCGCCAGGTCTTCGGCTTCTTCACCGCCGCGACCAAAAACGAACGGGTCACCGCCTTTGAGCCGCACCACCACATGGTCGCGACCCTTTTCCACCAGCAGCCGGTTGATCCCGTCCTGGCCAAGGGTGTGGTCGCCACCCTGCTTTCCCACATAGATCTGTTCAGCATCGGCCGGCGCAAACTGGAGCAGCTCCGGGTTGGCCAGGTAGTCGTAGATGACCACTTCCGCCTGACCGAGCACTTCCTTGCCGCGCAGGGTAAAAAGACCCGGATCACCGGGCCCGGCACCTACCAAATAGACCTTTCCTCGGGACACGTTGCGGTTCCTCTTCAGTCAAGATGACTGCCGCCCCGCTGGATCAAATGAAAAATGAACCCGGCAAGGGGGAAACGTCGGCTAGCCATAAACCTCGTCCAAAATCGCCCGCCCCCCTGCGCCAAGGAGCTCCTGAGCGATCTGCCTTCCCAGTTGGCTGGCTTGCGCCCAAGGGGCCTGGCCACTTCGGCGCAGCAAGGTGATCCCGTCAACGGAGGCTATGAGGCCGTCCAGATGCACATCTTCGCCGGTGATGCGCGCATAACCACCGATAGGCACCTGGCAGCCACCCTGCAGTTCAGCCAGAAAAGAACGTTCGGCCTTGACCGCCACGGTCGTTTCCGGGTGGTGGAGCGGGGTGAGAATCGCGAGGACTTCGACGTCGTCCACTCGGGCCTCGATTCCCAGTGCGCCCTGTCCCACTGCCGGCAGGAATCGCCATGGATCCAGGTATTGGGTGATACGCGCTTGCCAGCCCATCCGGTGCAGTCCGGCGGCCGCCAGGATGACGGCGTCGAACTGGCCTTCTTCGGCCTTGCGCAGGCGGGTATCGAGGTTGCCGCGAAGGGTTTCCACCCGCAGATCGGGACGAATGGCCTTCACCTGGGCGGCGCGCCGCAAGCTGCTGGTGCCGACCTTGGCTTCCCGGGGGAGTTCGTCCAGAGATCGTACGCCGCGAGCCACCAACACATCACGCGGGTCTTCACGGCGGGGAATGGCGGCGATGACTAGACCGTCCGGAAGCGCCGCCGGCACATCCTTCATGCTGTGCACCGCGAGATCAACTTCCCCGACCTCCAGGGCATCCTCAATTTCTTTCACGAATAGCCCTTTGCCGCCCACTTTGGCCAAAGGCACGTCGAGAATTTTGTCACCGGTAGTCTTGATGACCTGCAGTTCCACGGTCAATCCCGGCCAGTGACGCATCAATTCATCGCGCACCCATTGACTCTGCTGGAGCGCCAAGAGGCTTCCGCGGGTACCGATACGAAGGGTCTTGGTTTTCAATGCATCCTCGATCCGATGGGAATGCTATGGCAACCCGTTGTTGCCCAGATGCTCCGAGCGTGTCCAGAAACGCAGTACCGCACCTTTCGCGTCATTCCGGCGGTCCTGCCCTGCCTTGCCTACGGCAGGACGGAATCCAGGTTTTTCAGGTCGCGTCCTGCCTACGGCAGGACAGGATTCACCGGGGTGACCATGGGAGAGGCTTTTGGGATACACTCTAAGATCTCGATCCCCGGGTCTTGAGTCCGCTAATGACAACTGCTGCAATTGCCACCGGCGCAACCGCTACACCCGGAACTGGCGGTGCTCATGCGACTGCTGGCAGCGCCCTTATCACCGCCGCTTCTGAATCCAAAAACGGACATTACGCGCTGCACCTCGGCGGAACCGCAGGTATCGCAACAGACCGCTTCATCGCCGCGAAAGACGAGCTTCTCGAATCTTACCTGACAACCGCTACATTCAAACTCATAGATGGGCATTGGATATTCACCTCAACACACAAAATCTGGTACTCAAGCATTACCTCATAAACTAACCACGGATCGAGACCAAGGCAACCCGCCAGCAGCCGACCGGCGAGTAAGGATGATGTAGAAACTATCTCAGAACTCCATAAACCTCCTCCCCCTTGACGGGGGAGGCAATGCTGCTGAATTAAGGAAATCATCCCCCTCGCCCCGTTTCGGGGGGAGGGCCGGGGTGACGTTCAGCAGCAGAGCGGGAGGGGGTGTTGTTCATCGGCTTTTCCCACCCTCCCCCAATCCTACCTGCGGCAGGAGAGGGGTGTTTTGAGATAGTTACCTAGGGCTGCGCCAACTTAGGCCTCTTCAAGGAGGACGGGTTCTCCGTCCTTGACCTTCTTGAGCAGGGCGGCATCGCCCAGCACCCGGCCTACTGGGTTGACCGCGCTGGCTGGCCGGATATCAGCACCGCGACTGATGGGGGTCGACCCGAAGAAGATGCAAAACGCCTTGCCCGTGGGCCAGTAGCCGAGATCCCCCACATCTACGACCTCCACGGCATCGGCGGCAAGGGCGTTATCCACGGAAATGGGGAAGTAGATCTCGTCGCCCCAGGTGCGGGCCACGCCCCGAATGGGCAGGGCCGCCAGGATGGCTGCCGCCGTCGGGGTGTCGTTCAACTGTGCTGCCAGTTCCACATTGCCGGCGGTGATGCGAATGTCTCTAGGCATGGTTGGTCCCCGGCTCCAATTCCTCCAGCACTGCGGCAAGGAGAAGGGGCAGCATGATTTCATGATGCCCGATCAGGGTGATTCCGGTACCACATCCCGGCGGTGGGCCGTTCCACCACGTTCACCTGAGGGCGATAGTGGCGCTGGAAGTCCATGTTGATGGTAGTCAGACCATCCAGGGAGTACCCGAGATTGCGGGCGACATTAACCGCCTTGAGGAACACCTCGGGGATGATCACGGCGGAGCCCACATTGAGAAACACGCCCTGTTTCAGGGACGAAACCAAGTGGCAGAACACACGGAAATCGTGGTAGCTCAAAGCCCCCATGGCTGCTCCGTCCATGGCGGGATGCATGTGGATGATGTCAGTTCCCAGAGCCACATGGACGGTAACCGGCACGGCATGTCGAGCCGCGGCCGCCAGCAGGCTGAGATCGAGATGGACCGGCGCCTGCTCCAATAGCAGTTGTCCCACCGCCTGGCCAAGGCCCACCGCACCCTGCGCATAGCCGCGCGCCACCGCGGCATGGATCAATTCGGCCGGTTCGCGAGCGGTCCCAAACTGGCCGGTATGCAGGTGGGCGGCCACATCTTCGGAGGTCTTTCCCGCCAGGGCCAGTTCCACATCATGGATGATTCCCGCCCCGTTGAGGGCAAGGCCGCTGATCAGACCGCGATGAATGGCGTCAATCAGGATCGGGTTGAGGCCTACCTTGATAACGTGCGCACCCATGCCCATGAGCACGGTTCGACCCTGCCGGACTGCCTGCGCGATGGCATGGACCGCTTGCCGCAAATGATCGGCGGCCAGGCAGGTCGGAAGTGAAGTCAGGAAATCACGGAAAGACCGCCCAGGATGCCAGGGTTTGGCGAAACCAGCGGCTCCGACTTTGCTGGGGCGGGTTGCCAGACTGGTGGTCCGCAAGCCGTCTAGGGACAGAGGTTGGCCGAAGCGCTTCGGGTCTTGGGTCATGGGGCCGGGTTCTCGCTGAAAAGGATCTCTTCCACCAAGCCACACAGGATGTGTGCCACGGTGATGTGGGTTTCCTGAATACGGGCGGTTACTCCCGACGGAACATGCATGATGAGATCGCAGTAGACGTCCATGTCGGTTTGATCGGCACCGGCCCAGCCGATGGTGTGCAAACCGTTTTCCCGTGCCCATTGAAGGGCTCGAAGGATATTGGGTGAACGGCCGCTGGTGGAGATTCCCAGGGCCACATCCCCGGATTGCGCCAGGGCCTGGAGTTGCTTGCGAAAAATATCGTCGAAACTGTAATCGTTGCCGATGCTGGTGAGCACCGACGTGTCCGTGGTCAGGGCCAGAGCGGGCAGGGGAGGACGCTCACGCTGGAAACGGTTGATGAATTCCGCCGCCAGGTGCTGGGCATCAGCGGCGCTCCCGCCGTTGCCGAAGATAAACAGGCGGTTATGACCGCGGAATGCCTGACAAATCACGTCCGCCATCTGGACAGGCAGTTCGGCCGCACTTTCCTGAACGACCTGTTTCACTCGAATGCTTTCCTGAAAAGCCTGAATAACCATCTCCCTTAACTGGTGCTGTTGCGGTGCAGGCATCGTGCGACTCCGCGCCAAAGGCTTTCCTGGGAATGGCCAAACGAGATCATTCGACCTGGTGTCTTTACCCTCATTCTACGGTTTCCAACGCTAGCATCTGGTGTCGTTGGTCACTCTTCCAGCGTCTTATAGCTTCATCCCGTCACCGGGGTCAACATCTCGGCACAGAACCTCATATCGTCTCGCAGGAGCTGCAGAAAGCGATGAAAGATAGGACCGGGTTTGCCGCCACCAATGCGACGACCATCGTATTGGACCACCGGAAGAACGTCGAAAGTGGTGCCGAACACCATCAATTCAGCAGCTTCAGAGGCTTGCTCAACGGTGATTTGGGCCTCGGCGATCCGGCTCAGAGTGCCTTCGGCCACCAGCGACCCGGCCAACTCCATGATGCGGGTTACGGTGGTACCGCGCAAGACGGCATCGAATCTGGGAACCAGGAATTCCTTCTGTTTGGTGATGATTCCAATATTCTCGGTGGAACCTTCGCCGATGAAACCTTGTTCATCAATAGAGAGTGTGTAGTTGACGCCAGCGTCTTCCGCCTCCTTTTTCATCAGCACATTGGGCAGGTAATTGCAGCTCTTGATGTTGGCGAAATAGGCTTTCTTGATTGGGACTCGACTGGTTATCAGAGTGACACCTCGTTGATATTTGTCTTCAGATGCGGCCGTCAGATGGGTCACCACAATGTAAATTTGGGCAGACGGGCATTCATACGGATTGGTGGTGAATCCTCCCGGGCCGCGGGAAACGAACACCCGGATGAGGCAGTCAGCTACCCCGGTGATGCGAATGGTGCCGAGGATGGTCTGTTCCAGGTCCAAGCGTTCCAAGGGCGAAACCAGAGCAATCGCTGCTGCGGATCGTTCCAACCGGTCCAGATGCCGTTTCAGCGCGTAGACCTTGCCGTCCACGCATTTGAACGCCTCAAACACGCCGTCACCGCGGTGAACCAGGTGATCATCAATGGGTACCAGCATCAACGCCGGATGCGTAACCACACCTCCATACCAGCTGGAATACATGGCCAGATAATTGCTGTGAAAGGGTTCTTGGAGCGTCTGCAACCTTCGAACAACGTCCGCCACATCAAGCGTTTGAACAATCACGGGCATGGGAGCTCCATCCTTGCCGGCGGCAAGGTCCACAACCATGAGGTCCTGAACTATCGTGCCAGCCACAATCCCAATCAATCTTAAGCACGCCTGCCCCGGTTGCTATCAGTCACGGATGCTCAGGGGAGGCCGGATAAGACCGTACCGGTGAGCCCCAGCCATTAGGCAAACCCGCGGCCGTGATCCCGGTGGTATCAAACCGGCCGGGAAGGCCCTACAGCCAGCTCAGGGGAGGACGTGCTGAAGTTTAAAAACAAGTGAATTCAATAGATTACATCATTAGTCCGGAAATTGCGGCTCCACCATAGCCAAGCTGGGTCACATGTGCAAGCACAAAGGATGCGCAATCGTTCCTTCACTAATGGGGATGCATGGGTTATGGTCAAAAAATTCCTAATGATGGCGGGAACGAACGCGCTACAGGAGCTCCAAAGCGACAGCAGGATCGTTTCCAGATTCGGTGTTTGAATAGGTCCCGACAAGGTGGACACTCTGATGCAACCCATTGGTGCACACCGAGCCATTCTGACTTTTAAAGGCTGGCCGGATGCTGGTGAAATGGTCGAACACAGTGTGCGGGAACTCACCAGACAGATGCCGTGGTCCACAGCCACGGTATGGGATCTGGATGGGTTCTGGCAACTGGACAGCGTGCGACCCCGGATACTTGTCCAGCATGGGCAAATTCAGCGATTGGAATGGCCCAGCTACGAGTTCTTGATTAATGAGCCAATCGAGGGTCAACGCCTGTTGCTGGGAAGTGGTCCGGAACCCACCTGCAACTGGCGCCGCTTCGCCGAGATGATGGTGACTCAGTTGCAGGACTGGCAGTGCCGGGAAGTGATTCTGCTGGGCAGCCTCTACGACCAAATCTTCCACGACGAAGTGGTGATTTCCGCGGTGGTTCAAGATTCCGGGACATACAGCAGGGTGCGTGAATTGGGCTGTAGGTTGGTACAGTATCAGGGTCCCGGGGCCATTCATGCCGCCATCATGGAGCAGATGGCAAAATCTGGTATTCAGGGCATAAGCCTCTGGGCCCATTTGCCTTTCTACCTCAAAGCGCCCAGTGAACTCCTGATGAGTCATTTCCTCCGGACCGTGGGCGCATTGGTCGGGTTACCCTTGGACACGCAGCACCTGATCGATGCCTGGGAACACCGCTTGACGGAGCTCGAACAACTCATTGAACAAGACCGAGAATTACGGCAGTTGCTGGAACAGCTGCGAGATTGTCAATCGGCAACAAAAACCGGCGGGGAAAACCGCAACAAGGTGGTACATTTGAACGAATTCCTGAAAAAACGCAACGACCTGGATATCGACGAACCTGCCTGAACTACGACTTCCATACCCAACCCGCCAAGCCATACAACCAATGGAAATGGTGCAGGGGGCCATGGCCACGCCCCAGTGGGAGCCCCTGCTGAATGGCTCCGGCGACGAAGTCCTTGGCCTGCCGGACGGCCTCTGCAACCTGCAATCCCCGAGCAAGACCCGCTGCAATGGCTGACGAAAAGGTGCAGCCAGTGCCGTGGGTGTGGGGCGTTGTAAAGCGTTCACCGGTGTACTCGATGAACTTGTGGCCGTCATAGAGTATGTCCATGGGGTTGTCCGGCAAATGCCCGCCTTTGATCACCACGTAGCGCGGCCCGAAGGTATGGATTTGCGCGGCTGCATCCTTCATGTGTTCCGGACCGGAGATTTCCCGCCCCGTTAGAGCAGCAGCTTCCTGAAGGTTGGGGGTAACCACCAGAGCCAGAGGCAAGATCGCGGTTATCAGCGCGTTGATAGCGTCGTCACGAAGCAACCGGTCGCCGCTCTTGGCGACCATAACCGGATCCACCACCACGTTGGGCAACCTAAGGGCGGCCAAATCCAGCGCCACTTGGTGGATGATGGCCGTATTGGCCAGCATGCCACACTTGACGGCATCGACTCCAATGTCAAGAGCTACGGCCTGGATCTGTCGGGAAACCAGGGCTGGGTCGAGTTCGGCCACCGCCTCCACCCCGACCGTATTTTGAGCGGTGATGGCGGTGATGGCGCTCATCCCATAGACACCGAGGGCCGCGAAAGTCTTGAGATCGGCCTGAATCCCAGCACCGCCTCCCGAGTCCGAGCCGGCAATGGTGAGTGCTCGTGGAATCCTCATGACTTGGCCCTTTGCCCGAAATGATCCCATCCACCGGCCCCGGCGAGGGGTTCTGCGGTTCCGTCGGGTCGAACCACCGTGATGACGCCGGCGGCCGGCTCGATGTGGCCGACCACCGTGACAGTCGTGCCAGTGCCTGTGTTCAGGAGTTCTTGAATCGTTTCCACGTCTGCCGGGGGCGCGGTGAACAACAACTGATAGTCTTCGCCACCGGTTAGCGCCCAGTCTTCCGGGTTTACCCCGGCAGCCCGGGCCACATCGCGGCAGGCGCGACTGATCGGGACCCTTGCCAGTTCCAGAGCTGACCCCACTCGGCTGGCTTCACAGATGTGGCCGAGGTCGCTCAGGATTCCATCGCTCACGTCCAGCATCGCATGGACCCGCTTGCTAGCCGCCAGGATCTGGCCTTCCGCCAAAAGCGGTTGCGGGGTCAGGTGCGCCGCCAATACCCGTGCCCGCGTTTCTTCCGATACTTGCAGGTGGGGGCGCAAGAGCAGTTCCAACCCCGCCCGCGAATCACCCAAAATGCCCGTGACCAGCACGGCATCACCCACCTGAGCTCCGTCGCGGCGCAGAAAGCATTCCCTGTCGCATTCTCCCAGGAGAAAAAGGTCGATCACCAAGGGGCCATCGATTTGGGAGAGATTGCCACCAACAATCGTCAGCCCCGAAGCCTGGGCTTGAGCCTCCAGACCGCGGTAGAGCTCATCGATGAAATCCACCTCGAGGTCGGCGGGGAGCCCCAGGGACACCAAAGCCCACCTGGGGCGGCCGCCCATGGCCGCGATGTCGCTGACATTGATGGCGATGACCTTGCGGCCCAACTGTTGTGGACTGATTGCATGGCGCAGGAAATGGACATTTTCCACCTGGATGTCGCAGGTGGCCAGAAGGTAGTGCGGGCCGGAAGTATCCAAAACCGCCACGTCGTCGCCAATCCCGACCACCACGTCGCTGGGCGTCGCTGGTAGGAGTCGGCTGATGCGTTCAATAATGCCGAATTCACCGAGGTCGGCAAGGCGCATAGTTGCCTTTCAACCGTGAGCAAGAGCCGATAGTTCTTCCACGATGATGGTCAGTTCCCGCGTCAAATACGGGTGTTTGCCAAGATCGGCGAAGGCCGTTACGACTTCTTCATAATACCACAAGGTCCCCTCTTTACCACCCTGGAACCGAGCCCAGACTACATCCCCATACTTACGGAAATCAGTCAGAATGGCTCGAGCGTTGTGAAGTTTGTCGGCGAGCGCAATGAGCAGAACATCGTCCGGCGCAGTGGGCAGGTGTTTGATGTAGCGCACCTTTCGTTCTTTCCATGGGGGGTTGGGGGTTTCCATGGTGTCCGAGCAAGCTTCGACCAGAGCACTCACCCGGCGGCCAAAGATGCGCTTGATTTCCTGAAGGATAGCAGTGCCTCCTTGATCTTCAGCGGCATCATGGAGGAGAGCGGCGATGGCCACGTCCTCGTCCGCACCATGCTCAAGGACCAGTGCCGTGACCGCCAGCAGATGGGCGATGTAGGGGATGTCGGTGCCTTTGCGAATCTGGTCGGCATGGAGCCTGGTTGCGAATTCCAAGGCCTGGCGAAATCTGGAAGTCAGTAGCGGTCGATTCGGGGAATCAATCATCTGCTGATGCCCTATTATTGTGTGTGCGTTTCGGATTTAGTCGCCGATGGGTGTCGTTCCCGGAATCTCGTCAGGACCGCGCGGACTGCGTCGAAACGGTTCGGCTCCCGGGTGAACAACAGTTCAGCGAATTCAAAAGCATTCAAACCATGCGATTTCTTGCCCGGTCGTTGAATTATGGCTTGAGGATCGGCCCCGTATGCCAGCAGGGTCTCGGCATATTGCGGGTTACCATACAAGACTGCTTCATGGAGGGCCGTCAATCCATCGTGGGAGGCGTTGACGCTTTCGCCGCGCTGGATCAGGTGATGCAAGACCCGATAGAGCCGTTCGTCAGCGGCTGGCGGCCCCATTCCCAACCCCCTTCCGGTCCAGATGATCAAGGGTATGCCGCAGATGTTCAGGGATTGAGAAAGCTGAAGGCAAAGCGAGTATGGAGAATTGAAGTTCTCAAGAATCCATACGGCAAGGTTGGGAGTGATCAGACATCCAGCATTCGAAAACGGGTTGAGTGACAGGTCGCGCTCGTCAAGACCCGCGAGCCGGATCAAGGAGTAGGCATCCCCGGCCCGTTCATGGGTCCGGTAAGCGGCGAGAGCGACACCGGCAAACAGGGCCATGCCGATAAATGCGCAGCTAATGCGGGATATCAATTTTGACTTGATGACCATTACAGTTCCTTACCCTCCAACAATCCGCTGGCGGGAGCACCTAGGTTGATTGGGCTACGGGCGATAGTAAGTGTTTGGCCACTGGCGTTTAGTGAAGACAGGCACCTATGCACAAGACCTCCCATGTGTAATGACATGCTCTGCCGAACAAGCCATTGTATTTATCTATGGCTAGTGGCCAACGGCTAACTGCTGAACACTTACATGCAAGAAATGCTCTTTATTTCAGGAAATCCATCTATCCGTATGCTAGGGTCGTAAGTGACTTTACATGAGGATATATGGATCGGCAACTGTTTCGTCAGAGTAGCGGTTGTGGATGAATATTTGCACTGTATCCAAATTCCATTGTCTGTTGAAGGAGTAAATCGCCATGTCAAAGTAAGTGCATTCTTTGAGCGGGATTCACCAGCATAAACCAAGGAAGATCTATCTTCCGGTCGACTGTCGTAAAAGGTAATTGCGCTCAATACATGTGCTCTTGCTTCGTAAGCAGTGTTCCATCCATTTGGAATACTCTGGATAACTTGCCGAACGGATATTGATTTCGGAATTTCGATAGATTTCCAATCCGCGATGTTTTCATTAATGTTTTTTCGCGGCGCTATCCATTTGGTTGCTTTGTTATCAACGGAAGTGTCACAATACCCACTTATGTTGTCAAAGCAGCAAGCAAAGATAAAATAAGCCATCAGACAACAGCCCAGATATATCTTCATACGTCATCTCCGTAACGAGAAAATCCTTGGCAGAGAAACATTGCCACCGATAACATCACGCATAGTATTGTTACTGGTTCAATCCACTCAGTGGAAGTTATAATTTGACATCATGGTTGATTTTATTGGGTATGGTGTAATTTCTTGGTATTGTCCACGACATATTTTTTAATGAGTTTCGCTTTTTCTATGATCATAAACAGGTCCTTTGCGTAGATCGATTTATACCCCATGTGAACATATTGTAATGTCTTACCTTGAGGAATCCGAAGTGTTCCGCTAAACCACGTGGCCTTCACGGGAACTTGCTGTGTAGAAAAAATCGTGGACAATGGGATTTCTTTAGCATCTGAATGGCAGGTTCCTTCAACGAGCTTGACAAGATACAAATATCCAGCTTCGATCTTCCAGGTTGCAATATAACCGCGCCAGCATGCAGTACACGAAAAACGAAAAACATCAGTTGGTCGCGGATTGTTATTGTCGAAGTAAGATTCGAGAGGGTTACTGAATATAGGATGAGTTTCCCCTTTGTATATCAAATAGTCAGGGAATTGCGCCGTAGCGAATACATTCAACGATGAAGAAAAGATAATGCTGAAAACCATGATCTGTATGGACCGTTTCATATCGTCTCCTTCCTGGTGACGGATACCAACACTGCAAGAGCCCGGCAATGAACCAGCGAGCAATGGCGGATGTTGGTTTACCGTTGGGCTTCGGCCACTATTCGGCGAAGATCACGGGCGGCCTGTTCAGGATCGGGTGCGCAAATGATAGCGGAGACCACGCAGACGCCTCGTGCTCCGGCGCGGATCACGTCAGCTGTATTACCGGGATGAATGCCGCCGATGGCGATCACCGGTACCATCGCGGCACGAGCCAAGCTGCGCACCCCGTCCAAGCCCAGCGGCTTCTGATGATCGCGTTTGGTGGCAGTGGCGAAGATCGGGGAAAGGGATACATGGTCGGCACCGTCAAGTTCCGCTTGACGGATCTCGTGTTCGTTGTGGACTGAGACTCCGAGGAGCTTGTCAGGCCCGAGTAAGCGGCGAGCTGTGGCCACCGGCATGTCATCTTGACCTACATGGACACCGTCGGCATCAACCGCCAAGGCCACATCAATGCGGTCGTTGACTAAAAAAGCTGCTCCCATCCGGCGGCACAGGGAAGCGAGGGCAGCGGCCGCGGTCACCATGACCCGGGTGGATGCGTTTTTCTCGCGGTATTGTACCACCCGTACACCTCCACGGATGGCGGCGGCCACCACCTCGATCAGGGAGCGGGTCCCCACCAGGTCCGGGTCGGTGACCAGATACACCGCCCAGTCCACCTGGTGGGCTCTGGCATGAGTATCTTGGCGTTGCTCCGAGTCCTGCATGATGAATTCACGATTGTCCGGTTCCGCTGGGGCTGCCAAGGGTGACCTCGTGGATTCGAGCAAGCTTTCGGATGTTGTCCGGACTGAGATGATAGAGAGCGTCCTGGAGGGCAACCTTAAAGGAACCTGGACCCTGGGCTGTTGCCGCAGCCTGTTCAGCGGCAAGCCCCATGCAGGTCAAGCCGGCCACGGCGGCTTCCACCGCATCAGGACAGACAGCGGCAAAGGCACCAACCAGGGCGGTGACCGAACAGCCGGTACCGGTGAGAGTAGTCAACCACCAATGACCGTTCTCCACCGCGACCAGCCGCTTACCATCGGTGACCCAATCGGTGGCGCCGCTCACCGCGGCCGTCAGGTCATAACGCCGAGCTGCCTCCGCAGCGACTTCAGCGGGTGATCGGGCGGCACTCATGGCCTCCACTCCCCGAACCTCGGCCTCGATGCCGCACAAGCTGGCTACTTCGCCAAGATTGCCTCGTAGGATCTGAATGTGGAAGTCTCTGAGAAAACTAAGATTCTGTTGGGATCGAAAGGCGGTGGCGCCCGCTCCCACCGGGTCGAGGACAATGGGAATGGCGCAGGCATTGGCTGCCGCCGCCGCCAGTCGCATAGCCTCGAGCCATGGAGTGCTCAAGGTGCCAAGATTCAATACCAGCGAGCCTGCCAGCCGAACCATGTCGGCCACTTCTTCAGGAGCGTGGGCCATGACCGGCAAGGCCCCAATGTGCAAGGTCACATTGGCGGTATCGTTCATCACCACGAAGTTGGTGATCTGGTGTACCAGGGGTTTTTGCCGACGCAATCGCTCCAGAGCCGCGGCGCAACGGTCTGGCCAGGGGGCCATGGGCATTCCTCCTCACTAGCTCCGGGTGTGCATATCGCGGTCTTTGCGCCGGATACGTTCGCGGTACGCATCGTCGATCTCTAGCCCTTCGATATCCGTTGTCTTTTCGCCGCGGAAGGCTTTCATCTGGTCGATGCCGCGCTTGACCTCGGCACGCTTGGAGGCGTAATCCAAGGCGGTCTTTTCGGTGACATCGCCCTTTTTGTAGAGCTCCAGGATGTAGTCGTCAAAGGTTATCCAACCAAAGGGCTTGGACTTGGTGATCATATCGTAAAAGGTTTTGCCCTCGGATTCCCCGTGGATAATGGCTTCTTCCACCCGGAGGTTGGTCCCCATGATTTCGAAGGCGGCCGCCCGTCCGCCGCCTACCTTGGGGAGCAACCGCTGGGAAACCACCCAACGCAGAGAATCGGCCAAACGAATGCGGATCAGGTTTTCCTCTTCGAGTTTGAACATACCGATAATACGGTTGATAGTTGCGGCGGCGTCGATGGTGTGCAGTGTGGTCATAACCAGGTGACCGGTCTCCGCGGCGCTCAGGCCAATCTCCACGGTTTCCCGGTCACGCATTTCGCCCACCAGAATCACTTTGGGAGCCTGCCGCAGCGAGGCCCGCAGCCCGTTGGCAAAGCTGTCGAAATCCACCCCCAGTTCACGCTGATTGAAAGTCGCCTTGACGGAACGATGGACGAACTCCACCGGATCTTCCAAGGTAACAATGTGGACCGGTTTTTCCCGATTGATCTCATTCAACATGGCGGCCAACGATGTGGACTTACCGCTGCCGGTGGCGCCGGTTACGATGACGATGCCGTTCTTTTCCTGGGCCGCCTGCCTGAGCACATGGGGCAGGTTCATTTCCTCGATGGTAGGGACGGCCGTAGGTAGTCGCCGCATGACCACCGAGTAGGTGCCTCTCTGGGAGAATACGTTGACGCGATAGCGGGCGCGGCCCGCCACTTGATAGGAAAGGTCACAGGAGCCGTGTTTGAGCAGGTTCTGGATGTTGCGCCGATCACCGCCAATTAGATTCATGGCGATCATCTCGGTTTGGAAAGGTTTGAGACGGTCGACACCCAGTTCCTGGCAGGCAGGCCGCAAGACACCATCCACTTCCACCTGTAGAGGTTTGCCAACGGTGAAGTTGCAGTCGGACAAGGTGGGGTATTCCTGTAACATCCGAATCAGGAAATGATCCAGTTCTTTCTTTTTCATAACCACCGCCTTTTCTTTCGATGCGGGCTGATGACCGGTCCGACAGCCCGCAGCTTCCGGGTATGATGCAAGTCGGTTACAGCCCCATTAAACGTCGGTGAAATCAGCCGGGGGAGTCTGCAGATAGGGGCGGAACCGTTCCTTGTCCACGCATTTCATGTAGGCTTCTTCGGGGTTGATTCGTCCTGCGCTCAGATGCGTCATGATGCCGTCATCAAGAGTCTGCATACCGTACTTCTTGCCGGTCTGCATAGCCGAAATTAGCTGGTGCGTTTTGGCCTCGCGGATCAAGGCCCGAACCGCATGGGTGGCGACCAGGATTTCCAGAACGGCGATGCGGCCCTTGATGTCGATCCGCTTAAAAAGGGCCTGAGAGATCACCGCGCGGATGCCGTCCGCCAGGGATGCGCGGATCTGTGCCTGCTCCGCCGAGGGGAAAACTTCGATAACTCGGTCGACCGTCTTGGCGGCGTTGGTGGTATGCAAGGTGGAAAACACCAGGTGACCGGTTTCGGAAGCTTCAATGGCCAGGCGAATGGTTTCCAGGTCGCGCATTTCGCCCACCAGGATGACATCCGGATCTTCGCGCAGGGCAGCGCGCAGTGCCGCGGAAAAGGTTCGGGTGTGGGTGCCCAATTCGCGGTGGTTGATGACGCAGTTTTGGCTGATATGGACGAATTCAATGGGGTCTTCGATAGTGATGATGTGGTCTTTGCGCTTGCGGTTGACTTCGTCGACAATGGCGGCAAGCGTGGTGGACTTGCCGCTGCCGGTAGGCCCGGTAACCAGGACCAATCCGCGGGGGAGCATGGCCAATCTTGGCGATCACCGGCGGCAATCCCAGTTGATCCACCGTTTGGATCTTGTCAGGGATTTCGCGAAAAACCGCACCGATACCATTCTTCTGCATGAAATAGTTGGCTCGGTAGCGTGCCAGGCCGGCAATTTCATATGCAAAATCCAGGTCTCCCGTTTCCTCGAAAACTTTGATCTTATCCTCACGGGTAATCTCGTAGAGCATGGTGCGCAGTTCCTCGTCGTCGAGGATCTTGTACTTGACGCGCTCCAGGTCGCCGCGAATGCGCAAAACCGGCTGTTGGCCCGACATTAGATGGAGGTCGGAAGCATTTTGTTCATGCATCAGCTTAAAAAAAGCATCAATTTTAGCCATACCGTTTACCTCTTAAATCGATGAGTCGTCTTGGGAGATGTCGGCTGTTGATCCGGTGTCCGGCAATGCCGGTGCCCAATGGTTCACGTTGTGGTTCTCAGGGTGTCGCCACGCCTGGATAGGGCCTTTGGGGCCTTATCGAACGCTGAAAAACTCGATATCCGGCAGGCGGACACAAGTCAGTTTGTTGCCGTAGACGGCACCAGTGTCGATCCCGATTCGAGTCGGTCTTATGAATGGTTGCGAGAAGGGTGTGTGACCAAAGATCACGGTCTTACCGAAATCATAGTCTGAAAAGATGAACTCGTTTCGAATCCAGAACAGATCCTTCTCCTCCTGCTGGTCCAAGGGTACGCCCGGGCGAAGCCCGGCGTGGACCAAAATGAACTCCTCCATTTCGTAATAGGGTTGCAGATGCGTCAAGAAGCTCCGATGCCGGTCCGGCAGGACCATCTCCCTCCCCGAAACCTGATACTGGTCATAACTCTTTAGCGTTGCCACACCACCGTTAAGAAGGAAAAGCAAGGACTCCCTCTCCTCCAGGTAGTCATCCAGCATACATTCATGATTCCCGCGCAGACAAATGACCCGGACACCGCTGTCCATTAGGGCCAGGATGGTTTCCAGAACCCCTTTGGAATCGGGACCACGGTCGATATAGTCACCCAAAAAGACCAAGGTGTCTTTGTCGGCGCGAAACGGAACCCGCTGCAAAAGGTCCAGCAATTTGTGGTGCATGCCGTGGACGTCGGCGAATACATAGGTGTCCACTTATTCCTCGCAGCACAAAGACCCGTGAGAGCAAAAACCCGTGAAAGCGTAAGTCGCGCCCTAACGCTCTCGCGCCCTAACGCTCTCGCGTCCCTCACGGCCTCACCATAGCAGCAGTCGGCCGAAACTTCGCTGGTCCAGGCGCTTCAGACCAGCCTCCCGGGCAAATTCCAGGGCCTCTTCATATTCCGCTGAAGTGAGCGATCGGCCGATGTCGCTTCGACCATCGGCCTGGCCACAAGGGCGATACTGATCCATGACATTCACATAGGTATTAGAAGAGATCTCGTTGGCAATAAAGCGCATTACCGACCGGGTGCCGGCAAGACCTTTGGGCATGACCAGGTGGCGGACCAGCAAACCGTGTTGGGCAATACCCCGATCATCCATCCGCAGATCGCCCACCTGTCGATGCATCTCGCGCAAGGCCTGCCTGGCCCGTTCCGGGTAGTCGGGAGCGTCACAGAAGGCCAGCGCTGGGTCTTCATCCCAAAACTTGAAGTCCGGCATATAAATATCGACAATTCCCGACAACAACTTTAGCGCTGTCACGCGTTCGTACCCTCCACAATTGTACACCAGCGGAATTTGCAGGCCGCCTTCTATGGCCAAGGGCAAGGCTTCCAGAATCTGCGCCAGCACATGGGTTGGAGTTACAAAATTAATATTGTGGCAGCCACGTTTCTGAAGTTCAATCATAATCACCGCAAGATCTTCGGCGGAAACAGCGTAACCTTGACCTTCATGGCTGATGTCGTAATTCTGACAGAAGATGCATAAGAGATTGCAGTGGGAAAAAAAGATGGTGCCGGAGCCATTGCGTCCCACCAAAGGGGTTTCTTCACCGAAGTGCGGTCCATAGCTGGCGATGACGGCACGGCGACCCGTCCGGCAATGGCCCTTTTCGTCAGCCAGCCGGTCCACCTCGCAAAGTCGCGGACATAGAGAGCATTTCTTCAGCAAACGCTGACTGTCGGCAATCCTCTTGTCCAGCACCCCGGTCTCGAAGGCATGCAGGTAAGCCGGTTCCACCGCGAGTGACTCCCAGGATGAAGAAGTGATTGTCACCAACTGCTATTATTGTTTAGCATAGTTGGGCTGATGCGACCATGTTTTTTGCGCCCAGAGGGTGGGACGGTTGCTGGATGCCGGTTAATGGGTTCATGGAACAGGAGAAACCCCGCAAGTGATCGAACGGTTCTTGCAGATATTGCTTTCCCAGGTTGGCAAGTGGGGAAAAATCGCTCACCATGCCGTTCTCCCCGAATGTCGGGCGCACTATGCCGATCCGGGAGGACTTCCTGCTGCCATCGAAGCGGCCCTGCTGGCTGTGGGGATTCGGCGATTGTACCGGCATCAAAGCGCTGCTCTGGAGAGGCTCCGTAGCGGGGAGGACGTGGTGGTTGCGACCCCTACTGCCAGTGGCAAATCCCTCATTTACAACATCGCTGTGGCCGAGGCGCTGCTGGGTAACGCTCAACAGCGCGCACTCTACCTCTTCCCAACCAAGGCCCTCAGCCGCGATCAGCTTGGCACCGTAAGCGGTTTTCTGGCTTCCCTGGGCAATGACCCGCCGCTTGGGGCCGCCATCTATGATGGCGATACCAACGCCTACCAGCGGTCCAAGGTCCGTCAGCAAATCCCGCAAGTGCTGCTCACCAACCCGGACATGCTTCACTACGCGCTGCTGGCCTACCATGCCAAATGGGTGGAGTTGTGGCGCAACCTGCGGTTTGTGGTGATCGACGAAATGCACACCTATCGAGGTGTCTTCGGAAGCCATGTGGCCCAGATCATTCGCCGTCTGCGTCGGATTTGCCGATACTACGGTTCGGACCCCCAGTTCGTGCTGCTTTCCGCGACCATCGCCAATCCCGGCGAGCTGGCTGAGCAGCTCATCCATCGGCCGGTAGCGGTAGTCCAGGAGCATGGGGCGCCCCAGGCCAAACGGCATTTTCTTTTTCTGCAGCCGGAAGAACCGCCGTCCGGCGTTGCCGCCCGATTGGTGGTGCAGGCTGCCCGCTTGGGGTTGAAGACCATCGCTTTCACCCAGTCGCGCAAGTTGACCGAGTTGGTGCACATGAGCGTCCAGCGAATGGCGCCCGAACTGCGGCACAAGGTGAGTTCCTACCGGGCCGGGTTTCTTCCCGAAGAACGGCGGTCGATCGAACAGAATCTGGCCAGCGGGGCGCTTTCCGCGGTGATTTCCACCAGTGCCCTGGAGGTCGGCATTGACATTGGTATGCTGGATCTTTGCATCCTGGTGGGTTATCCCGGCACCATCATGACCACCTGGCAGCGCGGGGGGCGGGTCGGTCGTGGTGGCCAGGAGTCGGCCATCATTCTGGTGCCGGCAGAAGACGCTCTGGATCAGTACATCATCCATCACCCCCAGGAATTCCTCGGCAGCCACTATGAGGTGGCCGTGGTGGATCCTGACAACCCGGAAATCCTCAAAGCCCACCTCCCTTGCGCCGCAGCCGAGTTGCCCATCACCCGAGCCGAATGCGGACAAATGAGTGAAACTTCCGCGCGAGTTATGGCCCAACTCACCACCAGCGGCGATTTGCGCCAGAGCGCCGATGGCGAACGCTGGCTTGCCGCCGTCAACCAACCGCACCGCCGCGTCGATATTCGCAGCGTTGGGGATGCATATACGATTCTAACGGCATCCGTGGACGAAGATGGCAAATGGAACCCATTGGGCAAGAGCGACGGGGTGCGAGCCTTTAAAGAATGCCATCCGGGAGCCATCTACCTGCACCGGGGGCAGCAGTACCAGATAACCGAGCTTGACCTGAAGAATCGCGTGATCCGGGCGGTCAATGGGCAGGTGCCTTACTTCACCCGAGTCCGCAGCGAAAAGGAGACCACCATCCTCGAGGTGCTGAAATCCAAGCCGGTGGCCAACTTCATTGTGCGTCTGGGGCGGCTCCGAGTAACCGAACAGATCGTCGGCTATGAGAAAAGGAGACTCTTCACCCAGGAACTCCTCGATCAACATGCCCTGGATCTTCCGCCCCAGAGTTTCGAAACCGTAGGGTTTTGGCTGGAAATCGAAGAAGCCATTGCCCAGGCGGTGCGCAGCGGCAAACTGCACTTCATGGGCGGCATCCATGCGGTCGAACACGCCGCCATCAGCATGTTCCCCCTGTTTGCCCTGTGTGATCGCAACGACATCGGCGGCATTGCCTACCCGCTCCACCCGCAGCTGGAAAAGAGCGCAGTGTTCATCTACGACGGCTATCCGGGAGGGATCGGGCTGGCAGCGCGGGGATACGACATCATCGGTCCGTTGTTGGACAAGACCCGGGGACTGATCGCTTCGTGCACCTGTGACCAAGGCTGTCCGGCCTGTATCCATTCCCCCAAATGCGGGGCGGGCAACAAGCCTTTGGACAAAGCGGCGGCATTGCTGATTCTCAAATACCTCATGGGTGAAATGCCGTTGCCGGATTTCTCATCCCGTCAAGATCCCTCTCTGGATGACGACATAGTTGGACTGGAGCCCGAAGTCCCCGAAGTGGATCCCCCGCGCATTGGTTTTTTTGACCTGGAAACCCAGCGTTTGGCTGATGAAGTGGGCGGCTGGCAAAACAAGCACCTGATGAGGGTTTCCGTGGCGGTGCTGGGGTGTGGTTTCGAGGAAGATTACCGAATCTATCGAGAAGACGATCTAGACCAGCTCATTAGCGATCTGCAGGAGCTGGATCTCGTCGTCGGATTCAACATCAAGTCTTTCGACTACAGTGTGCTCCGGGCCTACAGCTCCTTCGATTTCAAGAAGCTGCCCACTTTTGACATCCTGGAGCAGATCCATCAACACTTGGGGTTTCGTTTGAGTCTGGACCATGTGGCCGAGCACACCCTGGGTGAAGCCAAACAGGCCGACGGGATCCAGGCGGTGCGATGGTTTCGGGAAGGCCAATGGGAGCCGTTGATTCGCTACTGTCGGGACGATGTGCGGCTGACCCGGGACGTCTTTCGGCACTGCCTGGAGAAGGGCTACCTGGTTTATGCTGATCGGCAAGGCAATCGGGTCAGGCTCCCGACACCCTGGAAGCTGGGGGATCTCGTCGGGATGCAGAAGCAAGTATGACCTCACAGGCCGCATGACCATTACAGTTATGGCGGCAACACGGGGATGTTGGCCGCCATTTCCGATCCCATCCCGACCCGCTGATACGGCTTGTGCTCCCTTCGATCAGGGCCAATCGCGCGAATCGTACCAGGTATCCCTCAGCTCACTGAGTTCACGCTCCAGAACCTGGGGGTGGCTGCCCAGCCAGCTATCCACCTGGTTCCGATGCTCCTCGGTGGCTGAACCACGCCTGTTCAGACCAACAAACCCCTGCCAATCGCGATGACCACCACCACCGAAGTATAGGTCATGTACCTCGATGACCTCGGTGAGGAACTGATTCAGAAAAGCATCCACATCTTCTTCGCTGAGGTTTTCGCCGAGGCGGAATCGAACATAGAACCCCATTTCCTTGAATTCACCCACATACAGTTTCTTGCGAAGGCGCTTTCTCATCCTGTTCCTTTCTGATCCTGACAGCATCTGGCCCCCCACTTTCGCAGGGGTGACGTTCGCTACACATCAACACTACTTTGACACAGCACTAGTCGTCTGATTTCCACTCGCCTCCTTCCCGCACAAAGTTGCTCCATTGTTTTTCGGGAAAGATCACCACAGCTCGATCGTTACGCACCACCACCCGTTGGATCCGTTTGATGGATTGCTCCATGTCAGCGGCGGCTTCCTTGGCGAAAGACCTGGCTTCCGGACCAGCCCGGGCAAGGAAAGCCTGAGTCGCTCGATAAGCGCGGTCGGTGGAAACCCGCTGCAGCGCCTCAAAGTCTCCTTTCGCCAAGGTCCGGGCTTTTTCGCGGAGCACGCCTGCTTGGGGGCTGGTTTGCGCCGCCTTGCCCTTGAGGTCCGCGGTGACAGCCAGTTCATGAAACAGCGGCGCGCTGAATTTCACCGAATAGACCAGTTTCGGTATAGCTGTGAAATCGGGTTCGCGCTCATCTTGATGGTGGATTTCGCCAGTTACACGCTGGGCCGACATTTTGAAATCAATCGGGGCTTTTTGACCCGAGGTGCTGAGTGTCTGGTTCATGAGACTTGCTCCCGGGCTGGAGGGCGGGAAGAGCAGGGTCACCAGCAGTTTGTGGTGATCGTTGGGGTCCAGTCGCACCATCAGCCCTCGTACCTGGCCTTCCTTAGCCAGTTGCTCCACAGGAAGGAAACGGATTCCGCGCAAGGTATCATGAGAAACCTCGCGGTCTGTGAGCACGATGCGCAATTCCTTGGGTCGATCGAGCAGACCCTCGGCGTTGTCGTGCAGGTGCGCGTAGCTATGCGTCAGCGCGATGGTTTCCTGGTTGACTTGAAGAGAACCCTGTGCCGTGCCCGGATCAATCGCCAGGGCATATGGGAACGGCGTGGCCCAAAGCCAGAACAATAACAGCAAAGGTCGTATCATGATGCTATCCCTCCGTGTCCGGGGTGTGTCTGAATGGATCGCACCTTGGATAGAATCACGCATGATGGTGGTTCTGTGTGCGCCCGGGAGTGCAGATTCCATCCAATTGCGGATACTCCCATTCGGTTTTGGCTTTCATTGCAGCCTACCCCAAAAATGGACAAAAGTCTCTTGGGAGTTGCCATGACAGCGAACTTGCACGATACTAAGAAGGTAGATCCAGCGTCATAGTTCACCTGACAGCCTAGATTATTTCATTGTTGTGGGTTTCCTATGCTGAACAGAGAACCAATCCTGTCGAAAATCATTGTAGCATCAGGCAGCTATGTCACCAGTAAAGGGGAAAGGGCGATACTGGAGGCCTATCTGGGTACTTGTGTTGGGGTAACCCTCTGTGATCGGCAGGCGGGTGTGGGTGGATTGATCCACCTACTGCTACCCGAACCAACCAGCATGGACAGCATCTGGCGGCCGGAGGCCTATGCTTCAACAGGATTGCCCCTGTTCCTTCAGCATCTATGTAGAGAAGGTGCCAAAAAGGAGAATCTGGAGGCATGTATTGCCGGTGGCGCCCTGGTTGGAACCTTATCACACCGGGATTTGGTCCTGGATATTGGCGGGCGTACGGCTGATGCTGTGGAACAAATCCTGCGTCGAGAGAACATTACCATTCGGAAAAGTGAAATCGGTGGCTACTTCTGTTGTTGCTTGAGCCTCAACCTGCAAAACTGGGAAGTTGACTTGGCTCCCAGCGGGATTTCAGCGGTCGCCCCAGAGAGATCAGATTTCGAGAAGCCGGGCTCTAAGCAACTTGACCACATCATCGAAAGCGTGTCACCCATCCCTCAGATCGCCCTCAAAGTCATTCGGATGATCTCTGACCAGATCTACCGGTTCGACGACGTGGCGCATGAAATCATGCAGGACCAGGTGATGAGTGCCAAGGTGATAAGGTTCTGCAATTCGGTCTACAGCGGGGCAAGAACCAAAGTCGATTCCATAGAAAGGGCTCTTTTCATTGTCGGTGAAAAGTGGCTGCTGCAATTGATTGTCGGAGCTGCGATGGAAGGGTTTCTTTCTCAGTCGGAAGGAGGGTATTCCCTTTGCAAGGGCGGCCTTTTCCATCACTCATGCGGCACTGCCGCGGTTGCCAAATGTCTGGCTCAGTTTACCGGGAGGACCCCACCGGACCTTGCCTATACCGCCGGGTTGTTACATGACATCGGCAAGGTGGTCCTGGATCAATACGTGGGTGCTGCACGATCCCTTTTCTACCGCCATCTTCAGGTAGAGGATGTCGATCTCGTCCAGGCGGAAAATGAGTTGTTCGGCATGACGCATCCGGAAGCTGGGAGACGATTGGCGAACCATTGGTCCATCCCTGCAAACCTGACGGATGCGATCCAGCATCATCATCAACCGGATCGGGCAACGCTGGGGTCTGAATTGACGCATCTGGTCTACCTGGCCGATTTGATCATGTCACGATTCATGGTGGGACAGGAGTTGGAGAAACTGAACACCCATGGCTTTGCTTCGATCTTGGACAAGCTCGGTTTGCGCCCAGATCAATTGCCCTCGCTGATTGATAAGGCGCTTTGCGAAATGCAGGTTTCCCCATGGGTATGAGACCGTTTCTACACTACCGAATCCAACCAGATGACGAAACTGTTGTTCTTCAAGGCCGATGAAGGGGTTGGAGACGCGGTACTGCAAAACTAATCGCCCCAATGAGTTTGTCCATCCGGAAACACATCTGATTAACCATCTTCCAAGGGGCGGGCTTTATGCCCGCCCGTAACGGCGCACCAGCCGCGGACTCCGGGCGGGGATGAACCCCGCCCCTACGCACCGAGGAGTTTCCGGATGGAAACCAATTAGTTCCCATTGCCCTGTTTGCACGGAATACTTGACGCCTTATTTCAGTTACGGAGGAAGACATGATTGCGACCGGTGAGAAAGCGCCTGATTTCTGTTTGGCCGCGGACGATGGCAGGGAACTTCTGCCTGAAGGATTTGAAGGGGATGTGGGCGGTTTTGTACTTCTATCCGAAAGACAACACCAGTGGCTGAACGAGTGAAGCTCTGGAGTTTTCAGAGCGAGTCGCCGATTTTGCCGCGATGAAAGTAATGGTGCTTGGTGTGAGCCCTGATTCCGTGGCATCGCACAAGAAATTCAAGGAAAAGCACAATCTCTCGGTGAAGCTGTTGAGCGACCCTGAACACAAGGTGCTGAAAGCTTATGGAGCCTGGGGGATCAAGAAAATGTATGGAAAGGAGTCTGCGGGAGTCATCCGCAGCACGGTGCTCATTGATCCCCAGGGCATCGTCCGGCGGGTGTGGCCAAAGGCAAAATCCTCCGGTCATGCGCAAGAGGTGCTCGAGGCGATCAAAGACGGCCCCCCCACGCTCCCAGTGAACTGTGTCGACAAAAAGCCCACAAAGGAGACAGCACAGGCCCGTGGACCAAGATCATCCGATCTCAGTGTATTCACATTGCATGCCCATCAAACCTGATGCGAACAAGGACCAAAGCCCGACTACACCCACACCAATGCATGCACAGACAGGCAACGATGCTGCATACAGAACCCGCAAAAGAAGACCGAACTGAGAAGAGGACTATGTGCAGAAATCTTGTTTTGGCGACCATGGCGGTCTTCTCCGTGTTCTGTGGATGGACGTTGTGCGGTCAGGATGGCCGCGGAACAGGCGACGCAAGAATCGCCGGGTGTCCGCGATCTCCAAATTGCGTTTCGAGTGCGGGCCCCGACGAAGACCACTGGATTGCTCCCTTGACTTTCAACGGCTCTCCCGATGAAGCGTTCCACTGTGTCGTGCAGATCATTCGCCAAATGAAACGCACCACCATCGTCGTTGCTGAAGAGGGCACCATTCATGCCGAATTCAGGACCGCCCTGGGTTTCGTGGACGATGTCACATTCCAGGTTGACAGCGGGAATCGGACCATACTCATGCGGTCCGCCTCGCGAATCGGTTACTGGGACTTGGGCGTGAATCGA
>CAWDJT010000046.1:0-36139 GCA_963802715.1 uncultured delta proteobacterium
CGAGATAGTCACCTGGTGACTGCAGGAGCGCCATGATCAACGGGGTTTCTTTGACACATCCCACACGAAGGAGGCACCCCTTCATCACGCCCCGGTTCTACGCGAGAGATTCGGCTTGCGATGCCGAACGGCTGCATTGTACCTTGTATCACCTTTTGGGCATGCCGTGGGGGCACATCAGATTCGTTCGTATCGGGAGGTCGCATGGCCGGGCTGGACGAACCAAGCAGATCGCCGGACAACGGCGAACAGGCTTTCGGTACCGTGGACGCCAGCACTTTGTTGGCATGGGCCGAGGAGAACGGCCTGAGCCCACAGGATGCCCTGATGGAAGCCTTGCGCCGTGGCATCATCCCCAGCCGCTACTCGAAAAACCACACGGCCCTGACTCTGGAAGAACAACGGCGGGTCTGCGGCGGCACGGTCCTGGTCTGCGGCTGCGGCGGCCTGGGGGGTATCATCGTGCAGCTGCTGGCGCGTGCCGGAGTGGGGCGGCTGCGCCTGGTTGATGGCGACGTCTTTGCCGAATCCAATATGAATCGACAGTTGCTCAGTGACGGCCGCGTGCTGTCTCAACCCAAGGTGCGCGTCGCTGAGCATACCGTTCACGTGGTCGACCCTTTTGTGGTCGTGGAAGCTGTTCCGGAGGTCCTCACTACCACCAATTGCCGACCAGCTTGTTCAGGGGACCGATTTGGTGATGGATGCGTTGGACAACCTCGAGGAACGTCCCCGACGGTTGTTGGCCGCGACCGCAAGGACGTTCGGGGTCCCGTTCGTTCATGGTGCGGTGGCTGGCTGGTGGGGTCAAGCCAGCACCTTCACGTCGATAGCGTCTATGATTTGAGCAGTATGTACGGATTAAGCGGAGCTCGCGATGCGGCCGAACAGGGCCTGGGCGTATTGGGTCCGGTGGCAGCAACCATCGGCAGCATGCAGGCACTGGAAGCACTACGCATTCTCTGTGGATGGCCTCCGGCGTACCGCGACCACCTGCTGTATTTTGACGGTGAAAGCGGGCGGATCGAGGTGGTTCCGCTTAAGCCCGCAAATCTTGGCTGAGAGGATGGCCGTCTGACAGGGTGGGAAGGCTGCTGCCTGAAAATGGTCGAGCAGTCCGGTTGAGGCGTTGGGCACCGTTTAGGAGGAAAGCGTGGAAATTCACTGGCAGGTCGCCTCCCAGAATCAATGGGAAGCCGATGCAATTCTGGTTTTCGCTTTCGAAGCCGAGGGATCCTGGCCGGCGGGCGTCCAATCGTGGCTGGCTGGTCCCGGCGCAATGGCTGGCCGAATCGTTGGCGCTGCAAGACTTCCGGCGTAAATGGCAGGAGGCGGTCGTCTGTTACGCCCCGGTTACCGGGCAGAAGCTACCGCGAGCCTTGGCAGTGGGTTTGGGCAAGCGGGAGATGTTCGACCTCGATAAGTGGCGCGGGGTGGTGGCGGCGGGACTGCGCAAATGCCGAGACCTGCGTCTGGGGCGTCCGGCCCTGGCGATCATGACCTTGAATGATCTGCCGTTTCCCACCGAGGTGGCATTGCAAGAAGCCTTGATCGGCGGTCTCCTGGGACTCTATCGCTTTGACCAACTGAAGACCAAAGACCGTGATCAGTTGTTCGAATTGACCGCCATGGAACTGCTGGTCGACCAACCGCCCGAAGCCGCCTGGGAAAATGCGGTGGCCCACGCCCTGGCTGTTAAGGATGGCGTACAGCTGGCCCGTGATCTGGTTACGGCCCCGGCCAACCAGGTGACACCGAACTATCTGGTTCAGACCGCCAGAGACCTCGCCCAGCGCCATGGCTTCTCCGTGGATGTGATTGATCAGGCAAGAGCTGAAGAGCTGGGGATGGGCTCATTCCTGGCGGTGGCCCAAGGTAGCAGGGAGCCGGCCTACATGGTGGTGCTGGAACATGCTCCTGCGGGGAAAAAGAACGATCCGCCCCTGGTGTTTGTGGGGAAGGGGATCACCTTCGACACCGGCGGGATTTCCATCAAGCCCGCCGACAAAATGGACCTAATGAAACATGACATGGCCGGGGCGGCGGCCGTTCTCGGCGCTTTTGCAGCGTTCGGGCAGCTTGCCGTGCCGCAGCGGGTCATCGGCATTATTCCCTGCACGGAGAACATGCCGGACGGCAAGGCCTACAAACCTGGCGATGTGATTCGTTCCCTGGCCGGCCTCACCATCGAAGTCATCAGCACCGACGCCGAAGGCCGCATGGTCCTGTGCGACGCCTTGGCCTACGGGCAACGTTTTCAGCCCGCCGCCATGGTGGATATCGCTACCCTCACCGGGGCCTGCATCATCGCCCTGGGGGACCAGGTGGGCGCCATCATGGGCAATCGTGACGCCCTGGTGACTGCGGTCCAGGAGTTGGCCATGGCCGTGGGCGAGCGCCTCTGGCCGCTGCCGCTGTGGGATTCTTATCAGGATGACCTGAAAAGCGATGTTGCCGATTTCAAGAATGTGGGCAGCGCTCGCAAGGCCGGGAGCATCATCGGTGGCGTGTTTCTCAAACAGTTCTTTTCCCAGGAGATCCCCTGGGTCCACCTGGATATCGCCGGGCCGGCCTGGGCCGACAAGGACCTGCCCATCATCCCCAAGGGGGGCACGGGCTTCGGTGTGCGCCTGCTCACGGAACTGGCCCTGCGCTGGTCGGAACTGAAGATCGTTTAGGGTTTCTGCCCCAGAGCCACCATGCGTCGGTTCACGAAGCCATAGTCGCCCTTGGTGGGGTGGGGTGAGAACTCGCGAAGCACTCTTACTGCTTTGAATCCAACCTGTTCGAGAAGGTGCGTCAGGTCTTCACCATTGTATACTCGAATCCCGTAGCAGGACTCCCGGATCAATCCCTGGCTCTTGCTCAATACGACCTCACGGGCACGGATGGTGTTGCCGTGTACTTCGCGCTGGCGTTGAAGGCATCGAAGATTGCCTTACCGTCGGCCACGTCCACCAGAAGGTATCCGCCCGGGCGCAGTAAGCGATGGGCTTCGACCACAATCCGCAGGTCGGCCCAGTGGGAGCGGGTCCATTCGATCAGATCGGCGATGGTTTCACCCTTGGGACCATCGGTGCTGCGAGGATGGAACTGGCGGGTCCAGGGCGTGCGCTCCACGGTCTGCGGGTGAAACCGATGGCGCCGGGGGCCGGTGATGACTTCAAACATGCTTTTCACATTGATGGGTTCGGTGCCGCGGGGATTGATCACGCGCTTTTCGCGAACCGCCTGCAGCACGGGGCTGAGATCGTGTTTGCGATCCAAGGCCAGGAGCACATCTGAGTTGAAATCCATGAAAAGGACGGATACCGGCCGGCCCCGCCAGCACACCCGCCCGTTGCGGAGTTTGAGGTCCTGGGGCGCCATGAGCGCACCGGTGATTCCGTCCACGGCGCTGAGATGCCGGGCCAGGTTGATGTTTTCAGTGACGTCGGCCAAGGTTTCCTCCTCAGCCACCACCGCGATCAGACCGGGGTTGGAACCTTCGCAATCGCGGTACACCTGAAGAAGCATGGAGACAAAACCATTTACCGGAAAGAACAGCGGATGGTCGAAATCCAACTCGACCCCGCAGGGACGAATGGCGTTGAGGCGTGTCCAGACGGCCTTGCCGATGATCTGTGTGATCCGCTGATAGTCCCATCCGCCGGGGCTGCCCAAGTTCCATTCCGAGTGGCAACCAATAAAACCTTTCAATTCACGCTCCTTGTGAAGTTTCTATATGAAAGTCCGCCCGTCATACCGGCGAAAGCGGGTATCCGTGCGTCCAGGAGCTCCCTGTGAAAGTTGTCCCTGCCCAGGCGAGTAGCAAAGGCCTTCCGCAGTTCCATGATTTCGTAGCGACCCCAAACTGTAACACAATTGGTGGCCGGGATTGAGTCGAAAACGGTTGACCTGGGTTTTGGCTTCTTCCGTCGAAAACCCCGTTAAGAGGATCCTTCGGGATTTTTCTGTTTGGAACTGCGCCCGATCCTCACAGGTAGTGGATGGTCTTCATGCTTTTCACTCGTCGGATGGCCTCGAGCAAGCCGACTGTCCCGGTCATCATGTTATCGCCCCAGGGTGCGCCGAAGGTGATGGGCAGCTTTGAGTTTGCCACTAGCTTGCGTTTCGGGCCGGTAGCGATGATGACCTCGGCGGCATCAAATCCGAAGGCGCCGCGGGTATAGGCGCCATGTCCGCCTTCTTGAAGGATCTGTTGATGGTCGAGTCTTCCATCGGCAAGGTCGTGGAGCAGGCCTTCAAGGCGTTCAAGGTTCAGGTCATGGGTGTGATACTCGAAGAAGCCGACAATTTCCTCGTGCTTCAAAGCAGCTCCCACGGTGTGAGACGTGGCGATGTCCAGCACCAGAATGCGCTCCTTGTTGCTTGCCGAAGTATCCATGGAGGCGCCGAGTATTGCTGCCATTCCGCTATCCATGACGTACACTTCATGGGCCGGCAGAGCCCCGGCTCGCTCTGCAATCATCCGCAGACGATTGAAGGTGTGGGGGACCTGATCACCTGGAAACAGCAGGGCATGAGGAACAGGGGTGTCGTCGAGGCGGGCCTTGAATAGGTTATGACGGTAGTCCAAATGGGAGATACCTGGTGGTGGCATGCCGTGGTCCTGGGCACAGATGCCGATCACATCAAACTCGAATGGTACACCGAAGCCCTCGACGATCTGCTTCAATCTGTCCAAGTCCAGATCACCAATGTCGAGCTTCTGGTAGTCCGTCCGAAGACTCATGCTTCGAGCTTCTTGATCATCGATGATGCGGATGCCCGTGGCTCGCACTCTGTTCAGGTCGTGGTGGACGGTCATGGCAGCCGCGGCCGTCATGACAACCTCCGCTTCGCGAGTTCGTTCGGTGAGCACCTGTGAGATGACCCCGCCTCCCATTTCACAGCCAGTGATCAGAAGACTGCCCGGAAGCCTCGCCGCCTTTTCGGCCACATACAAAACCGGGGATTTGGCCACGGCTTTGTAGTGCAGTCCCGATTCGGCATCAAAATAGAGAACGTCCATGGTCCCCGCGCCGATATCCACCATCAGGAACTTGCTCATTGGGTTTTTTCCAACTCGAAGATACGGTTCTAGTGCTAGATCATTCACAAACAAAAAGGGGAGTCATGGGGGCTGTAGGCCCCGGTGACTCCCCGACTGATCAAGGATTATTCAAGCCCGGACTTCACTGTGCCGGACTGATCTCCACACGACGGTTGATGGCGCGACCTTCCGGATTGTCAGCTCCATTGGGTTTGGTATTGCTGGCCTTGGGACGAGTCTCACCATAACCGACGGTCTTCATGCGTTCAGCCTTGATACCCTTCTTGAGGAAGTAGTTGAAGACCGCTTTGGCCCGACGTTCAGACAGCCTCTGGTTGTAGGGGATACTGCCGATGCTGTCAGTATGCCCTTCGATGACGACGTTGACCTTGTCGCAAGGCGGCTCGGACAGTCTCTTGACAGCCTCATCCAGGACCACCACCCATTGTTTCTTGATGTTGTACTTGTCGAAGTCGAAGTGGACGCCGCGCAGGATCAGCGTTCCGCACGTCGGCTCGCACGGGGGGCAGCAAATGGCAGCGCAGACGAATTTCTTTAGAGCCGCCCGGTCCATGGCCACGGTCAGGGCTTCCACCATGACGCTGTTGCTGTTCAGCTTGCTGATGGCCGTCAGGATTTCCTTGCCTTTCTTGTCCCTTTTGGGGTCAGCGACGGAAACGATGTGGATCGTTACGTTGGGATACTTGGCATAAATCGCTTTGGCCGCCGCCACCGGATCCATGCCCATGTTGGCCATACCATCGGTCACCAAGATCACCGAAGTGGTGCCGCTCATCTTGGCCAGCACCGGATCCAGGGACATGATCCCCGGGCCCAGAGGGGTAAGGCGACCGAAGACTTCCTGAAAGTCCTTGATCTTGCCAATCGCCTTGGTCATCGCTGCATAATCGTAGGGACCAGGTGCGTAAAGCTCCTGGATCGGGTTGATCAGCTCGAGTGCCGCATTATATTTGACACATTTGACGATAGCCGCATTGATGTCATAGAGGACTACTTTGGAAATCCACATTTTCAACTCGGGGTCTCCAAAGAGCTGGTACATGGAACCTGACTGATCAACCAGAAAAACGAAATTATCAGGGCACTTATTGTCAGCCGCAGACGCAAGTCCCAACCCCATGGTGAGAACCAACGCCAAAACAAAACCTGTAACCCGCATTGTCCTGCGATTTTTCATAGGTCCCTCCGCTGATTTGAGCTGATGTTCTGTCACCAAAAAGCCTCTCGAACAAACAATATCAAGAAAGCCAACAGATGATACCTAGTACCCCTACCTTGTGCTACCCCCCCCCTTTCTGGTTCACGTTGTCAATAAAGACCGAATTGCCAATTGTCTCTAAAAGGCACTTTGGATCCGCTCGTACCAACCAATTCAAAGGCGGCATCCAACAAGACCAGCATATGGCTGTAGACCAGAAACACTGAACACTGAGGCGCTGAATAGGAATCAAGTATGGCTGGTCCGCATTTGCAGCAAGGGCGTTCGCGGCTGTCCCCCCCCGGAGTTGATGGTTCAGCGTCACAGCTCTACCTGCCAAGTTCTCAAGACGCGGTGCCAATACGAGTCTTTTATCCTAACCGTTTCTTTGGGTTGCAGTCAATGAATTCTGGCGTCAATCCTCTGTTTGGCAGCATTTTCCAGCAGCACCGCCACCGCTCGTTGGGACTACTACATAACATGTTGAATTAACAGCTGAATGTAGCGCAATAGGCAGTGCAGCTGTTGCTCAGGGTAATGCTGGCTACTCAAGAGGCGACACGGCGAGGGGATGCTGGGGAGATACGGTGGAAAGGGCTTTGCTCCCCCTCTCCGCGTCCTCCTGTCCCCTCGTCCTTGCTGCACCAATCCTTCATAGATAACACAAAAAGCTTAAGTCAACAGTATTGTTGCCAAGGGCAAAACGGTTTGGGGGTCAATGCCTCCCAAAAGCAATCAGACCGCGATCAGATTGCATACCTAACCTTTCCGTGCTGATCTCTCCCAAATGCCGGTGATTATCTAAGCCAGGAATTGTCCAAAACACCCGAGCCGGCATGGACTGTGGCGTCATGACGCCGCTTTGAAAAGCGGCGAGGCGTCGCCGCACTCCAACTGGGGCTTGGATGATGCAGGTTATTCTTCGATGGCCCCGAAGCGGTTCCCATGGCAGCAATTCAAAAAGTGGTTTATGCTAGAAAAAGATGGCGTTGGATAATCCAGACACAATACATCTTTCGGCACTTTCGCAGGAGAACATGAGGAGGTTCAGCATGACGAGATTGTGGTCGTGCGCGTTGGCCATCGTGTTGCTGGTTTCATTGTCACCATCCGCCCTGGCGAAGAAAAGGATAAGAATCAAGACGAGCCTGGTGGCAGCAGACACAGTAGTGGTCAAGGCAACGGTGGCTGCCGTGGATTATTCAGCGCGCACGGTTACGCTCAAAGGACTCAAAGATATCCCACCGAGGCTTAGAATTGATCAAAGTGTAGAGAACTTGGACCAGATTCATGTGGGTGACAAGGTGGTGGCCCGCTACCTGGAGTCAGTGGCTGTTTGCCTAGGCAAACCTCAAGGGATATCGTTGGCAGGTGCAAGGAATTCCGAGGAAATGGCTGCACGCGGTATGAAGCCGGCGCGATTCGCAGTTGCCGTGCTAAAAATCAAGGCCGTTGTCGAGACCATCAACTACAGGAAGCGAACCGTGACCATGCGAGGACCGGAAGGAGATCCGCTTGCCTTCAAGATCGACAAAAAAATAAAGGACTTGAGGAATGTAAGAGCCGGCGATGAGGTTGTGGTTCACTACACCGAAGCTCTCGTGTTTTCCCTTGAGAAAGAGTGACCGGGTGGCTCAACATTCACACGAACTGCAGTTTCAGAAGGTTTCTACATCCATCAGTTATTGCGATGTTCGAGCTCTGCTTATGATGAAGGATTACAGCAAGGCTGAAACCGTGATGCGTGTGACCTTGCAGCAAGGAATTACTTCGGTTTCAAGGCATAATGCGGTAGACTACGATCCTGTATTCGGTTGGTGGCCGCCGTGCTGCCGGGGCGAAAGTTGCGTTGTCCCGGCCGAAAGATATAGAGTAGAGGTGAATCGTACAGACCAAGAACCTACTATGAGGAGAGATTCGATGAAGATGAGAAACTGGCGTCTGGTGCTCGGAGCGGTCATGGGATTGCTAATGCTCACCACGGTAGCAGGTGCCCAGGAGAAGGGTACTGCCGGTTCGGCCGGTGATCGGGCCCAAGCAATCCTCAAACGCATGGCCGACCTCCTGAAGCAGACGAAACAGTACACTGTGACCGTCGATTCGGAATATGATGTTGTGCAGAAATCCGGCGAGAAGATCGAGTTCGGCGAAATCCGTAAGATGACCGTGGCTCGTCCGGATCGCATCCGAGTTGATGTGGAGTCGCGTGATGGAAGAAAGGGCATGCTCAGCTACAATGGTCAGGATATCACCATTTTCGATGCCAAAGACAACGTGTACGCCTCTGCGAGAAAACCCGTCGATCTAGACCACCTGTTTGACCACTTCAAGGATGATTTGGAGATCAGTATGCCATTGGGGCAGGTGTTTTCCGCCGGCCTTGAAAAAGTCAAAACCAAGAAGATCCGTTCCCTATACTATGTCGAACAGGCGACCATCGCAGGGGTCCAGTGCGATCACCTGGCAGGAACAACCGACAAGGTGGATTTCCAGGTCTTCGTCGCGCAAGGCGACCAGCCTTTGCCGCGGCGAATCGTGATCACCTATCGCAAAGAGAGCGGCAAACCGCAGTTTCGCGCTCAGATCTCCGACTGGAAGCTCAATGTCAATGTCTCTGAATCCACCTTTGCCTTTACCCCACCTGAGGGCGCGGAACGGGTCCCGTTCCTGGCCCAGTTGCGCCTGGCTCAAAAACAGAAGGCTAAAACACTGGAAGTCAAGCAATAGTGTCCATATGGCTATATCTTTTGAGATGGGTGCAGCGAAACGGAACCCATCAAGAACTGATAACACTTGGATTGTCATGAGCAAAGCCGCTATTCGGATACGCAAAGAGCCGGCTCATCAATCCAGAACGTGGTATCTGAGAAGCCCCCAGAACTCCCTTGGCTTGCTGAATTCAGAGATCGCAAGATAGTGCCAGCCCAGGTGGTTCCTGCACTGGCGGCAGAGGGCCAAGCTCCATCGGTATTCAGGGAACCAGCTATGTTGGATGGTCTGATGACCGTAGGAGAGCGCACCGGGACAAGACGAGAAGGTATGGAACTCACAGCGCAACCCCGAAGGGTTGGTGAAGCAGTGGATGTTTGAACCGGCAATGGTGACGACTCGATCAGAGGAGGTGATAACCGAGTTGCAGAAGAAGCATCGAAAGGCCTTCTTGCCATTACCGCCGGTTCCGGCAGAAAGAGAAACCCATTTGCCATGCATGGCTAGGATGCCTCCAGCCACCCAGATAGACTGTTGAGTACCAACTCCTCGATGGTCTCTCTGGTATGCCTGTACGAATTTAGACTGCTACCAAAGGGATCTTGGACATAGGAATCGATGACCTTGTCGTGGAACCTTTTGGGGATGAACCGTTGAATCGGCATATCCATTAGATTGATGATGAGATCAAACCGGTCAAGAATGACTCCGTCAATACTCTTGGAGCGGAGCCCCTTCCAGGAAACTCCCACTTCTTCCAGAACCAACTGGGTATTTTCGGGTATGTGGCCCAACGGTGCTATTCCAGCAGAGGCGATCTCAATGAATTCCCCAAAGTGGTGTTTCGTGAGGGCTTCCGCCATGATACTGCGACAGGCGTTGCCGTAACAGACGAATAGAATTCCTCTTTGCAACTTCACCCATCCTCAAAATCCAAATCTCGATGCGCCAGAGTTTCCGTGTATCTGACCGGCAGTTGGCGGTCCTTTTGGGGCGAGGACCCATTCCGCGGTATCATGCTTCGAACCCTGCAGGTCTGGTCATGGTGGTCATCGGAAAGGGCGATCAGTTCCGTTGCGGTTCTAACACTTAATGAGCTAGCCATCAATGCTCTGTTTCAGAATGGCCATGCTGGCGATGCTTGAGGGCTGGTTTGCGATTTTTCCTTAGAGCGGTGCTATGGCAAAAAGATGGGTCCATAGTCAATAGTAACGCCGCATTGCTTCGAGGGCATGTGAATGCCAGTCCATGGCGGTTCATAGCCTGGCGCGGCATGAATCTGAGCAAGAACCAACTGCTGGTATTAAGAATTGTCGTGGCCTGATTGCAGGATGACACTCCGGAACCAAGGTTGCTCTGCAGCAGCTCGCGAAGTATCATAGGCCACGGGATGGATTGCGGTGCTTGGTGCCGCGCTGAAGATATTGGGTTCATAAGGGTTTGCGACCGTCCGTTTGATAGTGATGCAAGAATGAGTTTTCTGTAAGTGGACTAAACGCCAAACCTGTTTTTGTTGTTGATACAATCCATGAAAATGGTTTGATATTTTGACTCTTATTGCTGCCCCTGAAATCAGTTTGCAATGATGATTTGGATATCTCATATGAAGACAAATGCAAGAGATATTGCGGTAACCGGTGTTGGCGTCTTGTCGTCGATAGGTTGTAAACGCTCAGAGTTCTGGAATGCGCTGATATCAGGTGTATCCGGTGTGAAACCAATCCATGCATTTGATGCCTCCAGCCACAAAAGTCGGATCGCATCCGAAGTCACATCATTCAGACCAGAGACTGTGCTTACTCATAAGCAGATTCGAAGAATGGCAAGAGTATCACAGCTTGCTGTGTGCGCAGCATTTGCGGCGGTCGGCGACGCAGGTCTTGATCTCGAGAAGGAAAACGGTTTGCGAATTGGGTGTGTCATCGGTTCAGCAGCGGGGGATTATCATGATTTGGAGGAACAGCACTTGAGATTTAGCAACAAAGGTCCAGGTTCCGTTAATGCCCTGACGATCCCCAAGGTCATTCCCAACATGCCAGCATGCAATGTCGCTATCAGCCTTGGCATCCAGGGCCCTAACTTAGGAGTCTCAACGGCATGTGCGACGGGGGCACACGCCATCGGCATGGCACTGGGAATTTTAAGACAGGGTTGGGCTGATGTGGTCCTAGCGGGAGGAGCGGACTCGACCATCACGCCCTTTGTGCTCGATGGGTATTCCAGTATGGGGGTCCTCTCCCAGGGAAATGAGCATCCGGAAGCGGCCAGTCGGCCGTTCGATTTTAATCGAGACGGTTTTGTCATGGGGGAAGGAGCCGGGGTCTTGGTGCTTGAAACCATGGAGCATGCCAGCAGTCGCGGTGCGGAAATCCTTGCCGTGCTTAGCGGGTTTGGAATGAGCTGTGATGCATACAGCATTGCCATCCCGGAACCAGATGGTGCTGCCGCCGCCGCGGCCATGGAACAGGCGCTCAAAGATGCCGGGCTGAACCGGGAAGATGTCGCGCATGTCAATGCCCATGGTACTTCAACGAAAGTCAATGATAGGGTGGAGACCAACGCCATCCAAAGGGCGTTTGGAATTCGTGCACATCGGGTTCAGGTTAGCTCCATCAAGTCCATGATCGGTCATACTCTGGGAGCTGCCGGTGGAATAGAAGCTGCGGCAACCGTGCTTTCCCTCTACCATGGCATCATTCCTCCCACCATAAACTTCGAGACCAGAGATCCCGACTGCGATTTGAACATTGTGGCCAGTGAGGCAAGACAGGTGAACATGAAAGCAGCGATTTCAAATTCATTTGGATTTGGTGGACAAAATGGCGTGCTCGTCTTCACCAGAACTTGAGACTATTGGTATGATCCCCAAGGTGAGCGGTTTGGATGCCATGGGTCCAGGCTCTTCTGACGGGCATGCATAATCGGTTTTCTCGGCCATGAGCCGGGCTGCTTCAATCCTGGATGCCGCAAGGCAAATGAGCTTGAAGTTCAGAATAGCACATGCTTATGCTTGTCGAAGCGATTATGCCTACCACTCACTCACAGACAGGGGGGACTATGCGCCGACTTTGTTTTCTGGACTTGGTAGCGCTCATTGTGTTGGTATTCTCCGGCATGGCGTGGGCGGCAAGCGAGCAGGCGACCAAATTGCGTGGTGACAATGGCCTGTTTCCATATATGCCTGATATGCCTGCGGAGGGCTTTCTTGCGGGCAACTTCGTGGCAGACGAGGTTGAGCCCGGGTTCATTTTTGGCAAGGTGAACGATTTCGTCAAAACGCGTTCGTGCCCGACCACCTGGCTCATGGAAGAGGGAGAAAGAAAGCGGATCGAGAGCAAGAATCCGCAATCGGGGCCGGTTGAGTACACGCTTTATCTGGAAGTGGACTGTCCCGGCAAGATCACCTATTTCGTGTTTGTCGACCGCTCCCAGGCTAACACGGCACAGTGGATGGAGTGGCGCAAACAGTTCCACAAGAGCAAAACCGAGCCGCAATACGGTGCGGTCAAGGCTGCCCTCGAACAGGCCAGCCAGAATGGTGTTTTGGTGAATGGGGAACTGCGATTTGTGGAGGTTGATGGCACTTTGCTGGTAGAAAAGCCTGAAGACATTCTTATCGGCGAGTTGAAATTCCAGCCGATCTATGATCTCAAGCAGGGGAAAGCGGTTGCACCCTGAATGGTGGCCGTTCCTTCGGAGGTGAGTGATGGATGAGATTAAGGAACACAAGGGATTGACCCGTCGTGGCTTTATCAAGACGCTGGGCTTCGGCGGAATGGCGGCTACCAGCTTCAGCGTACCACAGGCCATGGCGGCACAGGAACAGGGTGGGGTCAAGGCCGCTTCCATACCCAAGCGGAAATTGGGGAGGACCGGGGTTGAGGTGTCAATCCTGTCCTTGGGCGGCATGTTCGACACCATTAACAACCAATTGCTGCTCAGACAGGCATACAACTGGGGTGTCACCCACTGGGATACGGCTGAAGGATACGGCAATGGTCTGAGCGAGGAAGGCTTTGGCCGTTTTTTCACCCGGATGCCGGAAGCCCGCAAGGAAATCTTTCTGGTGACCAAATCACACGCCGGTTCGCCCGAACAAATGACCCAAAGCCTTGAGAGGTCGTTGAAAAAGCTCTGCACCGACCATGTGGACTTGTATTTTTACCACGGCATTGCCGGTATCAACGAAATGAGCGATGCCCTCAAGGAATGGGCGGCACAGATGAAGCAGGCCGGGAAGATCAAGTTCTTTGGCTTCAGCACCCACACTAATATGGAGGACTGCCTGCTGGGAGCTGCCAAACTGGACTGGGTCGACGTAATCATGTTTACCTACAACTTCCGGCTGATGCATACGGATAAGATGAAAGAGGCCGTGGCTGCTTGCAGCAAGGCCGGAATAGGCTTGGTGGCCATGAAGAGCCAGGGCGGCGGACCGGTCAAGACCGACAGCGAAGCCGAACTGCAAATGGCGGGACGGTTCCTGGAGAAGGGCTTTACCGACAAACAGGCGAAGCTCAAAGCGATTTGGGAGAACCTGAATATCGCCAGCATCTGCTCCCAAATGCCGTCTCTCACCACCCTTTCGGCCAATGTAGCCGCCGCCCGTGACCTTACAGCCTTGTCCCGCAAGGACTATGAGCTGCTCAACCGCTACGCCATGGACACCCGGTCGGGGTATTGCGCCGGCTGTGGGGACATCTGCCTGGAAGCCGTGGGAGGCGTGATTCCCGTGAGCGATGTGATGCGCTGCCTAATGTATTATCGAGATTACGGCGATCGGGACCTGGCGCAAAACGTCTTTGCCGGCCTGTCTGGAGAGACGCGGTTGCGGCTCACCGAAGTCGATTATTCCAAGGCTGAGAAGCTTTGTCCCCAAGGCTTGGCTATCACCCAGCTGATGCGTGAGGCTTCCCGGGTGCTGGCTTAAGGATGCGGGAAGTTACCGATTCGGTAAGGCCAAGAAAGAGCTCCCGACCTGAAATCCACTAGCTGAGGTCCGGGGTCCTAAGATGAAGAGGCTCCTGATGACGCTCGACTCGCCCTATGTTTTCGGCTACTGCCTGGACAATGCCGCGGACAGGAATGTCGGTGGAGCGGGCGATATGGGGGGTTACCAGAATATTGTGGTTGAAAATGGGGTCAGCAGGGTCCGGAGGTTCCTCCCAGAATACATCCAGTCCGGCTCCTGCAATACGGCCACAGGCCAGGGCATCTTCCAAAGCATCGCGATCTACCAATCCTCCCCTACCAATGTGATTGGGTTGCATGATCCAGCAGTTTTGACTGTTAATACTATTCCATGTGCGGTATTGGGTTTGTGAGGGTCGGGGCGTGGATCCGGCTTGACCGGTGCCTCTGCCGGGATCAATCCTTCCGGGTCACGTCAGGCCCCCGGCTGGCCAATGGCCGCTTAGCTCAGCGCGCGAATCGATAGCTTTTCGTTCTATGGCCGCAACACACGCGTACCGATGTGAAGACCGCCGCACGATGAATCCCCATTTGTGAGCAAGGCTGAGGGGGCTCGCCCCTGGGAGTCTCAGAAATGCCAGCGATTCAAGATGCAGACCGACCGGATGCCGAATTGATTCGGCAGCTTCATAAGCATGCCCCCATCGGCATTACCGCAACGTTATTGAATTCATTGATTCTCGTTTTCATCCAGTGGCGAGTGATTTCCCATGCCGTACTGCTGGCCTGGTTGGGGACCATCACGATCGTCACATGCGTGCGGTATGGGCTGTTCTACCGACTTCACCGACTCCTGCCAGACCAATATGAACCGGGCCGCTTCTACCAGCAGTTGCTCCTCGGCCTGGGGTTGTCCGGTATCCTATGGGGTTCTGCGGGGATCTTCCTGTTTGCGACCGATTCCATAACCCATCAGGCGTTTCTGGCTTTTGTGCTTGGTGGTATGGTGGCTGGTGCCGCCGGCACGTATTCGACGGTAATGCGGGCTTTCTTCGCATTCAGCGTGCCCGCCCTCACCCCATTGATCATTAGATTCTTGATCATCGGGGATGAAATTCACCTCGCCATGGGCGGAATGACCCTGTTGTACTGGTTCATGATGTTTTTTACGGCAAGGCGACTCAACACCACCACTATAGCGATATTTCGACTGAATGTGTCCTTGGCGGAGGAAAAAGAACGTGCCGAGTCCATCAACGAGGAATTGAAGGTGGAAATCGGGGAGCGCATCAAGGCCGAAGAGGAATTGCGCCAACATCGGGAACACCTCAGCGAGATGGTGGAAGAACGCACCGCCGAGGTCATGGCCGCCAATGCTCAGCTGACCAAGGAGGTTGAAGAGAGAAAAAGAGCGCAGGAGGCACAGCGGCTAAGCGAGCAGAAATTCCGCACGCTGGTGGAGACCACCAGCGACTTTGTCTGGGAGATGGACAAGAATGCGGTGTTCACCTATGCCAGTCCCAAGATCCTAGAGATTCTGGGCTATTCACCAGACGAGGTTATCGGCAGGCGCTGTTTCCATCTGATGCCTCCCGCGGAAACAAAACGGCTCCAGGACATCTTCGCCTCCAGTGATGCATCCCCCAGACCGTTCAACCTGCTTGAGACCGTTGCGATCCACAAGAATGGCCACCGCATTTTCTCTGAAACCAGCGGTGTTCCGATCTTCGACCTGGATGGGGTATTTTGTGGCTACCGGGGGATCAGCCGCGATATCTCGGCGCGCAAAGAAGTAGAGGAGCTGCTGCGGAAGAGTGAGGAAAAATACCGGCATCTGGTGGAAAATGTCAGTGATGTGATCTATGCCAGCAACGAAGATGGTGTCATAACCTACATAAGTCCCACCGTGGAATCCTTAAGCGGTTACCAACCGGCAGAGATCATCGGTCGACATTTCACTGAGTTCATTCATCCGGCTGATTTGTCGATGGTAACCACCACGTATGAGCGAACGGTTTCCGGACAAAACGGCCCAGCCGAATATCGCGTTATGACTGTATCCGGTGAGTCACGCTGGATTCGGAGCTTGAGCAAGAGACTCATGGAGGGGGATCGTTTTGTCGGGTTGCGGGGTATATTGACCGATATCACATACCGTAAGGAGGCAGAAGAGGAAAGAGATCGTCTCGAGGTGCAGTTGCGCCAGGCCCAGAAATTGGAAGCACTGGGCACATTGGCTGGTGGAATTGCTCATGATTTCAACAACATCCTGGCTGCCATCATCGGCTATACGGAGATGATGCTACTCGACATTACCGAAACCAATCCCATGCGCGGTGATCTGCTACAGGTGCTGAAAGCTGCCGGCCGAGCCCGAGATCTGGTCAAGCAGATCCTGGTTTTCAGTCGAATGAAGGACCTGCATGAAAAAGTGCCAACAGATGTGGCTGCAATTATCCGCGAAGGCGTGCGCTTTATGCGAGGCACTTTGCCCAGCACCATCGACATCCGTGAAGATATCGCCTGTGATCAGGGGATGGTTCTAGCCGATCCAAGCCAGATTCATCAAGCGTTGATTAATCTTTGTAGCAATGCAGCTCACGCCATGGAAGAAGATGGGGGGATGCTGACGGTCGCTCTCCGGGAGGTGAACTTCGATGAGGAGACGGCCGCTCTTCATCCCGAACTCCAAGCGGCGACCTATGTGCGGCTGACCGTGAAAGACACTGGCCATGGAATGGACTCTGCCACCCTCGAACGAATTTTCGATCCCTACTTCACCACCAAGAAAGTGGGCAAGGGTAGTGGCCTGGGACTGGCGGTGGTCCATGGGATCGTGAGGCGTCACTCGGGAACGGTCACCGTCTACAGCGAGGTGGGCAGAGGGACGACATTCCACATTTACATACCCAAACTTGTGACCAGGGCCCAACGGGAGGATGCGGAAACCACCCCCATCGCCATCCACAAAGGAACGGGAAGAGTGCTTTTCGTCGATGATGAAGCTGCTCTGGCAGCCATTGGACAAAGGATGTTGGGTCAACTCGGCTATGAGGCTCTGGTTAAGACGAGCAGTGTTGAAGCATTGGAAACCTTCCGATCAAAACCGGATCAATTCGATCTCATCATTACTGACTACACCATGCCCAGCATGACGGGCGCGAGTCTGGCCACCGAAATACTTCGAATCCGTCCGAATGTCCCCGTGATTCTATGCACTGGATTCAACGAAAAGATTGATGAAGAGAAGGCTAGGGAGTTGGGAATCACGGAATTCGTTTTGAAGCCATTGAGTATGCGTGTCTTGGAGGAAACTGCACGTCGAGCCTTGGACAAAGGGAAACCATAACCGTTTGCGCTTGCTTTCGGCTTGGCTTTGCAGGCTGCTTTGCGGGGACGAGTTTTGATCTGCACTCATGGGTCCTTGGGCACAGAGGAGAAATCATGTGGCGGTGAGAAATGGTTTCGGCCTAATCCTGCGATGTCCGCTCACCTGGATGGCGCTGTCGATTTGTGGTCTGTTCGTCTGGGGTGTCTGGAGATGGTTTGAGCCACCGTGGCTGGTACGTCTGGCAAGCGTGGGGCTAGCGGCCGGGGTGTTTGGTTTGTGGCCGTTATTCTATGTACGTTCGGAACAATACGTGCGAGCAGCCTATGGGTTGAACGATCAGGCCGAAGGAGATGAAGCCCGGAATGTGGCTCGACTGGTGGAGGATTTCAATGTCCTGGGCTTCAAACAAGGCGGCGAGCAAGTGGGGATGCTCCGACAAAAATACCAGAATCTAGCCGAAGTCCTGCGACGAAGACTCGACGCCGGTGAACTGACCTATCGGCGCTACCTGGGGATGGCCGAGAGCGTGTATCTGGCCGCCGTGGAAAACCTGCAGGATGTGGCCATTTCGCTCCGGAGCATAAGCACCATCGACCCGGCGGCTCTGCGCTTGAAGATTGAAGATCTTAAGAAGGAAAAAGATTTTGCCATCCCCGAAGCCATCCATGCCATTGAGGACCGTCGCAGGCTCTATGAGGAACAAAGGCAGCGGATCGCGAAGCTCCTGGCCCAGACCGAAGCAGCGATGACTGCACTGGACCACACCGCTACGGCGCTTGCTGGGACCCGAACCGCCAAGGGGTTTACCGATGTGGGCATTGAGGAGGCCATGAAGGATTTGGAAGAGTTGGCAGGTCGCGCGGGGAAGTATGCGGCAGATGTTTCCCGAGCATAGAGAGGAGAGCCGATGAACGAGACCCAGTCCCCAATGAGCGCTGCCCCGATGGATTCTGCGGCAGCACCACTGACGCTGGATGTGGTGCAGGTCCGGCAGGAAGCCACCCTCCCAACGGTGCAGCCGGATGAAGCTTTGCAGAATAGGGCCCGCGATATGGCCAAGGCGCTGACGGCCATACCAGCGGCTGAGCTGACCCAGCAAGACGAGGCCAAGTCGGCCGTCGAGGAGATGGGCCGGTCGCTTCAGCAAGAAGCGGTACGCCGGAGCGCCATGCTGCAGCAGCCGATCCGGACGCTGGCCAAGAGTGGTGAGGACGGTGGGCCGGTGGCCAATTCCCTGGTAGATCTGAAGATGAAGGTGGAGGAACTCGACCCGGCCAAGTTCGATTTCAAACCGGGCTGGTTCAGCCGGACACTGGGTTTGCTGCCGGTGATGGGCAGCCCCATCAAGCGTTACTTCACCCAGTTCGAATCGTCGCAGACGGTAATCAATGCCATTATTAGCTCCCTCGAGAAAGGGCGCGACCAGCTCAAACGTGACAATGTGACCCTGGGTGAAGACCAGCGGGCCATGCGGGAACTCACCTTGCATCTGCAGCGGCAGGTTCAGTTCGGGCAACTGCTCGATGGCCAGCTGCAAACTATTGGGGAGCGCGAAATTCCAACCGATGATCCGCGCCGTTCGTTCATCGAGCAGGAGCTGCTGTTCCCGCTTAGACAGCGGATTATAGATCTGCAAACGCAACTCGCGGTCAACCAGCAGGGCATCCTGGCCATTGGGGTCATCGTCCAAAACAACAAGGAACTGATCCGCGGCGTGAACCGGGCTCTGGATGTCACTGTTTCCGCGCTTCAGGTGGCGGTGGTGGTGGCCCTGGCCCTGGCCAACCAGAAAATTGTTCTGGACAAGATCTCGGCCCTGAACGTCACCACCACCAACCTCATCACCGGCACCGCCGAACGGCTTCGCACCCAGGGCGCCGAGATCCACAAGCAGGCGGCCAGCTCCACCCTCGACATTGAAGCTCTCAAACGCGCCTTTACCGATATTTCCACCGCCATCGACGACATTGCCCGCTATCGCCGGGAGGCACTTCCACAGATGGCGCAGACCATCCTGGAATTCGACCACCTGTGCGCCGATGCCGAGGCCCGTATCAAGAAGGCCGAGGAAGGCGAGCAGGGCCCGGCCTAAGCTTACCCTGGATCTATGAGGCTCCGGCTTGAAATTGCGATGCTCTACTTGAGAAGCGACGCGGAGAGAGACTGCTGGGGGGATACGGTGAAAAGGGCGGTGCTCTCTTTCTCCACGTCTCGCTGTCCCCGTGTCCTGGTCGCACCAATCGCTCGTCAGGGAACACAAGGAGCTCGAGTGAACAGCATTAGGTTTTGGCGGGGGCATTTCAAGCCAGAGGCTGGAGAAAAAACCATGATCACACGAAGGCTAAGTGCGACACGGCATTGGATTGGACTGCTTTTCCTGGGGGCCGCTTTGGCGGTGGGATGCTCTGATGCACCGGAACCTTCCAAGGGTGGTGCCGGCAAGCAGCCGAAAATCATGAGCTACGCGGATGCGGAGAAGGATCTGGCGGCGTTGCGGGCCGATATTTACGCCGCTGAAGTGCCTGTGGGACAGGTGGAGCTGATCACCACGGGAGCGACATCCATCGAGGATACCCTGCCGGATATCGCCACGTTTCCCATGGTGGTTGATCCCGTCGCCGACAGCCAAAGCGTTGTCGCCGAGATCTTTGCTTCCACGGAGAAGTCGGGCAGCGGCACCGATGGGTGGATGGTGGAAGTGGCCCAACAGTTCAACGATTCCAACCGGCGGACATCCAGCGGCAAGCTGGCCAGAATCGCGGTGCGCAAAATTGCCTCGGGCACCGCCTATGAATTTATCGCCTCCCGCAAATACGTCCCCGATGCTTTCAGCCCCTCCAACGACCTATGGGTGGAAATGGCCCGGGACCAGGGTGCCCGAATAACGCCCATCACCGATCGGCTGGCCGGAAATGTGGCCGGCTTGGTGATGAAAACGGCGGTAGCCGATCGGCTCAAGGCCGGCAAAGCCCAAATCTCGGTTGCCGACCTGGTGAATGCCGCCATTCAGGGCAAGGTGGTGGTGGGCTACACCAATCCTTTTGCATCGAGCACCGGTTTGAACTTTCTGGTGACCGTCCTACAGACTTTTGCCAAAGGCGAAGATTCAGCCATGCTCACCCCCGATGTGGCCAGCGCCTTCGAGAATTTCCAGAAGAGCGTGCCGTTCGTGGCCCTGACTACCATGCAGATGCGGGATTCCGTCGAGAAAGACCGCTCACTCGAGGCTTTTGTCCTCGAATACCAGACCTTTGTGCAGACACCCAGCCTGAGGTCGGGCTACGTCTTCATCCCCTTCGGTTTTCGCCATGACAACCCGCTGTGCGCGGTGGGCCAGGTGAAACCTGAAAAAAAGGAAGCCCTGGACCTGTTCGCGAAGTTCGCCCAGGAGTCTCAGGCCCAGAAATTGGCAACCGACTATGGTTTCAATCCCAAGATGGATTGGAAGGCACCTTTCAAACTCCCTTCGGGAAAGGCCCTCATCGAAGCGCAGAAGCTCTGGAAGCAGAAAAAAGGACGCCGGCCGGCCGATAGCGGCGGTGTTCCTGGCGGACGTCAGCGGTTCCATGCGGGGCACCAAGATCCAACAACTGCGTCAGGCCCTGATCGAGGGCGGCAGCTTCATATCGCCTCAGAACGCCATCGGCATGGCTTCGTTTGCTTCGAACGTCTCCATTCTGCTTCCGATCCGACCGTTTCAGCTGGTCCAGCAGTCAGCGTTCCAGGCAGCGGTCAAACACCTTGATGCCGAGGGCAACACCGCCATGTACGATGGCATCGTCGTGGCCCTCTCCATGCTGGTGGACTACAAGAAGGCCAACCCCGAGGTGCGGCCGATGGTGTTCGTGTTGACCGACGGCCAGACCAACCGCGGGCTGGTCTTCGAGGATGTCGCCGAGGTTATCGCCGGGATGCGAATTCCCATTTACACCATTGGGTTTGAAGCGGATGTAAAGGAGCTGGGACGCCTTGCTTCCCAGGTGGAGGCCGCGACCCTCAATGCCAGCGAGGCCGATCTGCGTTATAAGATCGGGGCGCTGCTCAACTCCCAAATGTAGGGGATGTCCATGAGGGCTTTCGGCAGATGGCTGATGTTGGCGCTGTGCCTGTTCGGCCTCGCCGCTGGCGGGTACCATGTGCTATCTAGGTTCGCACCCCAAGCGGGTCCTGGTGATCGTGGATACGTCCTATCCGATGAGCGCCGTGTGGGACCAGGTGCCCTCGGCGTTGGCTTTATTAGAGGGAAGCCGGTATATGGTATTTGCCTTGGCGAGCGACAAGGGGCGTATCCACGGATGGCGGTCGACCCTGGAGCTGGGCCGGAATGTGCCGTACGCACCGAGAAATTTGAAGGATTTGCGCCAGCAGCTTCCGATGCCTGAATTGGAGGAGGCTTCGGAGATCGTCCTGATCACCAACGCTCCCGAAAAGGAACTCCCGCCATCAAACGGCTGGAAGATCGTTCATCTGGGTTCGTGACGGGCGCAACTCTGAGCTCGACCGAGCGTGTTGCGTTGTGTGTCTATCCCAAGGTCCACGCTGATGGCTAAAACAAACCCACCAGCATTCGAGTTCCCACGGCAAGGAGGAGAATAGCGAAGACCCGCTTGAGCTTGTCAACCGGCAAGCTGTGGGCCAAGCGCACCCCCAAAGGTGCGGTCAGAACACTGGCACCGACAATGCCGGCGAGGGCAGGAAGATACACGTATCCCAGGGAGGGATCGGGCAAATTCAAGGCATGCAAGCCATTCAACACATAACCGACAGTTCCAGCGATGGCGATGGGGAATCCGATGGCGGCTGAGGTCCCGATGGCCTGGTGCACGGCCAGATTACACCACATCATGAACGGCACCGACAGGGTGCCCCCGCCAATCCCGACGAGACTGGACACCACCCCGATGGTACTGCCCACTCCAAACATGCCGACGTGTCCCGGGAGTCCTCGCGATGGTTTGGTTTTCTTGTTGGTCAGCATCTGTAAGGCTACGTAGTAGAGAAATACCACGAAGAAGGCTTTCAGGAAATTGGTGGACATCCGAGAGGCCACGCACGAGCCAAGAAACGTGCCGACCAGAATCCCCGGGACAATGCGGCGCACCACCGACCAGTGAACGGCACCTCGTTTGTGATGCGCCCAGAAGCTCGATACGGCGGTAAAGATGATGCTGGCCATGGATGTCCCCAGGGCTATGTGCATGATGGCTTGCTGGGATACTCCCTGTTTGGTCAGACAAAATACCAGCATGGGCACAATCACCAGGCCGCCGCCGATCCCCAGTAGGCCGGCAAGCACTCCGGCAATGGCGCCAACTCCCAGATAGGTCAATAGAATGGGTAGCACGTCAGGTTCCTATCTTCAGCTGTGAAATGTCGGCGTCGAAGTTCAAGCACATGGTCGCGCTACCAGTGATTCGATCTCTTCTTGGAGGGCGAGGGCTCGCTGCCAGGCGGTCCGCCGCCAGTGCAAGGCAACTCGAAGAAAATCCAGGTAGTCGTCGTCCAGAGGGAGTTGGTTCAAGTAGTACGCCTGGGGTGATTCTTCGTTACCGGCCTGCGCCCCGGGGAGGGCATTAATCAGGCTCCCCAGGCGCCGGCAAGAGTTGGCCAGGGCTTCATCTGCCTGGAGGGCGGGCTGGCATGCCGATGTCAGGATTAGGCGCAGCAGGTAACGATGAGCGCGCGCTGACCAGTGACGATCTGCCAGAAAAGGTTGCCGCCACAATAATTCAGTGGCCGTCCAGCCGAGCAGCGAGGCGTCCCGACAGAGGCGTTCCAGAACCGGCGCACCCCACAGCAGAATGTGGAACAATGGGTTGGCGCGGGGGCTGGAATAGTAGAAGGAAGGTAATCCAGACGCCGGTTCCAGCCAGAAAAATTGGGCTTTCGGCGACAGGGCCGCGAAAGTGGAGGCCACCAGGCATCGCTCCCGTCGACATTTGTCGCCGTAACCGGTGACATTGCGCAGGTCTCGGCCCAGGTGCTGCGCGGGATGCAGCAAACAGCCGATGCGACGGCCGGTTGCATCCAGGAAGCCCAACGCCCAGCAGGAAAAACCGACGATGGTTCCCTGACGTGGCCCCAATAGGTGAAATCGCCGCCGATTGTCAGCGAATTCCCGCCTCAGGGTGGTGATGTAATCCAGTGGATCATAATGTGGTGGCCGGATCGGGGGGCAGCAACCGAAGCACAGGGTGTCAGGGTAAGGCTGGCACAGGGTGGGCATGGTGGAAGTGGCCCTAAGCGGTGATTTCCAGTTCCCTTGGTATCCGTAGCCGAAATGGTGAGGGAGGTGCGGCCGGCATTACTTGGGAGCTGCATCGGGAGTCAGCACCGGCTTCAACTTGTGCCGGTTAAGAACGCGATCTGTCAGTTGATTCACACCTTTTTCAATAAAAATGGACAGCACGGTAATCAGCGCAATGATCACCCAGGCCAGTCCCACGAAGGAAACCATGCTGAGCTCACGCATGCGCGTGCCGAAATAGAGCACGTAGGGCTGGTGAAGCAAGTAGAGTCCGTAGGAGTTGAATCCAACGTAGGTGACCACCTTGGCCAATCGCCTGAGCGCGGTGCTCCAGATGGGCAGTTGCGCAAGAATGATGAACAGGCTGGAACCAGTGAGAGGATCGGTGAACATGTATGTCCCTGGAATGAAGTAACAGGCCAGCCCTATACCGTAGGCAATGATGGCGCCAAATATCGTCACCCGGGCAAACAGCGTCTTTTCAAAGACAATGGTTTGATGGCGGGCAAAGGCTCCCAGGACCATCCCAAAGGCAAACTCCCAGAGTCGAGAACCGAAAAACCCCTGAAGATAGAGACCACTAACCGGAAGTACGCCAAGCAGTAGAAAACGGGTGAGGAGAGTCACCGTGCCACACAAGATGAGAAATCGAGCAGAGCCCAGTTTCCGCATTAGCCGGAACAACAGCGGAAAAACCATATAGAGCTGCAGCAGCAGGCCGAAAAACCACAAGGCCGGATTGAAATAGAAAAAGATCGAATCTATCGGGTATACTCGATCACCCAAGAAGCTTAGCAAGAAACGGTAATCAATCGGCTCCGGTCGAAACACGAAGGGTGATATTAGGTAGAGTAAGTGTGCCACCCAGTACATCGGGAACAGGCGTACCACTCGCTGTAGGTACCAATCTCCCCAACCGGCTCCGGGGCCGCCGCTCTTTGACAGGGAGTAGGCTAGACCGAATCCACTGGCGACCAGGAAGACCCCCACGGGGTGAAAGCCCAAATTGGTAACCCCAACAAACAAGGCTTTGCCAATCACGCCGATGGCGGTGAGGATGGAACCTTGACCGCATGCGTCGATGACCTTAGGGATGAACTTGCGGTCCAAGACCCACGGAAATCCGGAATCGTATGTGGAAAACATGTGGAAAAAGACGATCCACAGGATTGAAACCCCTTTGATACCGTCAAGCCACCAGAATCTCGATTTGGGTTGTGGGGATGCGTGTTGCTTGGTCATGGAATGGCCCCTGGGATAGAAAGAAACGCCGAAACCGGAATAGTAGGTACGCGCCGCATGTCTTCAAGCCGAGCACAATACCACCTCACGCTAGCCTGACTTGGTACTGGTGTCAAAGCAAAAGGTAGCGGCTTTTCCGCAGATTCAACGCGCCGACACAGTAAGCAGAGCACGGAGTGTGATCCGATCGAAACAAAGCTACTCACCACCCCACCATTGAATTGATTTAGTGTTTGCGCCATGCTCGAGTTCTTGGGCTTCAACTCAGCTTACGCCCGCATCCAAAGCCATGTTATGGCAAGGGCAATGACAACCAGGGAACAGGTCTCATTTCTCGAGGCAGTCATCGGGTAGCAGAGAAGGAGGTTGACCATGATGCGGATCGTTGCTGTTGTGTGTGTCATTGGTTTGCTTGTGGGTTTTGGGCAGCTTGAAGGCGGTGCCAAGGCTGAGCAGCACTTCCTCATCGCTCAGGAACCATCGGCAACTAAAGCGAGTCCGTCAGACGGGGGTCCCAAGGCTCACCCCGAGCTTTCGGCACCCACCTATGCGGATGTTGCCAAGATCTTCTCGAAATACAATTGTGGCGTATGTCATGGGGAGACCGAGCCCCGTGGCGGGATTTCCTTGTCCGGCTACAAGAGCGTTATGCGCGGCGGTAAGCATGGCCCTGTGATCAAGGCGGGTGAACCCGACCAGAGTGAGCTCATCCGTAGACTCAAAGGCCTGAGTGAGCCGCGCATGCCCTATACGGGTCCTCCGTGGCTGACCGAGGACGAGATTGCTACGATCGAACGCTGGATCCTGTCCGGGGCACCGGAAGGCAAGTGATGGTTGAAGCAGGGAGCTGTCCCGTTTGGACTGAATGGCCTGATAGTCATCGAGGCGTTGCGTTTTCATGTTCGTGCGGTGCCAAAAACGATCGCCGGCAAGGTGTCGGAAGAAACCCTATACCGGAAGAAATCCGCTGGTGTGGCTATCCTTGAAGGGGGAACAACTGATGCCGTTGTTGGCGGATTTCGCTCGCAGAAAGAGACTTGAGTATTTTGCCCCCCACATCCAAAAGGAGGCCAAGATACTAGAAGTAGGGTGCGGAAGCGGTTGGTTCGGACAAGACCTGAGGCAAAGGGGTTATATGAACTACACCAGCCTGGATCTCAATCCACCTGCCGACATCGTGGGCGATATCCGTGAATGGAGAAGGCTGGGAATTCGGGAAAACCAATTTGACGTTGTGGTGGCTTTCGAACTCATTGAACACGTGCAATGCTTTCAAGAGTTCCACCAAATACTCAAGCCTTCAGGTTTGCTGATGCTTACCTCACCAGTTCCTCACATGGACTGGATTTGCTGGCTGATGGAGGTCGCAGGGCTCAACCAGAAGAGGACCAGCCCACATAACCAATTATTGTACTTCGAGAACGTACCCATATTTGAGCCGCTGGCCATTAGAAGAGTGGGATTTGTTGCCCAATGGGGCATTTTTCGCAATCCCGAGTAGGTTGTGTATCCTGCTCGCGTGGTAATCGCGCCTGGGACAATCCACCAGAAACCCACAAGGCAATGGAAAGAAGCGGGAAACGAGCCTTTCGCAAAAGCGATCATACAAGGTTACCGTCCAGCCGTGAGATATTGGTTTTCAGGAAAAACAAGCACTTATGTCGACCAGGAAGCCAGCGCGGTACCTTGTTGACCCCATGCATAAGCAGTTGCAACGTGCTCCTGCTGCTAAGCGGCTAACTGCTGAGCGCTTACGCACCGAGAGACTGAGGGCTCAGTCACCTGGCGTTTGCGTTTCTTTGATAAAAAACGTTGTCGTTGTTCCAAATATCGAGCAGTTGAACTCCGAGTGACAGATTGTCGCGGCTATCCTTGGCGGCCTCGCGCGACATCCAGGGTTCTGCACGAAGGTCCAGGTACAGCAGGTGGTGCACCCATCTTTCTGAGTAGGGATCAATATCATCCTTGGAAACGGGGATTGAAATATCTGTGGTCTCTTGGGGCATCACCACGTAGTCGATGGTCTTCTTCCGATTGATCCTGACGGTCAGTTTCTGGTTGGTGTCCCTTGGCCACCCGCGGACTCTCAAGCGAATGTCTCCCTCAGAAACTCCATTTAGCAAAAACCTCACCCATGTCCCTCCGCTGGTCCAGCCTTCCGGGGAGAGCCATCCGCCGATATGCTTGACGCTACTCGATATGCCCGAGCTCGTATACCAGGCTATTTCGGGATTATCTCGAACATGCAGGACCGCGCGCGCTATCTTATAAGGCAAGTAGGTGTTGTATTCAATTTTTTGAGGTGCGGGTCCCAAGGAGTTGTTGATAGGATTTATGACGAGACCGGCGGTTATCACCAATGAAGATGCAAACAGCACTCCGTTACGTTGGCGGTATCTAATCTCACCGAGTAGGAATAGGAAGAGTGGATATATGAAGGTTAGGTATCTGAGACCAACTTGGTGAGAAAATATGTGTGCTGTTCCGTTCATTCCAATTAGAATTAATATCCCGGAGACAATGAGAACATAGTTTCTTGGCTTTCTTTCCATATTGACAACAGCAAACACTACCAGCGGATAGAACCAGATTAAGCCGTAGAAAGGGTCGAAAATGCTACCAATGACCGTTGATAGTGTAATGAACCTTGTAGCTGCGAAACCCGCGCGCATAATAGGGTTCAAAGTTCCAAGATAAACAACGTTATAGTAGTATTGCGGAAACATGAAGATCATCGTTATAATAAGCGAGACAAAGGCTTTTCTGTATTCACGTTTGGTGTAAAGATCAAACCAGAACGGGAGAAGATAAGCCAGGAGAGGAAGCTTAACCGCACCGGCAATTCCAATAATAATTGATGCCACAAAGTAGCACTTTTTATCCAGGAAGAAAATAAATGCAGTTACCAAGAACAAAATAAATATTTCTGTGTGTATCCATAAAACGTATGTCATTGCAGCCGAGAAAATGAAAAATGCTGAAGATCCAATAAAAGATACAAACTCAGTGTTCTTGGTTTTTAAAAAAAGGAACCCCATTACAACACAAAGAAAAAAAAGCACCGCATTCAAAAAGTAGAACGAATAATAGGCGAAATGATGGCCGAACAGAGAAAAAAGTAAATACAATGGCACATTAGCGAGCGGGTAATAAAAAGAGTGACCACCAAGCCTCACTTTGCCGTCTCTGGTATTTTTGATAAGATATATTTGTTCAGGACCGTAATCGATTGTAATGGGTTTGTACGACAGATGCCTCTCCAGGTCAACACCAGGAGTATATACTAGATCTCGGTCGTATATTAGACTTTCGGTGGTCATGCAATATTCTGTTTTATCGCCGGTTCCGTAAGGTGTATAGCTGAAAATCATTCCTATAAGAAAGCAGAGAAGGAATAGAAAAGACCACAAAATGTTTTTGTTTTCGGAGATAATACTAAAATTCATTCTACCTCCACGTCTCTTAAGACCGGGGTATTCCCGACATGTTCGAACCAGGTGCGGCCTTCACAAACCATGTCCAACTTAAAGCGATATCGACCTTTTGAGGAGGGAGATTCCAGCGTCGTCGAGATGAGAACGGACTCACCGGGGGCCAAGTCCTTGGGCAGTGACGCCCTCCAATACTCTTTTTCGTCTCCATATTCGCTTCGAAGCTTGATGCCGAGCCTTACGAACCCCGACACGGTCGGCTTCGAAAGCCAAAGCGTGTCCCCTGTATTCTTGACCAGTAAGGTTATGGTCATAGGGGAATTCGGGGGGACCGTGGTTGGCATCTCCACCTTTCCCATCTTCGTTTTCAGTATCCCTGGTCGTCTACTGTCCTTTTGCCCGCCCCACTTGTGCAGACAAAAAAAGGCATTCGAACATTCTACGGACTTGCGAACGTTATTGAGGTATTTCCTGGTGACCCACCATTTGCCTTTCATGAATTTCTGCCATTCGGAATACTCATAGTTGACCGTACGTGGCATCATCAAAGGAGTGATACTCATTTTGTCAAATCCTACTTGGCTCGCCATGGCATAGATTTCTGATAAGACAATGTCCCTTTCCAGAACACCGGTTGTTTCCATTTCAAGTTTTGATGCGGGTGACTTCGAGTGGCATCGACCGGGTTCCGAAAATGACGCCCGCCCACCTTTCTTGAGCACACGGAACATTTCCTCTAAAATAATCTGGTAGTCAGCAAAATGATGTAGGGAATTCATGCACATGATCCCATCAAAGGTCTCGTCCTTGAAAGGCAATCTGTCGGCATCGCACTCAACCAACCGGACAGGAAACCGCTCGAGATCAATCCTGCTGTCACAGGCCAGGCGCTTTTTAACAAAACTCAAGAGGACAGGTGAGATGTCGACTGAGACTGTTCTGAAGCCGAGCCGATTGAGCCATTCAGAAATCCAGCCTGATCCGCAGGCAAAGTCGAGAACGAGATCGCCGACTGTACCATCGAGGGCGGCAACTGCTGTAGAAAAAGCAAAAACATAGGGAATGCTAGCAGAATATCTGTTGTCCCAGTTCCACGCCAGTGGCAAATTGATCGCAATCTCCTCATTGTATTTTTCAGCAAGATCGATCTGTGCCTTCTTATGTTGTTCGAGGTCATTCATATCTATCCCTTCTAGGCCATTGTTCAGCGGGGAAAAACTCAGTTGTGTTGATTTTGTGAGCAGTCTGGTTCGGTTTTGGGAAAGGTGAGCATATCGAGTCGTGCTAATCACACCATGCATTCAAATCTCGCCCCTGACTCCCTAAGTCACCATCTCCACGTCTGACGCGATGTCAGATGACATCCCCGCCGCGCCAGACTCCTGAATGGCCGCTGATCATGGGGGCGTCTTCCGGCGTGGATACCCACGAAGCATCAACTACCATACTCTTTTAGGTTGAAAAATTGCGTTTTTGGAGTCCACAAGACCACCGCAAAACGCAAGAGTTTGATCCTTAACGGGTATAGATCCAACAAAGGGTTCCGAATGGACATTGTGTCGAGACCAACAACGTAGGCCAGCTAGTGCTCTGTCCAGTTTGTTTTACTGGGTTAACGATTGGCCGTAGGGTGGGTGCAGCGTAGCGAAACCCACCGCGGTTGAATGGTGGGTTCCGTCCCGCCGATCGGGACTCCACCCACCCTACAATTCCAACCCCGAGAAACAAGATTGACGAAGCACTAGTCGGGACCTGCCGGCGAAATGGAGAAATCGTTCGCTGGTATGATTTGGCTTCCATACGCCCTTCGGATTCGGCTCTGTTCATAGCAACAAAAGAGTGCAATTGTAAACACCACAAACCGTCAGCGCTGCCGTTGCCTGCGGTGGTGAACCAGCACCGCGAGTGCCGTCCCAGCAGGCGTCAGCAGCAAAACGTCTTTGCCTGCAATTACACGAATTGCCTGAGTACTGGGGAGCGTGTAGCACCGAACCCGACAATGTTCGACGCGCCTGGAAACCTGGCAAACACAACAATAGCCGGTATGACGAAGTTGAACTCAAATCGTGTTCTCGATAAGGGGTGGAGTCGTTGATCGATGATCCGACGGCTGTGGCACCATGCGGGCAGATTCGGCTGGTGGCGCCGCAGATGCGCCGAAACAGTTCTGCAAAATTGGCTTGGCAAATTCAGGCAAACCGGTAATAAGGGAGGGCATTCAGAAAGGGACTACTGCGGCCCATGATTGGATTCGGTGGATTCGTCCCCCAGAGCGCCGGCTCTATACCTGCGCATTGCAAGGAGTGCCTCTGGCGATGAGGAAAGAAGCAATTCTGCTGGTTGCCTTCGGCAGCACCGCCCTGGAAACACAACCGATCTTTGATCACATCCAAGCGCAGGTCCAAGGGGCCTTTCCTGGTATTTTTATCGGCTGGGCCTATACGTCTGGGCTTGTCCGCGGCAAACTGGCCAAGTTCGGGATGAAGTTCGATTCTCCCGAGATGGCGTTGGCTCGCCTTCAGGAAGACGGTTTTACTCATGTGGCGCTGCTTTCGCTCCATATCATTCCGGGGATCGAATTCCACGAACTCTACCACAATGCCAAGCTTTTTGAAGCAATGGTTGGAGGGCTACGCCGGCTGATTGTTGCCAAACCACTTTTGGTTTCGCATCAGGATCTGAAACGTACAGCCGAGGGCATGGTCAAGCAGATTCCCCAGGAACGCAGTGCCGAGGATGCGGTGGTCTTGGTGGGGCATGGGTCCGAGAAGCACGCCGCCGATGCCATCTATACCGCGGTCGCTGCCACGGTCCAGGAACTGGACGCGCGAGTCTTTCTTGCTTCAGTCCAGGGCCATCCCACGCTGGACGACGTCCTTCCCAAGCTTCGCCGAACAGGAGCAAAGAGAGTGTTCCTCATGCCTTTTATGGCGGTGGCTGGCGAACATGTCCGCAAGGATATGGCTGGGGAGCAACCGGGAAGCTTCAAATCCATCCTGGAGCAGGAAGGCTATGAGTGCGTGCCGGTCCTCAAGGGAACGGCGGAGTATCCTGAGATCCTCGAGATCTGGTTGGACCACCTGCGATTGGCCATGGCGCAATTGGGTGAAGATCGTTAGGACTAGAGGTATGTTCAAGAGAAATGTTGGGGTTGGATGGGTATTGGCGGTGTTGGTGGCGAGTCTCCTGCCTGTGGTTGCGATTGGTGCTGATGAAACCGTGAGGGTGGGGTTGTTGGGCCAGCGTATCGGGTCCAATCCGGCTCTGGGGCGGGCCTACGAAGAGGCCATCGCTCTGGCTTTGCAAACCATCAACGAAGATCAGGGCGGGATACTGGACAAGAAGCTGGAGGTGGTCCTTGAAGACAGTGGGGCATCGCCGGAGCGGGCCAGCGGCGCGTTACAAAAGTTGATTGCTGTGGAAGGTGTGGTCTTGAGCGTGGGGGAGACTCAATCTCAGAGTGCTCTTGCGGAAGCACAAATGGCCGAGCAGTATCGTCATCCACTGATTGTTGCCGAAGCGCTCGCTGATGATGTGACCGCGAACAATTCCCGGTATGTGTTTCGAGCTGGTCCATCCAATAGTGGGGTCATGCAGGACACACTGATGGGCTTCATCCTTGAGAATGGCTTGCGGCGCATCGCCATGATAGTGGAGGATACCAACTTCGGGCAAAACGGCGCCGCGCTTATCGAGGGAGAACTAAGAAGTCACGGACTTTCGGCGCTTGCCGTACTTGCTCCGCGAGGCACTATGGCTTTGGCCGGGATCATGGGGACGCTGAAAGACTATCTTCCAGACCTGATTGTGGTCCTCCACCATGGATTGGATCCGGCGGCGGTCATTACGCAGATGCGTGCAGTGGGTTTTTCAAGTCCTCTGCCGCTTCTTGTTTCCGGGCCAAGCTTGGCAGGCCTCTGGGAACAAGGTGGGGAAAGCGGGCAGGACAACAGTCATCTGATCCTCCGCGCGGCGCGTCTTCACCCCGATTTGGATGGAACCAGTGAATCCCAAAAGCTTCGTCAGAGTTACCGGGTGAAGTTCAACAAGGAACTTACCGATTATCGGGTTCGATCCATCTATGATGTGCTCTTGATTGCGGCGGATGCCTTGCGGCGAGCGGGCAGTGGCGATTGTGAACAACTGGTGGCGGCCCTGGAACAAACCCATCTGTCGGTGGCTGGTGGCGTGGTCCGATTCGGCACGGAACCAGGCAGTTATCGCTACCATCACTGGCAGCCGCCGGTGCTCATGGTGCAGTGGCAAGAACAGCGCTCTACGGTGGTATACCCCCAGACTGTGGCGACCGGCGTTCTGCAGCGCTGATTTTGAACAAAAAAGCACTTTTGTTTGCCAGTGGGAATTGCTACTATTTCTTATATCCAACCATAGGAAATCGTTTTGAAATCCGTTTGATCACGGGACTGCTGAGTATCGTTCAGGAGAGGGAGGGCGCGATGAGCAAGCTGCTGTGGGAACCATCTGAAGAACGGATCAAGAACACCAACATGTACCAGTTCCTCCAATATGTAAACGAGCGCTACAAGCGAAAGCTGTATGATTATCCCGACCTCTACCAATGGTCGACCAGCGAGATGCCATTGTTTTGGGAGGCAATATGGGACTATGCCAAAGTGATATACAGCCAACCCTATCATCAGGTGATCGATGACTTTAAGCGGATGCCCGGAGCGCGGTGGTTTGCAGGGTCAAAGCTCAATTTCGCGGAAAATCTTTTGCGGTATCGGGATGACCGGCCGGCCCTCGCCTTCAAAGGCGAAGGGCGCGAAACCGTGAGCATTACCTATGCACAGCTCTATGATCAGGTGGCGCGGCTGTCGAAATCGCTTCGCGCTATGGGTATTCAACCAGGCGATCGGATTGCGGCCTTCATGCCCAACATGATCGAAACCGTCGTCGCGATGCTGGCGGCTGCCAGTGTGGGGGCGATCTGGTCATCGTGCTCCCCGGATTTCGGCATCAAAGGGTGTGCTGGATCGCTTCGGTCAAATCGAGCCAAAGGTGTTGTTCACCGCCAATGGGTACAGCTATGGCGGCAAGACCTTCGATTCCCTGGATCGTATTGCGGAGATCCTAAAGCATCTACCTTCCATTGAGAAGGTGGTCGTAGTGCCGTATACGGATGCCAATCCGGATCCGTCCCGTGTTCGTCACGGAGTTATTTTTGAGGAGTTTCTCGCCAAAGGAGAGGGTCTCGAGGTGGAATTCGAACAGCTTCGTGCCAACCATCCCCTCTACGTCATGTACTCCTCGGGGACCACCGGCGTACCCAAGTGCATCGTTCATGGGGCGGTGGGTACGCTGCGTGCAACATATCAAGGAACTTTGGCTGCATACTGATCTCAAACGCGGTGACACGATTTTCTACTACACAACCTGTGGGTGGATGATGTGGAACTGGTTGGTCAGTTCTCTCACGGCAGGGGCTAAGGTATTACTGTTCGACGGGAGTCCTTTCCACCCACATCCGGGGACTCTCTGGGAAATGGCCCAGGACGAACAGGTGAGCATCTTCGGCACCAGCGCCAAATATCTGGCCGCCGTTGAAAAGGCCGGGGTCAAACCCAAGGAGAGCTATGACTTGACGCGCCTCAAGGCGGTCCTTTCCACCGGTTCACCGCTTTCGATCGAAAGCTTTGAGTACGTCTATCGTGATATCAAGGAGGATTTGGTGCTGTCATCGATTTCCGGTGGAACCGACATCATATCCTGCTTTGCCTTGGGCAATCCGATGGGCCCCGTCTATGCCGGAGAATTGCAGTGCCGGGGACTTGGCATGAAAGTCCAAGCCTTCGATGAGGAGGGTAAGCCGGTTTATGGCAAAAAGGGCGAACTGGTTTGTGCCGCTGCAGCTCCGTCCATGCCCATTGAATTTTGGAACGATCCGGACGGGAAAAAGTACCGTAGCGCATACTTCGAGGCCTTCCCCAACGTCTGGCACCATGGCGATTATATCGAAATCACCGGCACCGGCGGGATCGTTATTTATGGCCGTTCAGATGCCACTCTCAATCCTGGCGGGGTTCGGATCGGAACCGCGGAAATCTATCGGCAGGTGGAAAACATCCCGGAGATTCTCGACAGCCTGGTGGTGGGTCAGGATTGGGACAACGATGTCCGGGTGATCTTGTTTGTGAAATTGAAGGAGGGGTTCGAACTGAATAGTGAATTGGAGAAGCGCATCAAGGATGCCATCCGCTCCAATACTACCCCTCGCCACGTACCGGCAAAAATCATCGCCATAGCTGACATCCCCTATACCATCAGTGGCAAAAAGGTGGAGTTGGCGGTGCGCAAGGCCATCCACAATGAGGAGGTCAAGAACCGGGATGCCCTCACCAATCCCGAGTCCCTGGACCTGTACCGGAATCTGCCGGACTTGCAGTCCTAGCGGTCGGCTGTGGCCGCCTTGTCACGGGATGGCTGTGTGTCGGTGGGTCCGCCTGCGATTTGGCAAGGTATCCAAATGATAACCGCTATGGTTCTGGCGAGATTGGCTATTCAAGGTTCTGGCAAGTTACCGAAACTCTCCATGGGAAGGCTGATCGGTATTCTCAGGGTTTGTTACAATGAAATTCTGGAAAGTGCCGCCGGCCGTCTTAACGCAGATCACTTCGCTTTCCTTGTAATCGCGGCAGAGAACGTCACATCATATGTGTATTCCAGATCTTCGAATGATTTGCCGGGGGATTTCCGGAACACACGGCCACCGACAACCTTCCCATCAAACACCGTGGCCTCGAAAGCATCTTCAGTCGATCCGCCGCTCTGAGACACCTTGAATGACGGATGACGAACCGTGACCGATATGGGTTGCTTCTTGGCATTGATGGTTACCTCGACGCAATGCAGTTTACCTTGCTTCGTCAGGTTGATCCGTTCGAAATCATCCTCGAGCGCCTTGCCGGTCAGCGGCACGTCCGTCAGCAGCACACGGATATCTTCCGTCTGCTTGTCGAAGAACCCCGGTTGAGCGGAGGCATAGGCATACGCCAGATTGACAGGCTTTCCGTCCACGATGAGCTTTCCGTCCGCCTTTCCATCTGCGGCCATGGCCATCGAGCTCATTGCCATGAGGCCAATCAGACCCAGGAACAAGAACCCACGATTTATGATTTTCATTTGAACTCCTTTCATCATTTGATCCGATTTTCATAAACCATACTCGACTCCACAGAAACGCTCAAGCTCGAAGCGGCCTCTCCTCTGTACGTGTCCCCGATAATCCCTTCACGGTTTTCCATATGCAGATCAGTTAGCGTTATGCGCGACCGCGACCGTTGTAGTTCAGTAAGACGAGCAGAGACCGGTCCTGACGCCTTGCTTGTATTGCGGACCTGAGAGCTGCTTGAAATTCAGTTATGTCTTCCCATTACCGCTTGGTTTTTTGTCCATTATGCAGGTCAATGCCAGGATCTTCATTCGCATCAGCCACATTTCGATCTCCATCGCGATCACCACCGTTCATGATTCCAGGCCGATCATCGGCCAGTCCCAGGCCCCGATGGGCACCGTGTGCACCGTGTGAAAGATCCAGTGCAGTGGCGGCAGGTAAATGGCGGCCAGGTGGGCGAAAAACGCCGCAATGGCGCCGAAAAAGATAAAGGAACTGCCCCGGGGGTTCATGCGAACAGAGACCACATCTCGGAGCGGCTGAAGTGTTGTCTTTGCGGGACGCGATTACATCAGCCACCAAGTGGCGCCCAGGCCGCTGAGGGTCATGGTGATGGTGTAGGGAAAGGCCTGCATGACCATCCTCCCATAGGAAAGCCGGATCACCGGAGCAAGGGTCGAGGTGAGCAGGAACAGAAACGCGGCCTGGCCGTTGGGGGTGGCCACGCTCGGGATGTTGGTCCCGGTGTTGATGGCTACAGCCAGTCGGTCAAACTGCTGCATCAGCGGTCCTGCCTTGGAGGCGACTTCCCCGGGCAGGCCGGCCAGGACCTCGGTCCGTCGGACGCGCGGGTCGGTCAGCATGGACATGAGCTGATCT
>CAWDJT010000047.1:0-218169 GCA_963802715.1 uncultured delta proteobacterium
TAGAGTTTATGTTCAATAATAGTGTCATACTACCATCTTTTTCTTGCGAATAACCAATTACTTGCGGTAATATGATTTATCGTCTCAGTTCATAATAGGGCACGATGGGTAATATTGAGATTGCCATTTCATAGTTCAGAAACAGTATTTACAGGAACGGTCATCTGAGCAGAATTGATGGAAACTGAGATCCGATAGGGAGACTGCCGAAGGTTATGCAGTGATGTTGGACATCACCGGCGGGCGTCCTATTTTGACTGTTGATCGAGATGAGTACACCTGGAGTTTTTGGTTGTCTTTCAACCCTAGAGTATAAGGAGACAAACATGAAGTGCAAATGGATGATCCACATGGCACTGGTATTGGTGCTGGTCGTGATGGTACTGCCGCTGCAATCTTTTGGCGCCCAGCAGCAAAGTGAGGCGGCTCTACAAGCAGCGGCAGACGAACAGGCAGCGCGAGACTCAGCACTGATCAATGCTGCCTCAAGGGGCAGCCTCAAGGATGTGCAGACAGCTCTGCGCAAGAAGGTCAACATCGATACCACCGACTCTGAAGGTTTGACACCTCTGATGCATGCTTTTCTCAGAGGGCGGCGAGATATCATCGAATTCCTGATAAAGAAGGGTGCCAACCTCAACATCCAGGATTCCTATGGCATGACGGCAGTATCCTTTGCGGCACTCCATGGGCGAGATGACGTTGTGGGCTATCTTTTGGACCGTGGGGCCAATCCCAACCTGCGGAGTGACACAAAATTGCCCAGACTAAGCCGGAAAGGGGCAACTGCCTTGATTGCCGCAAGCATGACCGGATATGCCGATGTAGTAAAGTTGCTGCTGGACCGTGGCGCCTTGCCGGACTTGCAGGATGACGAAGGCAGGACAGCATTGATGTATGCGGCGGAAAAGGGATACGATGACATTGTCATGATTTTGGTAGCTGCCGGTGCCAGAGTCAATTCTCAGGACCTATATGGCAGAACGGCGCTGATGATGGCGGCCATTGCCAATCAACCCAGCACGGTTCGATTACTCATAGTGAAGGGTGCCGACCCCAACATGAAAGACAAGCAAGACATGTCCGCTCTAAGGTATGCGCAAGGGCTTGAGAACAATAAAGTGGCATGGTTACTTGGTGGGGGGGCTTCTGGTTTGTATTTTCCGAACAAATAGCCGTTGGGTCAACCTGACTGCAATGCTGGGGGCATGATTCTGGCCTCCAGCATTGCCGATCGGCGAATTATCGCAGGAATACTGCCTCAAGTCACACTCTATGACAGCAAGAACCATGGATATTGTCGCCATTTTGCGGTAATTCGCTTCACCGTCGGACATGGCGGGAATTCCTCCCATTTGAATCCTAACCACCTTCCTGCCAGCTTTGTGCGTGGCCTAGCCCATCAGCTAAACCTGCTGGTGCCGCTGGGTCCTTGTCAGGCTGGGCACAACTCACAGTGTCCGTAAACACTCCTTGGTCAAAGACCACATCCGAAGTCTGTGGTAGCTTCTGCCTGTGAAGGCAGGATTGATTCCTCAGGCCGGATAATTTATTATGGCAACCTCTTTGCCTGTGCCCATCATAGCTGTTGGAGGGCTGAGGTAGGTTTTGAACAGGCAACGGATTGGGATTTTGGCATTTCCGGCCAAGATCGTATTATTATTAACGATTGGCGCTTGTTGGCAGGCTACTTCCGTGGTTTGTGAGCTTACGTGGTTAGAGTGATGCAGATCCGATTCGGCATCATTGTCAAGTTGTTTCTCTGGTATTCTGCCGTCATGATCATCTCTTGCGGTACCATTGTGGTCCTGTTTGCCAACATGCAAAGGATCATGAAGGTGTCGGATGCGATCGTGAACAAGAAATATCGGATTTCGTCCAACTCCAAGCGAATGATTGACAGCCTGCTGACCATGGAGGAAAGCGAAAAGAAATATGATGTGTTGAAACGCTCTGAATACATTGGCTATTTCGTGTCGGCCCAGAAGGAATACGCGAACGAATCTGGCCGAAATCATGCAGTTGCGAGCCGAAACCAAGGCAGCGAAGACTTGGGAGGGACTATACCAGAGCTACCGGTTCACTTGCCGGAAATGGAGGTGAGCCCACAGGGGGAGGAGGGCGCTCAGGTTCCGTGGCTTGATGAGGCGGTTATCAATGATTGGATGCAGAAGATCTCATCGGCCCGCGCTACCAATGAGCGGGAAGTGGAAGCATCCATGCTGGGACTCCATCACCGCGGGCAGATGGCTGTCCAATGGGGTTTGGTGGGCGCTGGGGTGAGTATCTTGGTCGGTTTGATCGGTATCTTTTTTCTGACCCTTTCCATGAATCGGCCTCTGCGCGAATTGCGTCGAGGCATTCGGTCCATCTCCCATGATGGTATCAGTGAACCCATCCGAGATCTTCTCCAAGGATGAATTCGGTGAACTGGCCCGAGCCTTCAATGAAATGGCTGCCAGACTCCGCGAAGAAGACCGGATCCGCTCCGATTTTATCTCCATGCTCAGCCATGAAATCCGGACGCCGCTGACTTCCATCCGGGAATCGGTTAACCTCATTGCCGAAGAAGTCATGGGAGCCATCAATGATCGCCAACGGCGCTTTCTGGAAATCGCCAGCCTGGAATTGGAGCGCATTTCCAACCTGCTCAACCATCTCATGCAGGTTTCCCGCATTGAAGTGGGTGCGCTTGAAGATCATGCCCCATCCGATGGATCCGGCAGAGCTGGTGCATGGAAGCCTCTATCGGCTGCTTCCCGCAGCAGAGGCCAAAGGGGTCAGCATGCAGGCCCAGGTTGAGCCAGGCTTGCCTCAGGCCATGGGAGACTACGACCATCTCCAGCAGGTGCTGCTGAATCTGTTGGGCAATGCCATCAAGTTTTCGACCGTCCGGTGGCGAGGTCACGGTCGGGTGGAAACTGTCATCGCAGACGGGATAACCTGGATACAATTCTCGGTGAAGGACAGTGGACCCGGAATACCGGAGGACGAGCAGTCGCTCATTTTCCACAAGTACTACCGGGTGGCAGGGAGTCCGAGATCAGGTCGATGGCGTAGGATTGGGCCTGAGCATTTCCAAACACATTATCGATGCCCATGGTGGGACTATTTGGGTGGAGAGTCGGATGGGACAGGGGAGCGTCTTTGGGTTTACGCTTCCCGTCGTTCCGGAGGACAGGGGATGAAGGTGGTGTACCGGTGGATTGAAGAAGACGATTTGTTGGGTTTGGCCGTTAATCGTCTGGTGCGGATTCTTCCTTTCAGCTTGCTCGCCCATGCCGAAGGCGCAATCTGCCTGGAACCGGGCCAAAATCAGGATGCTGTCTGGCCCGCCTATGAAGAAGGTTTGACCGCCTTCCAACAAGGGGATTACGAAAAGGCGCAACGGTGTTTTGAAGGCGTGAGCAAACGCGCGGTGAGCGAGGGACTGCGCCGCAAGGGTCTCTACGGTCTGGCCTGCACCCGTCTGCTGGTGGCACAAACCGCCGAAGACTATCAGGCCGCCCTGCACCTCTGGGGGCTGTGGAATCAGCTGGCCTCACCGGAGTTGGGCGATGAAGACCCCGTATGATGGCCTTGCTCCTTCCCCGCCTTTACTCCACGGATCTCACCAAGACATCCCCTGCCAGTCCAATCGGCTCCCCAGACCCCTTCCAAGACCGGCAATACCCAGGCGGTGAAGGTGGTTAAGGATCGGGAGTGCGAAAGAGCAGCTTGCGCGAAAGTGACCAGGAAGTGCAACGGCTGAAACGGCAGATTCGGACCTTGCGCCTCCAGATCGAGACTCTTGAGACGATTCACCGCAGGATTCAAGAGAAGAAAAAGGAGGTCTCCCCCCCGTGAGCACAACGGAAATGGATCAGAGCGTTAGCGACAAACAGACCATCTTGGTGGTCGATGACGACCTTCACATCCTGGAGGTGATGGAAGCTCGTCTAACTTCGGCAGAGCTTAGAGTGATCACTGCTACCAATGTGCCGAGGCGCTGGAAGTGCTTCAGCATCACCCGGTGGATTTGTTGATTTCTGATATGCGCATGCCGGGATTGAGCGGCATGGACCTGCTGAAAGAGGTGCGCCACGTCATCCGGATCTTCCCGTGATCTTCCTGACGGCCTACGGAACCATCCCTGATGCCGTCAAGGCGATCAAGGCCGGCGCCGTCGAGTACTTGACCAAACCTTTCAATGGCCGAGATCTTACTGCAGCGCGTCCATAAAGATCCTCAAGGATGCGGCGGTTCATGCGGTTGCGACGCCGGTCGCGGCAACTCCCAAAGCGGACATCCCGGACCTCAAGACCGGGGTGTGGGGGATGAGAAGCTCCACCATGCTGGAGTTGTACGACCTCATCGAACGCGTAGCACCCAGCAATATTAATGTGCTCATCCTTGGCGAAAGCGGCGTGGGCAAAGAGCGCATCGCCCGGCTCATTCACCAGTCCGGGCCACGGCGTGACCACCCGCTGGTGGCGGTGGATTGCGGATCCACACCGACAGGCCTGCTCGAAAGTGAGCTGTTCGGGCATGTTCGGGGGGCCTTTACCCACGCTATTCGTGATAAGAAAGGCTTGATCGAAGCCGCCGAAGGCGGCACGCTGTTTCTTGACGAAATCGGCAACATTTCTCCGGAGATGCAGATCCGTTTGCTGACGTTTCTTGGAGGAAAGGAAGATCCGAAGGATCGGCGACCTCCGCGAAATCCCGGTGAACTGTCGGGTCATTGCCGCTACCAATGTGGACCTCCCGGCCGATGTGCAAGCCGGTCAATTCCGCCAGGACCTCTATTACCGCTTGCGAGTCGTCACACTCAAGATCCCACCGTTGCGCGAACGCAAAGACGACATCCCCTCGCTGGCCCAACACTTTGTGGAGAGTTATTGTCAGAGCCAGTCTGTTCCCAAGATCAAACTCCCAGCTGAAACCATGGACTGGCTCTGCCATTATCATTGGCCGGGCAACGTGCGTGAATTGAAAAACGCCCTCGAAGCCAGCATCGTGCTCTGTAAAGATGGCATGATCCGCCTCCGCGACCTCCAACTCGCCGGCCTGCCGGCACTATCTCAGGCCAGGGCGGCAGCGCCCCCGAGCACATCCCTCTCGCTTGGAAGACAGTGAACGAAACGCCATTCTACGGGCGTTAGAACAGGCCGGCTGGGTGCAGAAGGGTGCTGCCGAGCTCTTGGGGATCAGTCGTCGAGCCATCAACTACAAGATCAAGAAGTACGGCATCGATACCGTCAGCAAACGGTCTTCGGAGAACTAGCGAACTCCCTTGATCAGGCTCGCTTCCCTGGGTGTTGCCTCAGACGTTGATGGAGGTCGGCGCCATTGCGACTGCTAGTGACCGGTTGCGCCGGTGGACACCATGTGCTACCCAGATGCCCCGGTGTGATCTGCGGGCATGTGAACAGAGGCCAGGGCATCCAAAACCTGATAACAAGCCCTTGCAGTGCTTACCGACGCGTTAACCGGAGTGGAGTCTCTGGAAGGCGCCACGTTCCGGTATTACCTCTATGGACTAAAAAGGAAGTGTTATGGAGGCCAAGTACAATCCCAAGGCCATCGAGACCAAATGGCAAGCCTTCTGGGAACAGGAACAAATATTCCGTGTTAAAGAGGACCCTTCCAAGAAGAAATTCTATCTCCTGGAGATGTTCCCCTACCCGTCGGGGCGTATCCACATGGGGCATGTCCGCAACTACAGTATCGGGGACGTGGTAGCTCGCTGTCTGCGGATGCAGGGATACAATGTGCTCCATCCGATGGGCTGGGACGCCTTCGGCATGCCCGCAGAAAATGCCGCCATCAAGGCCAAAACCCACCCGGCCAAATGGACCTACGACAATATCGACTACATGCGCAACGCAGCTCAAGAAGCTGGGGTTTTCCTATGACTGGTCGACGGGAATTTGCCACCTGTGACCCATCTTACTATCGCTGGGAGCAGTTGTTCTTTCTCAAAATGTATGAACGAGGACTGGCGTACAAACGCAGTGCCTATGTCAACTGGTGTCATACCTGCCAGACCGTGCTCGCCAACGAACAGGTGGAAGGCGGGGCCTGCTGGCGTTGCGATCAGACCGGTGGTACAGAAGGAAATGGAACAGTGGTTTTTCAAAATCACCGAATTATGTGGATGAACTTCTGGACTTACACGAACGCTTGCCGGGCTGGCCGGAACGGGTGCTCACCATGCAGCGCAACTGGATCGGTAAGAGCTTCGGCAGCGAAATCCATTTCCCACTGGAATCCGGTCAGGGCGTGATCAAGGTGTTCACTACCCGAGCGGACACACTTTTCGGGGCCACTTTCATGAGTCTGGCGGCCGAGCACCCACTGGTGGCCGAGCTGTGCAGGGACAACGGTCAAGAAGCGGAAGTGCTGGCTTTTGTGGAACGCGCCAAACGGGCCAAACGTGGCGATCGGGCGGTGGATCTGCTGGAAAAGGAAGGGGTATTCACCGGCAGCTACTGCATCAACCCCATGACCCGGCAGAAGATGCCCATCTATGTGGCCAATTTCGTACTCATGGAGTACGGCAGCGGTGCGGTCATGGCTGTTCCTGCCCATGATCAGCGGGATTTTGAGTTCGCCCGGAAGTACGGTCTGCCCATCAGCGTAGTCATCAAACCGGAAGGGGACGCCGCCGTTCCGGCAGTTCAGGAGCTAACGAGCGCCTTTGAAGATGACGGCATCCTGGTGGATTCCGGGAATTTCAGCGGACTTGCTTCAGCACCAGCCCGGGAAGCTATCACCGCAGCCTTGGCACAACAGGGTCAGGGTGCCCTGCAGGTACACTACCGCCTCCGTGACTGGGGGATCTCCCGTCAGCGCTACTGGGGAGCTCCCATTCCCATTGTCTATTGTGATCACTGTGGGACCGTGCCGGTGCCGGAGCAGGACCTGCCGGTGCGGCTGCCCCTGGACCTGGAATTGCTGCCCAACGGCGGCTCTCCCCTGGCAGTGAGCGCGAGTTTCGTTAACACCACCTGCCCGAAGTGTCAGGGGCCGGCCCGACGTGAAACCGATACCATGGACACCTTCGTCGAGTCATCCTGGTATTTTGACCGTTTTGCCTGTCCCGATCACGATTCGGCGCCCCTTGATGCTCAGCGAGTCAACTACTGGCTCCCGGTGGATCAATACATCGGCGGCATCGAGCACGCGGTCCTGCATCTGCTTTATTCCCGGTTCTTCACCAAGGTGTTGCGGGATTACGGCTTCCTGGCCATGGACGAGCCCTTCGCCAATTTGCTCACCCAGGGCATGGTCATCAAGGACGGTGCCAAGATGAGCAAGTCCAAGGGCAACGTGGTTGACCCGGACGATATGATCCAGGCCTATGGCGCTGATACGGTGCGGATGTTCTGCCTGTTTGCAGCCCCGCCCGAGAAAGACCTGGAATGGAGCGAGCAGGGGGTGGAAGGTTCGCACCGCTTTCTGGGACGCATCTGGCGGCTGGTGGCGGAATACGAGCAGGTACTGCGATCCGCCCGGGGTTATGACGGAGCCACCGAACTGCCGGCGGAACTCCGCGATCTGCATCGCAAGACCCATCAAACCATCAAGAAAGTCACCGAAGACATCCGTGATCGTTTCCATTTCAACACGGCCATCGCCGCTATCATGGAATTGGTAAACCAGATCTACCAGAGTATCGAAGCCAGGAGCGACCATAAGCAGTATTGGTCTGTGGTTCGCGAGGCGGTGGAGTCCATGGTGTTGCTGGTGTCCCCTATGGTACCTCACATTGCCGAGGAATTGTGGGAGGTGCTGGGCCATTCCGGCAGTGTCCTCAACGCCCCCTGGCCGACCTGGCGTGAAGAAGCCCTGGCAGCCGAGGAGGTGCTCCTGGTGGTGCAGGTCAACGGCAAGCTGCGCAGCCGCATCAGCGTTGCTCCTGACGCCGGCGACGAGCAGTTGCGACAGGCCGCCTTGGCGGATCCGCGCATACAGGAATTCGTTGGTGCCAAACCGGTTAAGAAAGTGATCGTAGTGCCCAAGCGGTTGGTAAATATCGTCGTGTAGCGGCCGTGTCGGATTGGGTGGGTATATCCTTGGCGGCGGCGGGAGCAAATGCTTGGACGCGCGCCACGAGGGGTTTCAGTGAGTATCCCAGAGTTGATCACGATGTGTCGCTTCTGGACACGTGCCAAGAAGAATCGAGGAGGGTGGCTATGGCCGGCAGGTGGTTGATTAGAATCGCTTTGGTGTGGGTTGCGTGCCTGTGGCTGACCGGCTGCGGCTACCATTTTGCCGGTGAAGGATCCGGCCCGAAACCAGGGATGCAGAAAATCGCCATCCCGGTTTTTGAGAACAAAAGCTCGGAGGCCGAGTTGGAGACCCTGTTTGCAGGTGCCCTGCGGCATGAATTCATGGTCCGGGGCACATTTCAAGTGGTATCCACCAATGAGGCCGAAGCCGTATTTCGGGGCCGGATCATTCGTCTGATGACGACGGAATTGGCGCATCAGCGGCGCATAAAACCATCGAGAGCGCGCCTTTTCATTACCGTGGATGTACGTTGTGTCGATACCAAGACTGGAGCCGTACTCTGGCAGGACAACAACCTCACTCAGTACAGCAATTTCTGCAGGATCCCAACCCCATTGTGGCCTGGGAGAACCGTCGTCGCGCCAGGCCGTCTATTGCCCGAAGAATGGCGGAACGCATCCATGATCGCTTCGTGAGTAACTTTTGACAGTGAAAACCTCTTCCTTCCTCGATCGTCTCCAGCAGCAACGAGACGTCCGCTGTATTTCTATTCATCGGGGAAGCGGTCCGGCATATGGAAGCAGGCCTGGGAACAGCTTTGCCAATGGTTGGTGCCGGCCACTGCGCGGCGTTTCGACGGCGAGTCCTTGCTGGCCAAGGAAGTGAGTGCCAAGGATGTGATGGAACAAGCTGGCCACCCAGCCATGTTCGGGCCCAAACGGCTGGTCCGGGTAAAACAGGTGGATGCATGGAACAAGGACGGAACAGGCCGTCTTGGAGGCCTATCTGCTCCGTCCCAATCGTCGTGCCTGCCTGGTGCTCCAGAGCACCAACAAGAAAGGCTGTGAAGCTTTGATCGCCGCGGTGAAAAAGACCGGCGGGGTGGTTCTGGAGTTTCCCACGCCCACCGAAGCAGAACTGCCCCGTTGGCTCCAGGAACAGGCCTTCCTCCGTCAGAAGCAACTCAGCTTGCAGGCCGCCACACTGCTTGGTGGAGCGTTCTGGAGCAGATCTGCATCGGCTTGGCAAGCGAAGTCGGAGAAGCTTTGCGATTTCGTGGGAGAGCGAAATCGGATTGAACCGCCAGACGTCGATCAGGTGGTGTGCCACCAACGGCAGTACACCATCTTTGAATTGGTCCGGTCCGTGGGCAAATGTCAGGCTGGCCGTGCCATCACCATCCTTCGCCAGTTGCTGTTGGCGGGAGAAGCTCCGTTGAGCATTCTGGGATTGTTAGCGCGTCACTTCCGGATACTGTGGCAGGTCAAAGACGGTTTGCGAATGGGTCTAACGGTCGATAGCCATCGGCCAGAAAATCAAACTGTCGTCGTGGGTGCTCAGAAAGGAATACCTCCCGAATGTGGAACTATATTCGACAGCGACGCTTTTTCGAGCACACCGCACTGTGGAGGCAACGGACCTGGTGCTGAAAACCTCGCGGGAGTACTCCTGAAGCGATATTGGAGACTCTGGTGTTGAGCCTCTGCAGACCACAACAAAAAGGCTCTGGAGCAACCGCTCAAGAGCCCGGGAGGCTGGCTTTGAGATGATAGAATCGATGTTCAGGCGCTGGGTGCGGACACCAAGTCGTTCACATGACGGCTCAGCCGCGAAATCTTTCGAGCCGCCTTGTTCTTGTGGATTACCCCTTTTGATGCCGTCTTGTCGATGACGGATACGGCCTCTTTGAGCTTTGCCACCGCAAGTTCTTTGTTGCTGCCGGCAATGGCTTCTTCGACCGCCTTAACGACGTTCTTCATGCGTGTCTTGCGTGCCCGGTTGCGTTGGCGGCGTTCTTCGCTCTGTTTGCCCGTTTTAGGGCTGATTTGTGATTTGCCAAGACCAAAACCTCCTGAACAATGATGGACTATCAGATGATTCCGTATGCCGATGCTTGACCGTCCCGCCCGGCCCGGATGCAAAGGCCCGAAACCGATCATCCGCAGAAAAGTATATATATAACCTCGATCAATCCAATCCTGTCAATTTTTTTCGCAGTTCAATTGCGAATCTCGACTACTTCGAATTCTTTGAGTCCCTTCGGAGTCTTCACTCGGACTTCGTCACCTTCCTGTCTTGCCGATGAGGGCTTTACCCAGGGGAGATATGACCGACAGCGTCCCCGCTTGAATGTCCGCTTCAAATGGACCGACCATGCGATAGGTGATTTGTTCTTCACTTTCCAGATCTTCAATGACGACGGTAGAACCGAAGATCATCCTGTCTTGATGGCCATTGCCTCCTCGATGATTTCGCAGCACCCGATCTTCTGCAGCAGATCACTGATGCGGCCTTCGATCATGCCCTGTTTTTCTTTGGCAGCCTCATACTCAGCGTTTTCCGAGATATCGCCGTGCCCTCGAGCTTCCTCAATGGCCTTTATGACCGCCGGACGCTCTTCTCTTTGGAGCCTCTGCAATTCGGCAACGCAACCGGTCGTAGCCTTCTTTCGTGATGGGTACTCTATCCATGAGTTCCTCCCCCGCTGTTGCAAAATCAACGAATCATTTAGTGAGATTCCCTAGGACTGTCAAGTCGAATACAATTCATATGCCTGGTGACACACGCAGGCAACATGCCCAAAATTGTTTTAGATGTCCCATAAGTCTTGACGGCGAAGTGCTTTCTTGATAAGGCCTTAGGGAGGAGTTGGGCCGGTGAAACGAGCCTTGCCATTGGAGCTGCAGCCGCTTGCCGGCCTTACTGAGGAAACCTCTGGATGTACCGAGGTTTTTTTTTGGCCAACATTGCCCCCTTTGGTGCCTAATGAAGGAACCTCTTTCCCCTTTTCCTCTTTGCTCAAAAGATTTGAACAGGATGAGCGGATAGGTCCTGCGTCGAACTGGTACTTACTTTTTTCTTGAATCGCCATGGCCGATGATGACAAATGGCAGTTCCATTGCGAACCATGCAGGTAAGACCGTAATGGTCGAGGATGAGAAATGCACTTTTGGCGAAAAGATTTGTTAGGAATTCAAGAAGTTAGTCCAGAAGAGATTGAGTTCATCCTGAACACTGCTTCGTCATTCAAGGAAATCAACCTTCGTACCATCAAGAAAGTTCCCACTTTACGGGGGAAGACGGTCATCCATATCTTCTATGAAGCCAGCACCCGCACCCGTATGTCGTTTGACATTGCTGCCAAGCGGTTGAGTGCCGATACCTACAGCATTACGACTGCAGCCAGTTCCATGGTCAAGGGGGAGACCTTCCTGGATACCGTAAAGAATCTGGAGGCCATGAAACCTGACGTGTTCGTGATTCGCCACTCGGCTTCCGGAGCCCCACACCGCATTGCATCTCGGACTACGGCGGCGGTGATCAATGCTGGTGACGGCATGCATGAACACCCCTCACAAGCCCTGTTGGACATGCTCACCATTCGTGATCACAAGGGACGTCTGGACGGTCTTACCGTGGCCATCCTGGGCGATATCGCTCACAGCCGAGTGGCTCGATCCAACATCTGGGGCCTCACCAAAATGGGTGCCAGGGTTATTGGGTGTGGCCCACCCACTTTGATCCCCGCTGACTTGGAGAAAATGGGGGTTACCGTCAACTATCGGGTTGACGAGGTGATTCCGGAGGCGGATGTGGTCATGGTTCTCCGCCTGCAGCACGAGCGGATGAGCCAGGGATTGCTGCCATCGTTGCGCGAATACGCCAGGTGGTATGGACTGAATGCCTCGCGATTGCGGAGAGCCAAAAAAGACGTTCTGATCATGCATCCGGGTCCCATCAATCGAGGCGTGGAAATGAGCTCCGAAGTGGCCGACGGACCCTATTCCGTGATCCTTGAGCAGGTAACCAACGGAGTGGCAGTGCGCATGGCCATTTTGTATCTGTTGTGCCAGGGTGAGCGTCAGGAAACGGCATCCGCTGCTGCGCTTTAAGGTCAGTTCTTGGTTTAAGCCTATCGGTGCGCAATGATTCCAAATGGACGAAAGGATCCAAAGTGAATTTTATCCTACGCCGAGGGAGACTGATCGATTCGGCTCAAGCACTGGATCAAGTTGTCGATATAGTGGTTCAAGACGGCAGCGTGGCAGCCGTGGAACCGCAGCTGGATCTTGATGTTGAAAGGTTCAAGGATTTTGAGGTTTTTGACATTGCCGGGAACTGGGTGGTGCCCGGTTTGATCGATATGCATGTCCATTTGCGGGAGCCTGGGGAGGAATACAAGGAGACCATCGCTTCGGGTACACGTGCCGCGGTGGCCGGTGGTTTCACAGCCGTAGCTTGCATGCCCAACACCCAGCCGGTCAACGATTGTGCCGCCGTCACTGAGTTTATTCGTAAACGTGCGGAGACTGAGGGCGTTTCCAGGGTCTACCCGGTGGCTTCCATCAGCAAGGGATTGGCAGGGGAAACCTTGGCTGAGTTTGGGGAATTGCGTGAAGCTGGGGCTGTGGCGGTCAGTGATGATGGCCGACCAGTCATGAACAGCCAGTTGATGCGGCGAGCATTGGAATACGCTCGGGCTTTCGGGTTGGTCGTGATCAGTCACGCGGAGGATTGGCAACTCTCCCGTGGCGGACTCATGCATGAAGGCGCCGTCTCCACCCGCCACGGCCTGCGGGGCATTCCGGCGGCAGCCGAGGAGGTTATGGTGGCGCGTGATCTTCTGCTGGCGGAGCTCACCCGTGGACGGTTGCACCTGGCACACGTGAGTACCGCCGGCTCGGTGCGTATGATTAGAGATGCCAAACATAGAGGTGTTAACGTTACCGCTGAGACGGCACCACACTACTTCACATTGACAGAGGATGACGTAGTGGGATTCAGCCCGCTGTTTAAAATGAATCCACCGCTTAGAAGCGCCGCCGATCGCGAAGCCATCAAAGCCGGACTCGCCGATGGCACCATTGATGCCATCGCCACCGACCACGCCCCTCACAGTTCCCTGGAGAAGGACACGGAGTTTGATCTGGCTGCCAATGGCATCATCGGTTTGGAATCGGCCCTGCCCCTGGTTTTGGAGTTGGTTCGTGAACGCGTGCTGACACCCCTCCAGGCGATTGCCAAAATGGCGTGCAATCCGGCTCGGATTCTCGGAGTGCCGGGTGGAACCTTGCGGCCCGGCGTTGCTGCCGATATAACGGTCATCGATCCGGAACAACAGTACACTCTGAATTGCGAAGCCTTCCAGTCCAAGAGCCGCAACTGCCCGTTTCATGGGCGAGAAATGCGCGGCCTTGCAATAATGACGGTAGTGGGAGGCACCATCGTATCCTTATAGAATGACATCATGAACGCGTCTTGTAGTAGTTCAGCTAGAATCTTGATTGTGGATGATGAACGGAGCATGCGGGAGTTTCTCGAAATTATGCTCTGCAAGGACGGCTACGTCGTTCAGTGCGCCGAAGACGGCAAATTCGCCCTGGAGCTCTTTCAACGGGAACCCTTTGATCTGGTCATCACCGACATTCGCATGAAGCCGGTCGATGGGCTGGAAGTGCTTAGGCGCTGCAAGGCAATTGCCCCCCAGACGGTGGTGATCATCATTTCGGCGTATGCCAGCACCGAGACCGCCGTGGCTGCAATGAAAGAAGGCGCCTATGATTATTTGCCCAAGCCCTTCAAGATCGAGGAGATGCGTGCCGTCATCCAAAATGCCCTGGCCAGCCGCAGTGAGGATGCGCGTCCGCGACTTAGCCCCGAAGGACCGTTGCATTTCGGGGTCATCATCGGCGAAAGTGCCGGGATGCGCAAACTCTATGAGATGGTGGATCGGGTCGCGGGAACCAACAGTAGCGTGCTCATCACCGGGGAGAGCGGTACCGGCAAGGAGTTGGTGGCTCGAGCCATCCATCAGAAGAGCCCACGCTCCGGGGCGGCGCTGGTGCCGGTCAACTGCGGCCCGGAGACTCTCATCGAAAGCGAACTTTTTGGGTATAAGAAGGGCGCGTTTACCGGAGCGGCGACCAACCGCAAAGGATTGGTGGAGACCGCTAATGGGGGAACGCTTTTCCTCGATGAAATCGGTGAGCTTTCCCCCACCCTGCAGGTGAAATTGCTGCGCTTGGTTCAGGAGCGCACTATTCGAATGGTGGGGGGAACCGAGGACGTGGCCGTGGATGTCCGCATTATTTCGGCCACCAATCGGGATTTGGAGAAAATGGTCATTGAGGGTTCCTTCCGAGAGGACCTGTTCTATCGACTCAACGTGATCCATCTGCACATACCGCCGCTCCGGGAGCGGAGAGAGGATATTCCCAGGCTGGCAGAGCATTTCCTGCAAAAGTTTCGTGATAAACTCGGTAAGGACATCCGCAAAATATCCGCCTACGCCATGGATATCTTGATGAACTATAACTTCCCCGGCAATGTCCGGGAGCTTGAGAATATCATTGAAAGGAGTATTGCCCTGGAAGCGTCCAGCATTGTTTTGCCGGATAGTCTCACCTTAAGCGTTCACAAGAAGGCCCAGCAGGTCTCTATGCGGACCCCGGCTTCTGCCGCTATTGTCGATGGGTTCAATCTGGATGAATACCTGGCGGGCATCGAAAAGGAGTATCTGCTGCAAGCTCTGGAGAGCACTCAGGGGATCAAGCTGAGGGCTGCTGATCTCTTGGGAATCAGCTTTCGGTCTTTTCGCTACCGCCTTGCCAAATACGGAATGGCTGCTGATGATGATTAGATGAGCCGGACACGGAAGCGATGTGAAATGGGTCGCCGATGCCGGGAGACCTACCTATTGCATGACGATGCATGGGGAGATTGAGGGCAATTTCTAAATGGGAGAAAGTATGGCCAAGAATAGCAAGCAGGATGATGACATGATCGATGAATTTGAATCCGAGGACGATTTGGAATTCACTCAGAATGATGAACTCGATTTTGCTGAGGAAGACGTTGATATTTTACTCGATGAGGAAGACGAGGAGGAAATAATTCCCTCTGTGCTTTCCAAGGGGGCAAATCGTCCCAAGACCGACGAAGATTGGCGGCAGCTTCTGCTCCAGGCCAACAAGGCGGGGGTTCCTAAGTATCGGATGGACGACAGCTATCACGATGGGGCCTTGATTTTCCACCCGGCCTTTGGCCTGGGCGTCGTCACCAAAGTGATCAGTGCCAAGAAGATGGAGGTTATTTTTGAGAATACTAAGAAGCTGATGGCCATGAATGTCACTCCACCCAATTGAAAGGTTACCCTTAAGCGGGCGGAAAGATTTGGGGCGACGTATACCGGATAGTTTTACTGGGTGTAGAACATCACCCCCGCGGAGGCGGGGGTTCAGTGAGCCCTAAGAATCCTGGATTCCTGTCCCGCCGCAGGCGGGAGAATGACGGCCTAGTCACCCGGCCTGCAAAACAAAGCTGACAGAGTACTAAGGTTTTTTGAGTAGGGGTGCCAAGTGGCTTTTGACCTGATGAAGCAGAAAAGCATGGGTCGTTGGCCCGCCGGCCACGATGTGCCCACATTGAAGGTGTTTGTTTTCCCCCCAGAAGTCGCTAACTGCTCCCCCGGCTTCTTCCACCAAGAGGCTCCCAGCTGCGATGTCCCAGGGGCTGAGCCCCATTTCCCAAAACCCGTCTACACGGCCGCAGGCCAGGTAGGCTAGGTCCAAAGCCGCCGCACCTGCTCGACGCACGCCAGTCACTTCCCGTAACACTGAGCGGAGTGTCTCGATGTAGGGCTCGATTAGTTGGCGATCGCGAGAAGGAAACCCGGTGGCCACTAGGGCGTCGTCAAGGATCGTAACGTTGCGGAGTCGAATGGGGGCGCCATTGAGGAACGCTCCTCGGTGGTATCGGGCGCGAAAGAGTTCTTGGCGTAGCGGGTCATAGATCATGCCAAGGACCACTTGACCTTCTACCATTAGAGCGATGGAGATAGCCACGAACGGGAAGCTGTGAATGAAATTCGTAGTACCATCCAACGGATCAATGATCCAGGTTGGCCCTGAAGGCAGATTGACCTCGGACCGTTCCTCGGCCAAAATGTGGTGATCACGAAAATGGTCTAGGATGATCCCAACGATGAGGTCTTCACTCCGGCGATCTACGTCGGTTACATAGTCAAAGGGCCTTTTCAATTCGACGCTGAAAGCGCCGGGATTGCCGAAGTGCTCAGCAACCAGTCGGCCTGACGCGGTGATCGCCTCCACGGCAACGGCTTCAGCTTGGTCTAGGTCAATGCTGATAATCGGTGCTGACAAAGGTATGGTCTTTCCTTTTAATGAAGTCATGGGCACCTTGCTTGCTCCGGCGATGGAGCCCCGGAAATGCGACCAGAAAATGAATGCGATTGGGCAAGGCCTTTGGTTGCGTTCGCATTGATCAAACGCGAGGAAACTTATAGGAGTGGTCACTATCCAGTCAATGGCGAACCATGGAGAAACAATCCCTTCCAGCACCAATCGCGGATGACGGGCATGAAGTGAGGGCTAAAACGAATGCGCATTGATGCTCATACCCACATCTTTCCTTCGGCAATGGTGCAGGATAGATCGCAGTTCTTTGACGGAGAATCCACCTTCCGATTGCTCTATGAATCACCCAAAGCCAGATTGGTTACGGCCGAATCCTTGCTTGAGGTCATGGATCGGGATGAAATCCATCGGGCGGTGGTGTTTGGGTTTCCTTGGAACCATACGGAGACGGCCAGACACCACAATGACTATGTTTTGGAGGCCGCCTGCCGGTTTCCTTCGCGTCTGATCCCCATGGGGTGTGTGAATCCACTGAGTAACGATGCCGGCCGGGAAGCGCAACGATGTCTCCAATCGGGTGCTCGTGGCTTGGGAGAACTGGCGGTCTATGAGAATAATTCGGTCGAGGTGGCGATGGCGGGTTACCAGATCCTCATAGAGTGCTGCAGATCCTCGGGTGGGGTCTTGCTTATTCATGCCAACGAACCCATTGGCCACGCATATCCTGGTAAGGCTCCCTTTGGATTGGATTTTTACTATGAAATCGCCCGACGGGCACAGACCATGCCACTGATTCTGGCCCACTGGGGGGGCGGTTTGGGGTTCTACGGTTTGTTGAAAAAGGAGGTCCCCGAAGTCTTGGCACAAGTCTATTTCGACACAGCTGCATCGCCGTATTTGTACCGTCCGGAAATCTATGGTGAAATGGTTCGGATTGTAGGGGCGGACAAGATCCTCTTCGGCAGCGACTACCCATTACTAACCCCAGGACGCTACCTTCGTGAAATCGCATCAGCCGGTTTAAGCAGCGAGGCTGTACAGGCCATTGTTGGTGGCAATGCCGCCCGCCTGTTCGGCATTGAAACATGATCAAGCGTCGATCATGCTCTCCTGAAGCATTTCCAGATCATCGATTTCCTCTTCCAGGTAGACCTTGAGCTTACCCTTTAGTCGGCTTTCGATCTGGCGAACCCGCTCCCGACTGATTCCAAATTTGTCGCCGATTTCTTGAAGAGTCAAAGGTGTTTCAGCTATGAGGCGCTGGTCGAAAATGAAGGCCTCCTTGCCTTTGAGCTGGTCACGGAAAAGCATCAGTTTGTCGTGGAGGATGGCCTTGGCTTCATGGTCAGCCAGTTGTTCATCCGCCGGCACCAGATTGGCGGGTAGAAAGGACTTGTGCGTGTCCTCAGAATCCTCCTGCAACGGCGCATCCAGGGAGATCTCCCAACTACTGAGGCGTTGTTCCATCTCCACAACCTCGGTTTCCTTGACGTCCAGCCGCTCGCTCAGAAGTCTTGGCTCTACCGCTACGCCTTGTGCTTCCAGCCGCTCCTTTTCCTTTCGAAGGTTGAAAAAGAGCTTTCGCTGAGCCTGTGTGGTGCCGATCTTGACCAGTTTCCAGTTGTCCATAATGAACTTGATAATATAGGCTTTGATCCAAAACGATGCATAGTAGGAGAACTTGTAGCCCCGATAAGGGTCGAACTTCTTCACCGCTTGCATCAAACCCACATTGCCTTCTTGGATGAGGTCCATCAAGTTCTGCATCCAGCGGCGCTGAAAGTCCATGGCGATCTTGACCACCAACCGCAGATTGGCGGTAATAAGACGGTAGGCTGCCTGGATGTCACCTCTCTGCTGATACCGCCGAGCCAATTCCACTTCCTCTTCTCTGGATAAGAGGGGATACTGCTTGATTTCTTCCAGGTACAATCGAAGAGGGTCCAGGACTACGGTGTGGGGTCTACCAGCCATGGGTGGGGCGGAGGTCTTTTCCAAGCCGCCATCCAATTCCTTCTCGGATTCATTGGAGCTACGATGGTTCGATTTCATATCATGCCTGAAGTCAGAAGGTTTGCAACCTGTCCCTGGTCTGCCCGGGGTTCTCCCGCCAGCACAGGTAGATATCACTCTACGGGCCCCGACCGACAGGTCTTAAGTGTGCCAAACCTGTAATTACGATGGCTTTCAGAACCAGTACGAAATCTTATTATAGGCTTCCGGGCAGGACAAGGTCAAAGGGATAAGCGGCCAACCGTGTCCGTTCCGTGAAAAACCATTGCCTTTCAGAGGCTCATTCTTTATAAAACCGGATATTTCGTTTATCCTCAACCCACCCACGGGTTAGATGAAAAGAATCATGCCGCTAACAGGGACGGAAAGTAACGAAAATGAAACTGCGTGTTCCTTCACACATTGACAGTCTTGTCCCCTATCCTCCAGGAAAACCTCTGGAGGAACTGGAACGCGAGTACGGCATTCGGGATTCCATCAAGCTGGCCAGCAACGAAAATCCTTTGGGGCCTTCGCCCAAGGCGGTTGCGGCCATACAGAACGCCCTCACACGACTCCATCGATATCCGGATGGCAGCGGTTTTTATCTTCGCCGCAAGCTAAGTGAGAAGTACCAGCTTTCCTTTGATGGGATCGTATTGGGAAATGGTTCCAACGAGATCATCGAACTGGTTATTCGTGCTTTCGTTTTGCCTGGCGACGAAGTCGTCATGCCGGCCCCTTCTTTCCTGGTTTACAGCCTGGCTGTTCAAACCATGGGGGCTCGTGGGATTCCCGTTCCACTTAAGGGTTTTCACATTGATTTGAAGGCCATGGCCGCTGCAGTCACACGGCGAACCCGGGTGATCTTCGTCAATAACCCCAACAATCCGACCGGTACCATTGTACGCAAACCGGAACTGGCGGCTTTTCTCGAAAACCTGCCGGGTGAGGTGATTGTGGTCCTGGATGAAGCCTACATCGATTTCGTTCGCGATGAGGAATGCCCCAACGGGTTTGAGGAGGTTCAGCGTGCAGCACCTTCCGTGGTGGTCCTACGTACCTTCTCCAAAGCCTATGGACTGGCTGGAGTGCGCATCGGCTATGGAGTCATGTCAGCGCAAGTGGCTGACTATCTGAACCGGGTGCGCCAGCCCTTCAACACCACCACGCTGTCGCAAGTGGCGGCCCTGGCGGCCCTGGACGATGATGAGTTTCTGGCCGCTACACAGCGCAATACCTGGGATGGGCTGACCTATTTGTATGGCGAACTGGAAAAGTTGGGGCTGCCTTATGTGCCGACTCAGACCAATTTCATTCTGATCGAGGTCCCCTTGGAAGCGCGTCGACTTTATGAGGCAATGCTTCGCCGGGGTGTGATAATTCGATCCATGGCTTCCTATGGGTTGCCTCGCCACATCCGTATTAACGTGGGACTTCCCGAAGAAAACCAGCGTCTAGCGAAAACCTTGGAGGAAGCTCTGTCAGAATTGGCTGGTGGACGTTGAGGAGCGGCCAATGCTTCGGTCGTCATTTGATAGGGTGAGATGCGCTCATGGTGATTGCCATTGACGGTCCGGCAGGAGCCGGCAAGAGTACGGTCTCGCGGCAATTGGCCAGAGACCTGGGCTTCATCTATCTGGATACCGGCGCAATGTATCGGGCGCTAGCCTGGGCTTTGCGCAGGGAAGACTTGCGCCATGGGGAAACCTCACTGACGTTGGATGCCTTGGAACAACTGCCATTACAATTTCAATTGATTGACGGGGAACTGGTGGTTGCGTATCGGGGAAAACGGCTGGGAGATGAGCTGCGGGAACCCGAAATCACCAACATGGCCTCGCGGGTCTCACAGATCCCGACGATTCGAGAATTCCTTACCGGGTGGCAACGACGGCTTGCAGATGAAGGCGACGTGGTGGCTGAAGGGCGTGACATGACGACGGTGGTGTTTCCCGACAGTCCCTTTAAGGTATTCCTGACGGCCGATCTTGCCACTCGCGCCCAACGCCGTCAACTCGAGTATCACCAAAAAGGGTTGGAGATCGAATACGAGCTGCTTGAAGCACAGATCCGCGCGCGCGATGAAGCTGATCAGCAACGCAGTATCGCGCCTTTGCGGCCTTCTGCCGAGGCTTTCCTTCTCGACACATCGCATTTGGATGCAGTCGAAGTCCTGAGGCAACTCATTGATTTTTATAGTAGAAAAAAGCTGGGGCAGGAGCCGAGCGGGCAAAATACGGCCATTGACTCAAAAATAGCGTTGTAAAATAGCTGCCTCTTTGCTAGATTTCGCAAGTTGATGAGGCGCTCGGCGCCAACTTTGGATAAGGGGGTAGTTGATTAATGGTTGAGAAAGACGAAGCACAAGATCAGGAAGCCCTTCACCCTGAAGCGGCTGTCATGCCGAAGGAACCATCCATGGATGGTGACGAAGCTGAAGACATGGAGTCCTTCCAGGAACTGTACGAAAGCAGCATGGTCAATATTCAGGAGGGGGAGGTCATCCACGGCAAGATCATCCAGATCACCGATGACTACGTCATGGTGGACATTGGCTACAAGTCCGAAGGGCAAATCCGCCTTGATGAGTTCAAGGACGAGAACGGCAACATCCAAGCGGCGGTCGGTGATGAGGTAGATGCCCTGCTGGAGTACCGTGAAGATGATGACGGGGCGATCATTCTTTCCAAGGACAAAGCCCAGAAGATCAAGATCTGGGATGATATCAGCCAGATCTACAATGCTGATGGCGTCATCGAAGGCATGGTGGTATCCAAGGTCAAGGGCGGTCTGGCGGTGGACATTGGCATCCAGGCCTTCTTGCCGGGATCGCAAGTGGATCTCCGTCCGGTTCGCAATCTCGAATCGTTAATCAACCAAACCTTCCAGTTCAAGGTCCTCAAATACAACAAGAAGCGGCGCAATGTGGTGCTCTCCCGCCGAGCTCTGCTGGAGAAGGAGCGCGACCACCTCAAGGCGCAGACGCTGGCAGACCTCGAAGAAGGTAAGGTGGTTGAAGGTACCGTCAAGAACATCACCGATTACGGTGTGTTTGTGGATCTCGGCGGGATCGATGGGTTGCTCCACATCACCGACATGAGTTGGGGGCGTGTGGGACATCCTTCGGAGATGTGCCAAATCAGCCAAAAGATCATGGTCAAGGTGTTGCAGTTTGATCGCAACAATGAACGGGTTTCCTTGGGTTTGAAGCAGCTGGTGGCCGATCCTTGGACTACCGCTGCCGAAAGATATCCTATTAACACCCGCATTCAGGGTCGAGTGGTAAGCCTCACCGATTATGGTGCTTTTGTGGAGATCGAAGGTGGGGTAGAAGGTTTGATCCACGTTTCCGAGATGTCATGGACCCGTAAGATTCGCCATCCATCCAAGATCTTGAGTGTTGGTGATACGGTGGAAGCGGTGGTGCTGGACATCAATGTGGACAACAAGCGCATCTCCCTGGGTATGAAGCAGATCGAGCCAAACCCGTGGGACGTGATTGCTGAAAAGTATCCCGTGGATACCATCATTGCCGGGAAAATCAAGAATATCACTGACTTTGGTGTGTTCATCGGGATTGATGAGGGTATCGACGGCCTAGTCCACATTTCCGATATCTCCTGGACCAAGAGGATCAAACACCCGTCGGAAGTGTTCAAGAAGGGTCAGGAAGTTGAGGCCAAGGTGCTCAACATCGACAAGGGAAATGAACGTTTCTCCCTCGGCATCAAACAGTTGGAACCGGATCCGTGGCAGAGCATTCCCGATCGCTACCCAGCCGGCACCGTCATAGCTGGTCCCATTACCAATGTGACCGATTTTGGGCTCTTTGTCGAACTGGAGGAAGGGGTCGAAGGACTGGTTCATGTTTCCGAGATCAGCAAAGAAAAGATCAAGTCTCCGGTCGGTCAGTTCAAGGTGGGCGATGCGGTCACGGCCAAAGTAATCAACCTCTCACCGAAAGATCGTAAAATCGGGCTGTCCATGCGAAAGGTTGAGGAACACGAGGAACGATCCAACTACCATGATTACATGAACAATGCCAAAGCGGCCACTTCCAACTTGGGTGAGTTGCTCAAGGAGGAATTGGAAGCGCGTGCGCAGACCTCATCTCCGACTGAGGACGCGTAATCCCGTTGTTGCCGTTGTTTGTCCCATCCGCAGATAGTGCACTCTGACACCCGGTACGTGCTCTCAAGCTCAACCGGGTGTTTGCTTTTAAAATGGCAACGAGGGGTCTGATGGGAGACAGTGCTAGAGGCACCGGTGGGGAGCGGGGGGGGGGACTCCGTTGCCTAGGGGTTTCGGAACCGTTAGCATTCAGGGCACGAAGCCGGCGGGAGGTTGCGGCGCAAGCTGGATCTGCCGGCATGGGGAGTGACAGGTGAAAAAGCGCGGGCTCTTGATTGTACTGGTGGTGTTATTTCTGTTTACACTGTCGATGGTGATGTCCTTGTTTTGGAAAAATCACCACCGCCCAGCCACGGCTAAACATCTCCTTACATCGGCCAAGGTCGGTGTGGTGGAGATCCGGGGCGTTATCCTGGATGTCAAGGAGATTCTGGAAGAGATCAAGACCTTTCGAGATGATGCAAGCATCAAGGCCATCGTGTTGCGAATTGAATCACCGGGTGGTGGTGTTGGCCCATCTCAGGAGATCTACCAGGAAATCCGACAGACTATCGCCAAGAAGCCGGTAGTGGCTTCCATGGGGGGAATCGCCGCCTCCGGAGGGTACTACGTCGCTTCCGCCGCCAACCACATTGTCGCCAACCCGGGAACGCTCACCGGGAGCATCGGCGTCATTGTCCGGTTTGGCAATTTCAGCGGACTTTTCGACAAGGTGGGTTACGAAATGGTCACCCTGAAGAGTGGCCAATTCAAGGACGTCGGCAACCCAAGCCGAAAGATGACCCCGGAAGAGGAAGCCATAACGCAGAAACTCATTGACGAGGTCCATCAGCAGTTCATCCAGGATGTTGTCAAAGCCCGTAATCTACCAGAAGATGAGGTTCGGCAAGTTGCTGATGGTCGTGTCTTGACGGGTGCCTTGGCCAAGCAATTGGGTTTGATTGATGAGCTGGGAAATTTCAGGAATGCCGTGAAAGTAGCTGGGCGGTTGGGGAACATTTCAGAAGACCCAGAAATCGTCTACGCGGAAAAGAAGAAGCGTACGGTTGCCGATTTCCTTTTCGGCACGGAAGTTTCGCAGCAGCTGAGCCAGTATCTGGCTGAGTCGTCACAGCCTTTGCGCTATCAGGCTCCCTTTCCCATAAGCCCTTGAGGCCACGTCTTGGTGTGATTTTTGGAATCTCCCGAGACGCCCTGCCGTGGCCAGTCGCTCCCTGAACCCGGCGACGGGCGGTGATGAACCCGCCGCCCTACGAGCATACTTCCTTGCCGCAGCCACTACCCGAAACTGGGGCAGAAGCATTGGATCTCGGAATGCTGCTGTTGATCCGTCGCGTTTGCAGTTTTGGTCTGGGACCTTGTTTCTTGTGCTGCCGGTGCTTCAGCCTGGAGCCCCTATGAACGAAACAGGCTGATGTCACCACTACCTTCTCGCAGAATCTCAGGAGTGTCATCGATGAGTGAGATGATGCTGGAAGGAACACCTTGAATGGGACCGCCATCGACAATCACGTCTACGGCGTGTCCCAGTTTTTCTTTGATCTCATGAGGGCTCTGGAGAATATTGCCGTCAGGGTCCGCAGCACTGGTGCTGATGATCGGATGGCCTAGTTCTCGCACGATGGCCAAGCTGATGGCATGATCTGGAACCCGGATACCAACGGTGTGACGCTTGGTGAGCATGATTCGGGGGACCAACCGTGAACCCTCGAGGATGAAGGTATACGGTCCGGGCAACAGCCGTTTCATGGTCTTGTAAGCATAATTGGTAACCTGGGCGTACTCGCTGATGTCCTTAAGATCGCTACAAATGAAGCTGAATGGTTTCTGTTTGGGGCGCCGTTTCAGTTGATAGATCTTCTCGATGGATTCTTTGTTGAAGAGGTCACATCCAATACCGTAGTACGTATCGGTGGGATAAGTAATGATTCCACCGTTGGTCAGGGCTTCCACAACTTGTTTGATTTTTCTGGGTTCGGGGTGTCTTGGATCGATCTCCAGAATCATGGCCGCCCCCTTTCGTTTATGGGTTTTGTGACGATTCACTCTCGAAACCTCGCAGCTTTCTATCTGACAGCCCAATGGGCGCAGGTACGGTAGCGTGACCGGGGATTGCAGAACATCCTTCGCCGTGCACTGGGTGGTGGCATCAAAGGAAGACTGTTGATGACTCAACGAAGTTGACCGGGTAAGCTTTTAATGAGCCGTTAGGATTTGTCAAGCGAAGAAAGCCTGTTAGGCTCGAGCGAAGTTGGCGGTCGATGGCAGTTGCTGGCATGGAGAACCCAGACTATGGGCCAAACCATAACGGTGGAGGGCCGTTCGGTGTGACGACGCGTCACTGCTAAAGGGGCCGGTTTGTTGGAAGCATCCGTATTCGCTGCCATTGATTTGGGCTCTCATACCACACGGTTGTTGGTGGCTGCTTGTCAGAACCAACTGCAACTTTGGCCTTTGTGCCTCGAACGACGGGTGACACGGCTCGCTCAGGGCTTTGAGCCCGACGCCGGGCTAACTCGTGAGGGGATGCGGAAAAGCCTTGCCGTGGTGAGGGAGTACGCTGGACTGATTGGTCGTTTTGGAGCTGGTTCGGTGACTTGTGGGGCCACCGGTGTGGTGCGAAAGGCCCACAATGGTCCGGAATTCCTCCGGGTTATTGAAGAAGAGACCGGCATACAAGGGACAGTCCTCAGCGAAGATGCCGAAGCCACCCTATCGGTCAAAGGGATATTGAGTGGCCTAACAGATAAGGACGCCATGATCCTCACTTTTGATCTAGGTGGCAGCAGCACTGAGTTCACCCTGGTCGCCCCCCTGCGGCCCGACCCTTTGTGGACTACCAGCGTGTTTGTAGGGGCTGCCACGGTGACGGAAGCGCACCTGAAAGCGGATCCGCCGGCGCCATCCGACCTGGAATCGGCCACTCGGCACGTGAGGCTGGCGCTACAGCCAACTTGGGCGGCCCTGGCCGATTTACTCCGTAGCTTGAACCTGAAACCCACCGACCTCCAGTTGGTGGGCACCGCCGGAACCGCCACCACTCTGGCGGCCATGTATCTGCAAATGGCGGTCTACCAACCGTATCGGATCAACGGTCAAGACCTAACGGGTCAGTGGATTGGGGATACGCTGCGGCAGCTTGCCTCTCAGAGCTTGAGCGAACGGCGCCGGTGGGTGGGGCTCGAAAAGGGCCGCGAAGACATCATTTTGGGGGGGACGCTCATTGTCAACGAGATCCTTGCCGGACTCAACCGAACTAACCTGGTGGTGACCGATGCTGGTCTCCTGGAAGGTCTGCTCTTGGATAGTGCGGAAACCGCCATGGGCTTGCCACGCCAGTTGATTTCGCAGTTCTCATGGGTTTGGCCAACGGCGGCATGATTTTCATGTGCCCTGGACCTTAGCTGGTTTGGTGAACAACAACCATAGGGAGAGCCGTGAATGAACAACATGAATCCTAACTCGATTTCCGAAGCCTTGACATTTGACGATGTTTTGCTGGTGCCCGCCGATTCCAAGGTGCTCCCTTATGAAACCAGGGTGGAGACCTGGTTGACGCGAGATATTCCGATGAACATCCCGCTGGTCACCGCCGCCATGGATACCGTGACCGAAGCCGAGACCGCCATCAGCATAGCCCGCGAAGGGGGCATCGGGATCATTCATCGCAATATGAGTCTCGGGCGCCAGGCACAGGAGGTGGACAAGGTCAAGAAGTCTGAAAGTGGTATGATTGTCGATCCCGTGACGGTAGATCCTGACCAAAGGATTGCCGACGTGCTGGAGTTAGCCGCTAAGTATCGGATTTCAGGCCTTCCGGTGGTCAAGGATGGTATCTTGGTGGGGATCATCACCAATCGGGATCTCCGCTTTGAGACCAATATGGACCTGAAAGTCTCCGAGGTCATGACCAAGGATCGGCTGGTGACGGCGCCCGTGGGGATATCTCTCGAAGACTCCAAAAAACTGCTCCACAAGAACCGCATCGAGAAACTGCTGGTGGTGGACGGGGCTGGCCGGCTCAAGGGCTTGATCACCATCAAGGACATTTTGAAGATCAAGAAATACCCCAATGCTTGTAAAGACCATCTGGGACGATTACGTGTGGGGGCGGCCGTGGGCGTCGGCAAGGACGGATTGCAGCGGGTGAGCGCCCTAAAGAACGCCGGGGTGGACGTCATCGCCGTGGACAGTGCCCACGGCCATTCGCTCAACGTGCGTGAAACGGTGCAGCGGATCAAGCAAGATTTTCCCGACCTCCAGGTGATAGCCGGCAATGTCGCGACTGCCGATGGCGCCCGCAGCCTGATAGAAGCGGGAGCAGACGCCATCAAAGTGGGAGTCGGGCCCGGTTCCATCTGCACCACCCGGGTGGTGGCCGGTGTCGGCGTCCCGCAGGTTACGGCCATCATGGAGTGTGCCCGAGTCGGCAGCAAAGCCGGGGTTCCGATCCTTGCCGATGGCGGGATCAAGTACAGCGGTGATATTGTCAAAGCCTTGGCGGCCGGGGCCTACAGCGTCATGATCGGCAGCCTTTTTGCCGGCACCGAGGAAAGCCCCGGGGAAACTATTCTCTATCAAGGGCGAAGCTATAAGACCTATCGCGGCATGGGATCGTTGGGGGCCATGAAGGAAGGCAGCCGGGACCGCTACTTCCAGGAAGAAATCGAGGAAACCAACAAGCTGGTCCCGGAAGGCATCGAAGGCATGGTGCCCTACAAGGGTCCTCTGGCGGCCAGCGTCTATCAGTTGATTGGGGGCTTGCGCGCCGGTATGGGCTATGTCGGCTGTGCCAATCTGGAAGAACTGCGCACCAAAACACACATGGTGCGCATCACCAGCGCCGGGCTCAAGGAAAGCCACGTTCACGACGTGATCATCACCAAGGAAGCGCCCAACTACCAGGTGGATCTGAAATAGCGTCCAATTGGGGAACGGACTAACCGTCAACTCTGATGAGGCCAGGCCGATGCAAGCCGATCAGCTCCATGAAGAACGCATATTGATCCTGGATTTCGGGTCGCAGTACACGCAGCTTATCGCCCGCAGGGTTCGAGAAAGCCATGTCTACTGTGAGATCCATCCTTTCAACAAGAGCCTGGAGGCAATCCGCGCGTTTCGGCCCAAAGGGATCATCCTTTCCGGAGGGCCTTCCAGCGTCTACGATGCAGCCGCGCCGCTGTCTGACCCGGCGGTTTTGTCCTTGGGCATCCCGGTGCTGGGAATCTGTTATGGCTTGCAGCTCATGGCGCACCAGTTGGGAGGCCAGGTGGAGGGGGCGACACAGCGCGAGTACGGACCCGCCCAGATCGATATCGACCGGCCGAGCGAACTGTTCCGTGATATCGAACCCAAGGATGTGCGCGTTTGGATGAGCCATGGTGACCGGATCCTCACGATGCCGCCCGGGTTCGTCCAATTGGCTCACAGCGATAATTCGCCGGTGGCGGCCATGGGGAATGCCGCGCGCCAATGCTATGGGGTGCAATTTCATCCGGAGGTGGCCCACACCCCATGCGGCCGCACCATCCTGGACAACTTCCTTTTCGGCATTTGTCGCTGCAAACCCAGCTGGACCATGAAGTCTTTCGTGGAATCGGTAATCCAAAACACCAGCCAGACAATCGGTGATGATCAAGTGATTTGTGCCCTGAGCGGCGGGGTCGACAGTTCAGTGGTGGCTGTGCTTCTGCACCAGGCCATTGGCGCGCGGCTGCACTGCATCTTCGTCAACAACGGACTGTTGCGCAAGGGAGAGGCGGAAGAGGTCCAGCGGGTGTTCCGGGATCATTTCACCATCAACCTCATCTATGTGGATGCCTCGGATATGTTCCTGTCCCGCCTCCAGGGCGTGACTGACCCCGAGCGGAAACGAAAGATCATCGGTAACACCTTCATCGAAGTATTCGAGAAGGAAGCCGGAAATCTCACCAATGCCCGATACCTGGCCCAGGGAACACTGTATCCGGATGTCATCGAAAGCGTGTCATTCAAAGGACCTTCCGCCACGATTAAGACACATCACAATGTGGGCGGCCTCCCGGAAAGGATGCAACTAAAACTCATTGAACCGTTGCGGGAGCTATTCAAGGACGAAGTGCGGCTAGTGGGCCGGGAGTTGGGGCTGCCGGAACGCGTCATCATGCGCCATCCATTCCCCGGACCGGGGCTTGCCATTCGCATGATCGGCGAGGTCACCCGGGAAAACCTACGGCTATTGCGGGAAGCCGATGCGATCATTCTTGAGGAATTGGACAGCGCGAGCTGGTACGACAAAGTGTGGCAGGCCTTTGCGGTGCTGCTCCCGGTGCGCTCGGTGGGCGTCATGGGTGATGAACGAACCTATGATCAGGTGATCGCCATCCGCGTGGTGGAAAGCGTTGACGCCATGACAGCGGATTGGGCGAGGGTTCCTTACGAATTACTGGGCGTGATGTCCAACCGCATCATCAATGAAGTCAAGGGGGTGAACCGGGTGGTTTATGACATTTCTTCAAAACCTCCCAGCACCATCGAATGGGAATGACATCCAAGTCCACCAGGCAACGAAGTTTTTTCCACGCGTCGGCCCGGACTGGTGAACGCTTCTACCGCGAGCGTCATCGCCGGGCCGAATGGGTGGTCTTTCGCGCCCAGTACCAGGAAAGCGACTTGTGGATCCGAGCCGACCGCGACCTCCGACAAGTGGCGCAAGACGCCGTGCTTACCTGCCGTCGCCACCTTGAAGACTACATCGCCCGCCATCCCGCCTTCCTCCATTCCCTGCAACCCTTACCCGATGATGACCATGCTCCGCCCGTGGTGCGGGAAATGTTGCGGGCGTCCCTGGCCGCCGCGGTGGGACCCATGGCGGCGGTGGCGGGGGCGATCGCTCAAGCGGTGGGGCAAAGGCTGAAAGCACAAGGCAGCGGAGCCATCGTTGAAAATGGTGGCGATTGCTACCTGGATGTTACCGAAGATATCACCATGGCTGTCTATGCCGGTCCGCGTTCTCCCTTTACCAATCGGCTTGGCCTAAGGTTCAGCGTTACGGACTTGCCCTTGGGGGTCTGCACTTCATCAGGAACCATTGGGCATTCCCTGAGTTTCGGTCGGGCCGATGCGGTTACGGTGGTTGCTCCCAATGCCGCTCTGGCCGATGCTGCCGCCACCCGACTGGGCAATGTGGTCCAGGATCCCGCCACCATAAACGCGGCGCTGCAACTGGCCGCCGAGATCCCCGGATTGGCGGGGGTGCTGATTCTGGTGAACGATCGCCTGGGTGCGTGGGGAAACTTGGAGCTGTTGCCGCTCGATGGCTGAAGCCCAAGGGCAAAAAGCCGGTTCCGTTGAAATGCCACTCCCGAGTGTTTATAGTAAGAAAGCTATCAAAGCCCAGCTGAACGAGGCAGTTCACATTGAAAACACGAACGGGATGATAATCCATGGCTGATAGAATCGAGAAATTCCCAAGTCAGGATGAATTGGAGAAAGAACTGAGCGACTATCTCACCAAGAAATATGGATGTCGCATCAAGGTGGTTTCTCCCATGATGGTTCCAAAACCGGATGAACCCGCAAAAGATGAGGGCCATGCGGGAACCCGCGGCATCGATAGCATCCGATTCGATATGAAGCCGGAAGAGCTCCTGGCGTACTTGGATCAATACGTGATCAAACAGGATGAAGCCAAGGCCATTCTGGCCACCAAGGTTTGTACGCATTACAACCGCATCAAATTTCAGAAACGGGTGGAACGCGGCAGAGCCAGCGAGACGGTGGGGCGAATCAAGAACAACATCATCCTTATTGGTCCCACCGGCGTCGGCAAGACCTACCTCCTAAAGCTGATTGCTCAGAAAATCGGCGTACCGTTTGTTAAGGGCGATGCCACCAAGTTCAGCGAAACTGGTTACGTTGGTGGTGACGTCGAGGATCTGGTGCGAGACTTGCTCACCGAAGCAGGCGATGATATCGAACTGGCTGAGCACGGGATCATTTACCTCGATGAAATCGATAAAATTGCATCAGGACCCAATGTCATCGGTATCGATGTGTCGCGTACCGGTGTTCAGAGAACGCTGCTCAAACCCATGGAAGAAACCGAGGTAGATCTGCGCATCCCGCATGATCCCGTCTCTCAGATGCAGGCCGTGGAAGAATACCGCCGCACCGGCAAACGCGAGAAACGCACGGTGAATACTCGAAATATTCTCTTCATCATGAGTGGTGCTTTTAATGATCTTGCCGCACTGGTGAGAAATCGACTGCAGAAACAGGGGATCGGTTTTGGTGCAACGGTGCAAAGCAAGGAAGATGACTACAAGTTCCTCAAAGACGCCCGTGCCGAGGACTTGATCGCCTATGGTTTCGAAAGCGAATTCATCGGACGGTTGCCGGTAGTCGCCGTGCTCGAACGGCTGGAAATCGAGGACCTGTACGAAATCCTCAGGAACCCCAACAATCCCATTATTCTCGGCAAGAAAGATGATTTTCGAGCCTACGGGGTCGATGTCAAGTTCACCGATGAAGCGCTACGGCTTTTTGCGGAAATCGCTTACCTGGAAAAGACCGGCGCACGCGGCCTGGTGTGTGCCATTGAACGGGTCCTGTTGCCTTTCGAGAAGAAGCTGCCCAGTACCGAGATCAAGTACCTGGTGGTGACTCCCGAGGTAGTGCACGATCCGGAAAAAGAACTGGCCAAGATCCTCGAACATCCCCATGATCCGAAAAGATCCCGGGTCTATCGAAAGATGGTGGATGAGGAAAGGAAGCAGGTTCAGGATCAAATCGCCATCAAGAAGCAACGGTATCTGGCTGATTATCCCATCGTGTTCAGCCCCCCGCGGATTGCTCTGGTAGCGGATTACCATCTGCGGACCGGCTTGTCGCTGGAACGGATCTTTGATGAAATCCTGGTTCTGTATAATCAGATCACCGCATTTGAAAGCAGCTACCGCGAACGCTTTGGTTTCAAGATCCATTTCAACGAAGAGGCCATCAACACCATCGTCGAGCAGGCGCTGTTTCAGGAAACGACGGCCGACTCCATTTGCCGGAAAATCTCCAACAACTACGACTATGCTTTTCGGCTCATCGCCGATCGTAGTGGCCAGACTCAGTTTATTCTGCCACGGGAAGGCGTCGTGGATTCGGAACGCTATTTGAATCAACTCATCCGCGATACTTTTCACCAATTCCCGGGTGCCCTTCCTGAAACGAAAAGCGAGGAGTAAACATGGCCTGATGAGAAGTCTGACATCATGACAGATACGGACTCACCAACTGGTTGCACCAGTACGTCGGCTTAGGGTGATCGAGGGGAACCGATATGATTGGAATTTCCAAGCTTTATTGTGGGACCGTGGAGCCATCGGATGCTCTGCGTTATGGCCGCCATAGCGGCCGGTTACCCTCCCATCTGCTGCAGTTTTCCGCCGACAAGAAACCGGTGGTCGTCTGGAACATCACCCGCCGCTGCAATCTGAAATGTGTGCACTGCTATGCCCATGCCCTGGGTGAGGACGAGGCGACACCCGATGAATTGACCACCGCGGAAGGCAAGGTCCTATTGGATGATCTGGCGCAGTTTGGGGCCCCGGTGGTGCTTTTTTCGGGAGGTGAACCGTTGGTGCGCCAAGACCTCCCGGAACTAGCTGCCTATGCGGTGTCCAAGGGGATGCGGGCGGTGATTTCCACCAACGGGACCCTGATCCGGCCAGCCGTCGCCCAGGAGCTTAAGAAAATCGGCCTTTCCTATGTGGGAATCAGCCTCGATGGGCTCGAAGAAGTGAACGACCGGTTCCGCGGCGTCAAGGGGAGCTTTTCAAAAGGCTCTGGACGGAATTCACGCCTGCCAGGAGGCAGGGATCAAGGTGGGTTTGCGCTTCACCATGAATCGGCGCAATGTCAGAGAGATCCCGGCGATTTTTGACCTGCTCGAAGAGCACGATATCCCTCGGGTTTGTTTCTATCACCTGGTCTATGCCGGGCGCGGTAGCCAGCTCAAGGAAGAAGACCTCTCCCATGCGGAAACCCGTGCCGCGGTCGATCTCATTATCGATCGCACCGCCGACCTGCACCAGCGCGGCAAACCCAAGGAAGTACTCACTGTGGACAACCATGCCGATGGGCCTTACATCTATTTGCGCCTTTTGCGCGAGGGGTCGCCGCGGGCCGCGGAGGTTCTGGAGCTTCTCCAGATGAACGAAGGCAACAGCACCGGGCGCGGCATCGGTTGCGTCAGCTGGGATGGTTCGGTGCACGCGGATCAGTTCTGGCGGCATCACTCCTTCGGCAACATCCGCCGCCGACCGTTCAGTGAGATCTGGACGGATCTTTCCGATCCTTTGATGAGACAACTCAAGGACAAGAAACCCTTCGTCAAAGGGCGTTGTGCCGCCTGCCGATGGTTGGATGTCTGCGGCGGCAACTTTCGCGTGCGTGCGGAGGCAGCCACCGGCGACCTCTGGGCGCCCGATCCCGCCTGCTATCTGACTGATGAGGAGATCCGGCGAGTCTAACCTTTCACCAGGGAGTAATGCCATGCAGTTTCCGCTGTACCGTCCCCGGCGTCTTCGCCGCACCGAGAATCTGCGGCGCATGATTCGAGAAACCCGCCTCAGCGTGGATAATCTGGTCTATCCGATGTTCGTAATGCCGGGGACAAGATCCGTAATCCGGTGTCTTCGATGCCCGGTGTCTACCAGTTCTCAGTCGATCAACTCCTGGAAGAAATCAAATCAGTGGTCGAGCTCCATATCCCCGCTGTCCTTCTGTTTGGGCTGCCGCGATCTAAGGATCCCGAGGGAAGCGAAGCCCATGCAGCCGACGGGGTGGTACAGCAGGCGGTGAGCGCCATCAAGGAGAAGCACCCGGAGCTGGTGGTGATCACCGACGTGTGTCTGTGCGAATACACCAGTCACGGTCACTGCGGCCTCCTGAGCGGGCACCAGGTCGACAACGACGCGACCTTGGAGGTGTTGGCGAGGGTGGCGGTGTCCCATGCCGAGGCCGGCGCCGATATGGTCGCCCCCTCCGATATGATGGACGGTCGCGTGGCGGTAATTCGCGAACGCCTGGATGAAACCGGGTTCGACCAGGTGGCCATCATGGCCTATTCGGCCAAATACTGTTCGGCCTTCTACGGACCCTTTCGGGAAGCCGCCGAATCGGCACCCCAATTCGGTGACCGGCGGGCCTATCAGATGGACATGGCCAACGGCTTGGAAGCCATGCGCGAAGTGGCTTTGGACGTGGATGAAGGGGCTGACATTGTGATGGTCAAGCCGGCTCTGGCCTATCTGGACGTCATCCGCCTGGTGCGTGAGGAATTCGACCTGCCGGTGGCGGCTTATAACGTCAGTGGCGAATACGCCATGATCAAGGCGGCGGCGGCGCAAGGCTGGCTGGACGAGCAACGCGTCATGATGGAGACGCTTACGGCCATTCGGCGTGCCGGGGCGGATATGATCCTCACCTATTTCGCCAAGGATGCCGCTAAGCTGCTGCAATCGTGAAGGAACTTCATGCCCCACTCGACCCACGCCCAAGACGGCCGTTGGTAGTAACCAAGACAAACCCGGCGGCCACGGCCAGGGCCACAGCCACGGGCCGGGTGCCGGTCCCCGTTTGATTGCCTGGGAAGTGACCCGCACCTGCAACTTGTCTTGCATTCATTGCCGGGCAGCGGCCCAGGATCGTCCCTATGAAGGTGAATTGAGCACCCCGGAAGCGTTTGCCTTCCTGGATGACGTCGCGTCCTTCGCCAGGCCCATCATCATCTTGACCGGGGGAGAGCCGCTACTTCGCGCGGATATCTTTGAAATTGCCGCCTACGGGAAGGCCAAGGGTTTTCGTATGACCATGGCACCCAACGGGACATTGATCACCCCGGAAAAGGCGCGCCAAATGAAAGAAGCCGGGATTCAGCGCATCAGCATCAGCCTCGATGGTGCCACGGCTTCGTCCCACGATGCTTTCCGCCAGGTCCCGGGGGCCTTCGATGGGGCGCTCCGCGGCATCGCGCATGCTCGCGAGGCCGGTCTGGAATTTCAAATCAACACCACCATCACCCAGCAGAACCTGGCGGAACTCCCCGACATCCAGAAACTGGCGGTGGACCTGGGCGCGGTGGCCCATCACATCTTCCTGCTGGTCCCGACGGGCCGCGGCAAGGATCTGGCGCGAACAGGCCATCACCGCCGAGCAATATGAAAAAACGCTCCATTGGTTCTATGAACAAAAAGACCAGGTGCCGCTGCAGCTCAAGGCCACCTGCGCGCCGCACTACTACCGCATCTTGCGCCAGCGGGCCCGGGCGGACGGCAAAAAAGTGGATGTCCAGACCTTCGGGCTGGATGCCATGACCCGTGGCTGTTTGGGAGGGATTGGTTTCTGTTTCGTCTCGCATGTGGGCCAGGTGCAGCCGTGCGGCTATCTGGAACTGGACTGTGGCAACATCCGGGAAAAACCCTTTCGCGAGATCTGGGAAAATTCGGAAATCTTCAAAAAGCTTCGCGACCCATCACTCTACCAGGGCAAATGCGGCCAATGCGAGTACTTGCGGGTGTGCGGCGGCTGCCGCGCCCGTGCCTTCGAAAGCACCGGCGATTACCTCGCCCCCGAGCCCCTATGCCTTTACCAGCCACGGCCGGAACAGGCTTGCTGACTTAGGCCACCGCTTTGCCTGCTACTCCCGGCACCCACACATCCCCGCGGGTGAACTTCGGAACCGGGGTCCCCAGTGAGTCTACGATCTCACTGTCATATGAGCCTCTTGCAAAACTATTTCCGTTCATGGTTCGATACCTCACCACGAACGGAAATACAGCATGTTGCGAAAGCAGAAACCGTTCGCCCTGAGGTATCGAAGGGTGAATAGGACTTTTGCAAGAGGCTCATATGAGTTCGCGCATTTGTCCTCCAATCAAGGACAACATGTCCAGTATTCATCCTTCCAAGAAGGACAAATTTGTCATGCCTCCGAGGTAGCGCTGCTCGTCAGGTTGCTTTGCCGCTCAGTTCATAAGAGGCGCACCGCCTGTGCATTTTGTCGGATCAGCGGAAATGGTTCAAGAACACCTGGCATTAGTTGTGGATTATGGGCTCGGATCAGGTCGTCACTCGGTGCAAGTCTTGCGCCGTGCCCGAAAGGTGTCCCCAAACAGGGGGACTCAAGCCTTGTCTTGTTTTATGGGGAATCTCCCGATCGTCTGATACCGCTTGGATTGTGGCCCATAAGCTCACAAGGTATTTGCATGTTCCCCGATTAGAATGCCGGCCGCCAATACAGGCTGTACAAGGAGACCCTTGCCTGCCGGTTGGCAACCTACAGTCATGCAGTAGAGCAGGAAGGCGCTGCACAACCCATGTCCACTCGATATCACGCGCGCTATTTTGCCCATGAACTGACTCGTGTCGGGGGAACCGGTATCGAACGGTTGGGACGATCCTTGTTCGATGCCTGCGTCGACCTGAATCCCCAGCAGATCGAAGCCGCACTTATTGCCCTGCTCTCTGCCATCTCCAAACGCGTTCTCTTGGCCGATGAAGTCGGCCTCGCGAAGCCCATAGAAGCCGGCCTCGTTGTGTCCCAGTGTTGGGCGGAGCGCCGCAGAAGGCCCCTTGTCATTTTTTCAGCCTCCCTTCGTAATCAATCGGAACAAGAACTGAATGAGAAGTTCAACCTGCCGGCACAGGTTCTTGATGCCAAGACCTATCGCGAAACGCAAAGCGCAGGGACCCCGAGCCCCTTCATAGCGGATGCCATACTTATCTTTTCGATGAAATGCGCTAGCGCCCGGAACCCTTCGCGCTGAACATGAAAAAGGATATCACCGAATGCGATCGACTCCTCCACCACGCCGAAACGATTCTTATCGAGGGGAAAAGCTACAGAATGAAAGATCAGATCGAGACGTAAGGGACCCACGCAAGGTCGCCGGCATCTTGAGATTTCTCCTGGTGCCGGCGCGCCTACACTACCGACTCCACACACATCTTCATGGCGCCATTATTGATGCATCTTCACGCCGCCGCTCACACTGCTCCATGACCGCTGCGCGGCGGTTAAGCATACTGTATTGGGATTTGTCCGCGGCCATAGGCCGCACTCCTTCGGTTACCCAGAGTCGTAGAGGATGATCGGAACCAGTCGTTTATAACCGTAGAGCAGGGCTTCCAGGAGCATGCGCAGGGACTCCAGTTCGAAGTCCCAGAACAGCGAACGGATGCGTTGCCAGAGGTCCCTTTTGGTTTCGAGCTTTTTCCACACGGCCCGAAAGAGGGGACAGGCGAGCTGTTGGACTTGGTCAACGAGAAAGGCCAGCATCATAAGGGTTACGAACACGGCGCTCAGGTGCTTCTTCCCCAGACCGTAGTTATGCTCCAGGTTGTAGCCCTGGTTTTTCAAGGTGTTGAAGGTCTCGTTCTCGATTTTCCAACGCGCCCTCCCGGCCCGCATCAGGTCGTAAGCGTTGGTGGTGCTGATGACGAAATCGGTGACCCAGGAAAAGCGCTTGGTGGCTTTGGGAGTTACCTCCCAGTATTCCAGGACGTTGACCTTGAGATGCTGGTTGGATTGATTGAGGGCGCAACCGTTGAGGTAGCGGAAGTAATGGAGCTTTTCGGGATTATCCCGGTCCTGAAGCTTGAACTCGGTGCTCCGGCCTTCCTTTACGGCTTTATCGAGTTGCTCGAAGAGGAACTGGTGGTCCCCGGGCTTGACTCCCAGGATAAAGCGCAGATCAAGGCGCATGAGCGTTTCAATATGGGGAGCGTTAGGGCTCAGAGCGTCCTCCGTGATGATGATTTTCAAATGCGGGTGTTCTTTTCGAAGACGCTCCAGGAAGCGAGCCGCGGCATTGCGTTCGCAATCGTTTTTGGTGTCTCCGTCGCTCCTGCGGATGAGCTCCGGAGCCAGGGCAATGACCTCCTTCAAATCGGGATGAACGATGGCGGCGCCCAGCATCTGAAGATAGTAACTGGACTTGCCGGTTCGGGAATCAACCTTTTGGAGGCAGCATTGCGAGTGCAGCTTGTCGGAGGAAAAATAGCCGGTGCCGTCGAGCGACAGAATGTAGTGGCCGTCGAGAAAAGCCAGCTGCTCCAGGGCCTTGCTCCTTTGAAGCCGGCTAAAAACCGCTCGAAACGCCGGCCAGAATTCAGCCGGGGAAACTTCGTCGAGGGTTTCCCGCATGCTGGAATCCGAGGGAATCTCGTCAATACCGTAAATCGTGTGGAGATTGTGGTCTCGCGCCGTCCAGCGGCGTTCAAAAGCCAGCAGCGAAGGATCTTTGACGGAAAACATCGCGAAGGCACTCATGGCTACATCCGCAAGCGAAAACTTCACGGTCCCCTTGCGGTGGTCAGGGACCTTCTCGAATGCACGGCGTAGGGCACCGATTAGCGCATCGCCACTGAGATGCTTGCGCAGCCGGATTTTTGAGGGTGGTTGGCTTTGGCGACGTTTCATAGCAGCGTAGCATAGTGGACCTCGTCGCCTTTGTCTAGTTGTTCATGAATGGTTTCCACAAAAAACGACCATGAAAAATCGCAAACTGCCCGAAGTTTTCAGCCATAAAGTTTACGAAAACTCCGATACCGATGTCACTGTTTCCGGCCCATTAGAGGGGCACCGGGAATTGCTGTCTCGCATGTGCTTTCCATGATACAAAAGTATTTGAAGAACATATCCAGGGGTATTGTCTAAGTGCAGCGGGCATCGTGATGGCAGATTGAAGTCTAGCGCGGAGGTTCTAAGGCCCAATATGTTGGATAAGTGTAGGATGGAATATCTCACAGAAGACTACGATGCGGTCTCCAGGCTACTTACTGACAGTGGTCGGCCGGATCTGATTCCACTCCTAAAGGAGTATATGCAAAGAATATCAACATCGGGGAAGGTGGACCATGGCATTCTCTCTGTTGTGGATCTTGATGGAAATAGAGAGAAATTTGCAGGGAATGCCGCCGTCTTACGGAATGCTGCATATTCGATTCTTTTTTCATAACATGAAGGATATCAATCTGAGGCTCGATATGGGCTCTGACTTTCTGGCGCAATTACTTCGGTTTATTGACTGCTTCCAGGCATGGGGTAGAGAGAATCTTTATGAAAATTTATTCGACGGCGAATGTTTTGAGCGTGTCGTTTTGAGAAGATTTGAGCTAGCTAAGGACAGCAATAGCCGCGATAGAAGTAGACTTACAATGGCCGTTGATTATCTACCTCTTAGATTTGTATCTCCAACTGATAGCGCAATAGGTGTGAAGGAAGACAGACTAAGAGATGTAATCCGGGAACACTATAATTCACTAGGCAGAATGGGGCTTAATAAGGAGAGTGGGGTGTATGATTTCCATAACATCATCCTAAGACTTCAGTTTTTGCATCTCCGGTAGGCCGATAGACATTTGATGGAATTCTTTTGATCAAAAGTCGGATGACCTCTTGAGCTGCAGTATCCCTGTCAATCGTCAAGTCGGCGGATAAGGCTACTCCCCCTTAAACACCGGTGTCCGCTTTTCCAGGAACGCGCAGACGCCCTCTTCATAGTCGTGGCTGTCGTAGACGCGGCGCCGCAGACCCTGGATACGTTCAAAGGCTTCCGGGGAGATGGCGTGAGCCCCGGCCAGAATCCGGCACTGTTCCTTGATCACTGAAATGGCCAGGGTGGACCGACAGGCAATGCGCCGGGCCAGATCCAAGGTGAAATCCAGGAGTTGGTCGGAAGACACAAGGTGGTTAAGGATGCCGATGTGTAGCGCCCTTTCCGCAGGCACCGGATCAGCGGTGAAGAACATCTCCTTGGCGATATTGAGCCCCAGCCGGTTGATGAAATGCAGGATGCCGGTGGGATTGTAGGGCAGTCCCAGCTTCGCGGGGGTGATGGCAAAGCTGCAGGTTTCATCGCCGATCACCAGATCGCAGGTCATGACCAGGTCGCAGGCCCCGCCCCACACACTCCCGGCCACCATGGCGACGACCGGACCCGGGTATTCCTGCACCGCCCGCAGCAACCTTTCCAGTGAGTCATCATAGCCGAGCGGATCGCGATGGGTGCGGGGCAGTTGGTTGATGTCGTGACCTGCAGACCACACGGTGCAATCGTCACTAGCACGCAAGATCACTACCGCAATCCGCCGGTCCTGGAAATCCTGTAGCGTTAGTAGAATCTCGGCCACCATCTCCTGACTGAGCGCGTTTCGCTTGCTCACGTTGCTCAGGCAAATGAAACCGATATTCTCCCTCACTTCGCATTGGATCAGTGACATGGCATTCTCCGGCGGGCTCAAGCTGCAAGCTACAGGTGATCGGCGGGCAACCTACGCTGCCGTTTCCGTCCCTGGCACCCTTTGCGCGGCGACATGAGATCCGCTGGGTTGCCATGCCATCCTTGCGCTCGAACGCTTTCGCCCTCTAATCATAACCTTATTGGTTCACGACATTTACCAACACCTGGTCCTTAGTTCCACCTTTGGCGTCGGTTTCAACCGTGATCGTGACCACCCGGTGTTCCCCTTTGGGGACGGCTTCCAATCGGGGTATGACTCTCAGCAAATAACCCTCGCCATCCGGCAGCTTTTCCTGGCTTATGGTGATCAGTTGGTCATCGTAGGTCAATTTGCTGATCCGATGCTCCGCTTTGCGATTGTTGCGTACTTTGATTTCGCCGGTGCGCAGCGGGTGGTCAGAAGCGGTTCGACCAATCAGCAAGGCCAGAGGTGTCACGCTCACGTCGGTTTCGATAACACCGGTGACCGCAATTCGAAGTTCCGGACGTTTCGGATGGTCGGTGCGGCACAGAATGTAACCACTGTAGTTGCCGCTGGTGGCGATATTGGTCACCCGCAACCGGTAGCGTTTGCCCTCTTCCACAGTCTCCAACTCAACGGCAACGTGTTGGGGCACACTGTTTTCGGTCTTGAGAATGTGGAACGGGGTTCCATTGCTGACCAGTTCAATGGTCTGAGGTTTGAGTTGTTCGACGAACCCGCGAAAGAGCAAGACGTTGGTCGGTTTCACTTCAATCAATGGACGAACCAGCGCTTTCATTTCCAGGTTGAACTGAGGCCGTTGCGGATCATTGGTGTGAACGGTCGCACTCTTGGCCACATGGCCCTGGTAGTTGTTCAGAGCGATCTGCAAGGTGATGGTGCCCTCCCCACCGGGAGGGATCGCTCGGTCAAACCGAGCGACGGCGCAGCCTCAGCCGGGATTGACCTGGGTTATCTGCAACTCGGCAAGGCCGCTGTTTCTCACTTTGAAATCATGGCGAATGGTCTCGCCTTCCTCCACCTCACCGGAATTGAATGCGGTCTCAGCCACTTCGACACGCGGCTGATTGACGTTCCCTGGAGCGCTGCCAGCATCTGAAGACGGTTGAGGCAGCGAGCTCGGTTGCGCAAGTGCGGTTTGCCAACCGTACAACAACAGCGCGAACGTAATCACAGCCAGGAGTGTCCGTGGCAATCTTCCGTTGTTACGGTACATAGAAATCCTTCCATGGTTCCTTGCATGGGTTGAAAACAAATCTGTCCCCGAGTTTTCTGATATTCTATCCTGAATCCAGCTAGTTATTTCAATCTTGCCGCCATGACTCCGTTTCAAGCGCTTAGTCCTTTGGCCTGTGCAAGTCAAGGGGAAAGTCTTTCTCCAATGGATCGACAGCATTCGATTGCCGGAGGGAGGGGCCGAAGATGGACATGGGCCGGTATGACGAGGATGGCGCAAGAGTGAACGGCGTCTGGCGAAACCTTGAGACGGTCGGGAATCGCTTATGGAATGGTGTTTAAGATCCGATTTGTTATATGATGATTTGTTCATCCTGGACCATTATAATTGTTGGCGTTCAGGGGCAAGGCCGCGAAGAGCAATTCGATAGAAAGCAAATGGGAGGGCATTTAAATGAGGGCCTATAGATTCATGAGGAAACGGATTTTTATCGGACCATTGCTGGTCATGGTGATGCTTTCGATGGTAGGTTGTGCCACCTATCCACCCGATCCCTACGGTCCCCACCGCGTGGCTGCGGCATCTCTAGGTCTGGGAGCGTTGGGCGGGGCGATTGGGATGGCGGCCACTGGTGATCCCCGCTGGGCTGCGGTTGGCGGCTTGGCCGGCATGGCCGCCGGCGCCATAGCGGGAGCGGCTGCTGAGGACGCCCGGGCACGTGCCTATGCCGAAGGAGGGCCTCCAAACCCGCAGGACGAACGGTGTGGCTGGGTGCATACCATCGAGCGGGGGCCGGACGGCACAGTGCTTCGTGAATATGACCGGGAGGTCTGTGACGATTATCCTGAGCCACCGCCACCTCCTCGATACCATCACCCACCTCCACCCTATCCCTACTAGCCACCAAGGCCCTCTGGCCCGCACCCAGCGTGGTCATGAGGGCCACTTGTTTCCAGCTCGTCTGATTTGCCTGGTTGTGGGGGCTCCCATAGGGTTTACCGCCATGCCCAAACAATCCACATCATAGCGAGGAGAAAATAGCGCCCGTGTTACACGTTCTTCAGCAGCTTGAACAGTATACTCGTGAAATGGCCGAGTTGCCGGCGGAGGATCGAGTGCTTTTCTACCAGCGTATCAACCCTCTACTCTTGGCGCTCAAAGGGGAACTGCGAAAGTCTCCCAACCTCTTCGCCCAGGAGAAGGTCACTGAACTCGAATGGCATCTGGCCAGCATCGCCCGCCTGGATGATCCCACGGAACAGACCGACCCGGAGCATCTGCAGGAAGCCTTGCAGATCATCCAGGAATTACGGGGCCCCAAGGGATTCCATAGGGTGAAGCCTTGACCGCTGCGCGCGAGCGAAACTCACCTTGAACCTCAAGCCTGCGCCAATACCATCCGGGCATCCACGCACCAGCAGCCTTCGTGATCAGCCATGACGGGGTTGAGGTCAAGTTCGCTGATCTGAGGGCAATCCGCGGCCAATTGTGACAGACCTACTAGCATGTTGGTGAGTACGTCCAGATCGACGCCCTTTTGGCCCCGAGCACCCAAAAGAATCGGGTAAATGCGCAAAGCTTGCAGCATTTCCCGGGCGTCGGAAGCATCGATGGGCGCCAGGCAGCGCGCCACATCTCGAAAGATCTCGGTGTAGATCCCACCCATGCCGACCACCACTACCGGTCCCAATTGGGGATCGCGTTTTATCCCCATGAGAACCTCTATTCCCCGGACCTGTTTTTGGACCAGAATCCCCTGCAATTCTCCAGATGGAGTCTGCCGGCGAAAACGATTCAGTAATTCCTCGAAGGCCCTCTCGAGTTCCTGGCTGTTCTTGATGTTGAGCCGCACCCCTCCCAAATCGGATTTATGCAACCACTGCGGGGAGACAACCTTGAGGACGACCGGGAATTGCAGTCGGGCAGCGATGGTTGTGGCGGCACTGGTATCCATCGCCAATTCACCGGGTACACCCGCAATGTGGTAGTCCCTGAGCACATCCAGGGCGGCTTCGCCCACCAGCAGGCCCTGCTCGGGGAGCGTCGCTTTGGCATCCGGTCTCGGTGTGAGCGCAATGAACGGGGACGGTTGGGATTTTGCCCGTTCCACAAAGCGCCGGTAGCGATGCAACGCAGCCAGGCCCATGACCGCTTCATCGATGCTGGCAAAACAGGCCACATCGGGTTCATTGGCCAAAGCCCGGGCCTGTCGGTCAATATCGTCGGCGTACAGCCACAGCGCTATGGGTTTGTGCCCCGGGTTGGCCGGCTGGATTTCACGCATCATGGCAACCAGGTCCAGATCGGAGTGGAGTGGCGATGAGAGCGCCGGCACGATTCCCAGTAAGGCATGCACGTGGTCGTCCTGGAGCAGGCCGTGGGCGGCGTTCTTGAAAACGTTGGTGAATGATCCGGTGACCATGCCCAAGGGCCAGATGTCCACCGGGTTGTTGAGTATGTGCCAGGCGATGTGGGCATTCTCCAGACCGTCACGGATGCTTTCCGGAAAGGGTGCCAACTCCAGGCCGTAGTCTTCGCAAGCGTCGGCGGTCATGATGCCGCATGCCCCGGTAGCGGTGATGACTCCCAGATTTGGGCCGGCCATGGTTCGGAAATGCAGAAAGGCCTGGCAGACGGCGCGCATTTCGATCATGGTGCGCACCCGGATCAGGCCGGCCCGAGCAAAGGCCGCATCCACCACCGCATCTTCCCCAACCAGGGAGCCGGTGTGGGACAGCGCCGCCCGAGCGCCGGCCGTACTGCGGCCGGTCTTGAGCACGATAATGGGTTTGCGTCGTCCTACTCGGGCGGCGGTTTCCAAGAACTTGCGGCCGCCGCGGACTCCCTCCATGTGCAGCACGATAATCTCGGTCTGCGGATCGTGTTCCAGGTAGTCGAGCACCTCGGAGAAGTCCAGATCGCAGGCGTTGCCCACATCGATGGCCTTGCCGAACCGGTTTGTGAACGATTCGAAGCCCACTTGGAAAACCCCTGATTGCGCCACCAGGGTAAGTGGAGGCGGGTCGAGATCTTGAGCAATATCAACGAAGGCGGTGCTGAACCGGGCAAAGGCATTGACAATGCCCATGGTGTTGGGGCCAAGGATACGGGTACCATGCTTTTTTGCCACGTTCAGCAGTTGAGCCTGGAGCTGTTTGCCACGCTCGTCGGCGTCCGCAAATCCCTGACTAATCACCACCACCCTCCTAATGCCGAACTTGGCACACTCCTCGAATACCGGCAGAACCCGTTCCCGCCCCACCGAAATCACTGCCATATCCGGAACCTCCGGCAGATCGGCGATGCCGGCGAAGGTCTTATGCCCCAGGATTTCATCGACCTTAGGGTGTACTACATGGATCCGGCCGCTGTAGCCGTATCGTTTCAGCATTTCAAGGTTGTTGTAGGCACCCGCCCCGCTTTTACGGGAAACACCAATAAGCACTACCGATTGAGGTTCGAACCAGCTTTGCATGGGAGATCCTTCCAGGCACAGTCAGTCAAGGTTTGAAGGGACGAGTTGTCGGCCAGTGGGTTTTCACGGGCAACAGTGCACCAAAGAGGTGCGGCCGTCAAGTATGAGGGAGTGGACAGTGTGAGGGCGTGGAGGTTATGGTTTGTGAGCGGAGGTTTGCAGCCGTTAGCCTGCAACTGAGACAAACCCGGTGACGAAACCCCTGGAATGGTCTAAAGTGGCGCGCAGCACCTGGATTTCTCTGGTGATTCACCCCAATCCGTAACTTGATTTGAAAGCAATGTGGGCTGCGTGGAGGACAGGACCCGATACGCTGCATGGTCTCAGTGAGATTCTACCATGCTGGGCAGAGAGGGTATCATGAAAACGAAGTGCTTGCAGATTCTGTTGGTTCTCGGCGTATTTCTGGCGATTGCCACTTCCTTATGGGCACTGCAGCCGGATACGGAAACCATCCCTCAGGAACTCGAACGCTGGAAACCCTGGGTCTTGCATGACCACAAAGAGCATTTTTGTCCCATCATCCACAACAACGGAGAAGCTCACCAGTGTTTGTGGCCAGCACGTCTGCAACTCAATTTGGACCCGAAGGGTGGACGTTTCTCCCAAGAATGGCAGGTGTTTGTCAAAGGCTGGGTGCCTCTTCCCGGTGGCGGCCGATACTGGCCACGGGAAGTTCGGGTGGATGGGCGGGCGGTCCCGGTGGTTACCCACAGTGTCGTTCTGGCGCCGATGGCACGAGCCGAGCCGGCAACACCTGCAGCTCCCAGAAGCGCTGCCACCCTTCCCAGAAAAGGAGGTGGGGCTGGTGAGGTGCCCCATGTCTATCTGGAATCCGGAAGGCATCGAGTGGAGGGGCTCTTCGCCTGGGACGAAATGCCGGAAATGTTGGAGATTCCAGTACGCAGCGGCCTGGTTAACCTGGTCATCAATGGCAACCCGGTGGATTTTCCGCTACTGGAGAGTTCCGGCAAACTCTGGTTGCAGAAGCGAACGGCTACGGGGAGTCAGGAAGATCGTCTGGAAGTGAAGATCTACCGTTTCCTCGACGACACCATCCCGATGCAGGTGACCAGCGTCCTGAAAATCAATATTTCCGGGCAAGCGCGTGAAATCCGGTTGAGTGATGTGCTGCTTGACAAGTCCATCCCAATGAGCCTGACCAGCGCCCTGCCGGCGCGGCTTGAAGCCGATGGTAGGCTGTTGCTCCAGGGCCGCCCGGGGCGCTACGAAATCAAGCTCAGGACCCGCTTTGCCGACCCCGTCCCGCAACTGGGGCCGGTACGAGCGGCGTTCGGACAGGAAGTTTGGGCGTTTCGCGCCCAAAACCAATTGCGCATGGTGAATGTGGAGGGGGTTCCCGGGGTCGACCCCAAACAAACCGACGTTCCTGGTGGTTGGGAGAAGTATCCCACCTACGTGATCGAACCGAATGCGGTGATCACTTTCAAGGAGCTCCGCCGTGGCGATCCCGATCCCGCTCCGGACCAACTCAACCTGAGGAAAACCCTGTGGCTGGATTTCGGCGGGAAGGGTTTTACCGTTCGTGATCAGATCGATGGTACCATGAGCCGCCAATGGTACCTGGCCATGAATCCTCCAGGAATCCTGGGCCGGGTGACGGTAGAGGACGAGGATCAGCTCATCACCAGCCACGGAAAAGATAAGAAACCCGGTGTGGAACTGCGCAAGGGCCAGCTCCATATGGTGGCGGAATCCCGCTATGAATCCTCCTCCTGTGTGGTGCCGGCAGTGGGCTGGGACCACGATGCTCAGTCACTCGCGGCCGATTTGAACCTACCACCGGGGTGGCGGTTGCTGGCGGCACGCGGTGTGGATGTGGTTCCCGGTACCTGGTTCGAACGCTGGACCTTGCTGGATCTATTCCTGGTGCTGATCGCCTCGCTGGCCATCTTCAAACTATGGAATTGGCGCTGGGGTTTGTTGGCCCTGCTGACGCTGGCGCTCACCTATCACGAACCCGATGCGCCACGGCTAGTGTGGTTGGTACTACTGGCCACCATCGCCCTGGTACGATTTCTTCCCGATGGACGGGCGCGAAAATTCTTTAACCTCTGCCACTGGTTGGTGGTGCTGACTTTGTTGGTGCTTTCCATCCCGTTTATGGCCCAACAGATCCGCTGGGGAATCTACCCGCAGTTGGAACGGGAACGCCATGAAATGATGCTCGGTGCTCTTGTGGGTGGATTGTCCGCGCCGGCGCCGCCAAGATCGATGAAGCTACCTGAGGTGGCCACCACGGACGACAAGGTCATGAAGCGCATGAAGGCGGCTCCGGCACCATCGGAAGGGGCTGTGGCCAAGCCCGAAGCCCAAATGCCCTATGAATCCGTCCAGCAACAAGCTCTCATGCGTGACCCCAAGGCTCTGGTGCAAACCGGCCCCGGGCTCCCGACCTGGAGCTGGCGCACCCTTTCGCTGAAATGGAACGGTCCGGTGGCTCGAGACCAGCAAATTCGCTTATGGCTTTTGTCCCCCACCGTGAACCTCATCCTTGCCTTCTTGCGCGTCCTTCTGCTCGCTGCTCTGGTGTTTCTGATGTTCGACCTGCGAAGGTTGAAGACATGGAAACAGAACCTCTCCCCGGCGGTGGCGATCCTGGCCGTTGCTCTCCTGGCGGCGGCGCAGGTCCAGGCGGCCGAACCGCCTCCAGCCGCCTGTGGCTCTTTTCCTCCGGCGGAACTCTTACAGCAATTACAGAACCGGCTGCTAAAACCGCCCGATTGCCTTCCTGCCTGTGCCGACAGCCCGCGCCTGGAACTCAATGTGACCAGCCAAACGGTGCGAATTCTGTTGCAGGTGCATGCCGCCATTGACACCGCCGTGCCGCTACCCGGCAACGCTAACTCCTGGTTGCCCGACCAAGTGCTGGTCAACAATCAGCCGGCCGAGGCACTCCAACGTGATCAAGAAGGGCAATTGTGGCTGTTGGTTAACAAAGGGCTACACACCGTAATCCTGCTCGGTAAGCCGCGTCCCGGAGTTTCCTTCCAAATTCCGCTGCCTTTGCGACCGCGGGTGGTCCAGGTCAACAGCACCGAGTACGAGGTTCAGGGGGTCCATGCCGACGGCCAGGTCGAGGGGAGCCTCCAGCTCATGAGGCTTCAGAAGGATGGGGGAGCAAGACCGGATGAGTGGGCCCCCACAGTCCTGCCACCTTTCCTCCATGTGGAGCGGGTTCTGGCTTTGGGGCTCACCTGGCAGGTGCAGACCACAGTGAAGCGGCTGACTCCCGTGGGTGGTCCGGTGGTCCTAATGGTGCCGCTCCTGGCGGGAGAATCGGTAACCAGCGCCGAGGTCCGCGTGGAAAATGGTCAGGTACACGTCAATATGGACGCCACTCGTAACGAAATCCGCTGGAGTTCCGCTCTTCAGCCAACGCCCACCATCCAGCTGAACGCACCAGCCGTGAGCGAGGACCGGCCTTGGACCGAGACCTGGGTCCTGGATGCCAGCCCCGTCTGGCATTGCGACCTGGAAGGGATTGCCGTGGTCCACCATCAGGATCAGGCGGGTGTGTGGAAACCGCAGTGGCAGCCGTGGCCGGGGGAAATAGTCACCATCCGTGTATCTCGCCCCGAAGCCATCCCCGGACAGCTGGTCACTATCGACGATGCCCGGCTGGAATTCATTCCGGGAGAACGGTACCAGAAGGCCACCCTCACCCTAAAGATCCGCACCAGCCAGGGGGCCCAGCATCCCATCACTTTGCCCGCGGGTGCACGCCTTCAGCAAGTACTGCTGAATGGCAAGAGCCAACCCATTTCACCCACGCCCGCGCCGGAGCAAAAAGTGGTGGTGCCGCTCAATCCTGGAAGTCAGACCGTGACGGTTGAATGGCAGGAAGACCGGACACCAGGATTCACTACGCGGGCACCGGCGGTGAAGGTCGGTGAGGACCAACAGAACGCGGTCAATGCTTTCGTCATCTTCAACATGCCGCGCAACCGATGGATACTTTGGACCCATGGACCGACGCTCGGCCCCGCTGTGCTTTTCTGGAGCTATGTGGTGCTGGTCGTTCTGGTGAGTTTGGCCTTGGGGAAGGTTTCCTGGACGCCGCTCAAAACCCGTCACTGGCTGCTGCTCAATCTGGGACTGACCCAGGTGCCCGCCCTGGTGGCCCTCGGAATTGTGGGCTGGTTCCTTGGTCTGGGTTGGCGGGAACGGCGCCACGAGCCGGGCCGGTGGGGGGACAGCAATTGGATACGGATCCTGCTGATTCTCTGGACGGTGTTCGCCCTGGTGGGTTTGTATGTCGCCGTTCACGCTGGACTTCTGGGGACTCCCGACATGCAAATCGCCGGCAACGGGTCCTCCAATCTGCAGCTAAACTGGATGCAGGACCGCATCGGCGCCACCATGCCCCAGCCCTGGGTGTTTTCGGTACCATTGTATGTCTACCGCTCCTTGATGCTACTCTGGGCGCTGTGGCTGGCCTGGTCGCTGCTTACGTGGCTGCGCTGGGCCTGGTACTGTTTCAGCAAGGGAGGGTTTTGGAAACCGATCAATTGGCGCCGCAAGAAGGCTACAGCCAAGCCCGCTGCCAACGGAGCACCAGGCGAACCTGCCATGGAGCCGCCCGCCGAGGCAATTCAGGAACCTACTTCGGGTGATTGATGCAACTTGAACTGACCCCGCAGCTGCACGTCCCAGAGTCTTCGTCATCGGCTCATTCGGGTGCTCTTCCCCTTTCCCGGGAAACGATCGCCAAGGTGCTGGTGGTGCTGGGCGTGATTATGCGCAGCATTCAGTTTGGGCGGGATCCGTCCATGTGGCATGATGAAGCAGCTCTGGTTCTCAACGTCATCCACAAGGGTTTCATGGCCCTATTGGGACCGTTGCTCCACGCTGAAGCCGCACCTCCCTTATTTCTTTGGGTCGAGCGGGCGGTGCTGGTGGTCTTGGGTGATGGTACCTACGCCTTGCGTTTGGTCCCCTTCCTGGCCAGCTGCGCCACCGTGGTGCTGATGTGGATCACCGCCCGCCGTCTTCTGGATCCCGAGGCGACAGTCTGGGCGGTTCTGCTGGTTGCCTGCTCCGAACGCCTTCTATGGCATGCCTGTGAGGCCAAACCCTATGCCATAGATGCCTTGTTGGGTGTGGGAATCATCAGTCTCTATGAGTTCTCACAACCTTGGGGTTTGAACCGTCGTCTATTGGCATTTGCCATGATGGCGCCGGTAGCCATCTGGTTGAGCTTTCCTGGTTGCTTCTTGTATGGTGGGGTGTTGCTGGTCCTGCTGAGCGATGTCCGGCAGATGCGACGTGGTTCCGGTTGGGCCTGGTATGGTGTGCTGGCACTGGCGGTGTCGGTGGCCTTTGTGGGGCTGTTTTTGGGCCCGATTCAGGCACAGCGCAATGTTTCCATGGACAACTGTTGGATCCAGACCTTTCCGGATTGGCATCGCTCCTGGTTAATTCCATGGTGGCTGGTGGTGTCTACTGTGGAAGTGGTGGACTACTGCCTTCGCCCCATCGGCGGGGTGTTGATCGGCGTGGCCCTGGTGGGAGGAGTTCAACTATGGCGTCGAGGGCAGCGTCACTTGGTCACTCTGATAGTTGTGCCCGTTCTTCTGGCCGCCGTAGCCGCTTTGCTGCACGCCTATCCCTATACCGGGGCACGAGTGATGGTTTATGCACTCCCCGGCATCGTACTGCTCACAGCTGCGGGGGTTCGGCCGGTCTGGGCATGGGTTGTCGCTTCCAGTGTTTCACGGCCGCGGTGGGGAAAACAGGCTGCCTGTCTGCTGCAGGGCCTTGTTCTGGTCCCGCTGCTGGCTCCGATGATACTGTCTTTGTATCGGACCGCACTACCATGGCCTCGGGCCGATACCGCCGGAGCTGCGGCTTATGTGCTGGCGGAACGCCGTCCGGAAGATGCAGTGGCTGGCAACCACTGGGAATTCGAATATTACTTCCGCCATCTGGGATCGGCCTACCACTTGCTGGACCGATGGCCGGAGCTGAAACTGTCTGAGGGGAGGCTGTGGGTGGTCATTACGTCGCGCGCCGCGCTGGAACGTACCACCATCATCCATGGGCTGCTCCAGAACCAGTGGGAAGTGGCCAGACAGCGGGAATTCATGTTCACATCGGTGGCGCTGCTGGTCCGACTTCGCCCGTATGCCTCGCTGAGGGATTTGGTGAGTTCCGGAGTGCCTGGCGAACGTCAACCACCCTGATCCTGCTTCTTACTTCTGTTATCATGGCCTATTCGCTGCCCTGGATCTGGGTAAGCACCTGTTGGGCTTCTTTGAAGTTGGGGCTGATCTTGAGCGCCCTGCTAAGGAATTCAATGGCTTTGTAACGCTCCTTGGCCTGAGCGTAAAGCACCCCCAGGTTGTAGAAAATAATAGGGTTATCGGGATGAATGCTGAGTGCCTGGTTGTAGTTGCGCACCGCTTCGGCGTATTTGCCCTGGCGCCGCAAAGCGATACCGAGACGATTGTAGAGTTGCAGGTCTTCGGGGGATGCTTGCAGGATGCTGCAGTATAGTTTCTCCGCTTCTTCGAAGCACTCGGCCTCGAGGAAGGCCTCGGCCGCCTTCACCTGCGTAACCTGCCGGTCTTCAGGCGAAGACTGGCGGATCGCCTGCTCCAAGAACGCCTTGCCTTCCTGGATCTGCCCCTCTTCCAGCAGCATCTTTCCAAGGGAAAATTTCCTTTCAGTGTCCCGAGGATTGATCTCATCCGCTTTCAGCAAGGCGTCAATGGCTTTGTCACGGTGCCCCAGTTCCTGCTGGATACTGGCGTAATTCTTATAGCCCGCCAAGAAAAGCATGCTGCTCCGTATGGTCCTTTCAAAGCAATCAGCAGCTTGATCCAATTGATTCATTTCGCGATAGATCTCCCCCTTTAGGTTGGTCCATCTGCCTTTCAGGGGTTGGCCGCGCCTTTCCATGGCAGTGATGACTTGCAGAGCTTCCTCCAATTGACCCTGTTCCTTCAACCGCTGCGCGGCTCGAAACCGCATATGTTCGGCACTGTTAAGACGTTCAAAGACCTCCTCGACGCGATCTCTGAGAGTAATGAAGGAAAAGGGTTTGACCACGTAGCTGTAGGCCCCCAATTCCGCAGCAACCGCCACGGCACCCTGCTGCCTGTCACCGGAAATAATCAAGAAAGGAACCTCGCGTAGCGCCGAATCCCCTTGACATCGCTTCATCAGACCCATGCCGTCGAGACGCGGCATATCCACATCGCAGACCACCAGATCAAACGAACGGACGGTGAGTTTCTCCCACGCATCCTCGCCATCCCGCGCTTCGACATAGAACTCAAACAGGTCCATCTGACGAAGCATCTTCTTCACCATGCTGCGCAACTCGCCCTGATCATCAACAATCAGGACCGTGGAGCCCTTCTTGGCCATGGTTGCCTCATGAATTAGGTTGCATGGGCCCGACTTCCAGGAGAAGTGGGCCACATGCATCTCAATTGAGCATCCTACCATTTCCAGTTCAATGTCGATGTTCTCTTTCTCAACAGATAGGTCACATGGGACGATCATTAAAAATGTAGCATGGAAATGCAAATTCTGGAGAGGAATTTGCGCTGATCCCAAACCGCGCCCACGTCAATCTGATGAGTCCCCTCTGATTCGACGCCATTGCGAGTGACTATTTTGTCTCCAATCGATATCCGGCGGCCCTCAAGCCGGCGAGGATCTCCTGCACATGGTCGGGTCCGCGGGTTTCCAGTTCCATCTCCACGCGGCTAACATAGATGGGCAGTTCAAGGAGGCTTCGATCGTGGTCGATCTGCAGCACATTGGCCTGGTGCTTGGCAATGTGAGTCAGAAGTCCCGCCAGTGCTCCGGGCACGTCCTCCAGGCATACGGAAACGCGCATGACTCGACCGGTTCGAAAGAGCCCCTGGCGAAGCACCCGTCCCAGGAGCGAGCTATCCACGTTGCCGCCACTGATCACCAGGACCACCTTGCCGTCCCTGGGGACCTGGACGGCGCCTTGGAGTAGCGCGGCGAGAGTGATGGCACCGGCTCCCTCGGCCAGCACCTTCTTGCGTTCGAGGAGCATGAGGATGGCGGCGGCAATCTGCTCCTCTTCCAGCACTACGATGTCATCCACCTTCCCACGGATGATTTCGAAATTGAGGTTTCCCACCTGTTTGACCGCCAAGCCATCGGCAATGGACTTGTGCGCCTCAACACGCACCACGCGACCGGCCTGGATGGACTCATAGGCGGAGGGGCATGCGGCTGCCTGCACCCCAATGATCCGGGTTTGCGGGCGAACGGCCTTGATGGCGCGGGCGATGCCGGCAATCAGGCCGCCTCCACCGATGGGCACAAAGATCACGTCAGGGTCCGGGAGATCTTCGAGAATCTCCAAGCCGATGGTCCCCTGTCCGGTGATGATATCCTGGTCATCGTAGGGGTGAATCAGGACCTTACCCTCTTGAGCAAGTGCCTGGGCCGTTGTGAGGCTTTCTTCTAAGTTGTTTCCCTTGAGTATGACTTCGCCACCGTAGCCACGGGTCGCCTCCTGCTTGCTGATGGATGATCCCAAGGGCATGACAATGGAGGCCGAAATTCCCGCCATCCTGGCAGCGAGGGCCACTCCCTGGGCATGATTCCCGGCGGAAGCGGCCACCACTCCTCGTGACCCAATGGCAGCGGCATGGCGGAGGAGCTTGAAGGTCGCGCCTCGAAGCTTGAAGGAACCGGTCTTCTGCAAGTTCTCCAGTTTCAGAAAGACTTGCGCTCCCACCATTTTGGTGAAGGTGGCCGAGTGGATCAGGGGTGTGCGAATGACCCGGCCCTGGAGCATTTCCGCGGCGGTTTGAATATCATCGAGGGAGATCATGTGGTTTCACCTCCATTCAACGGCATACCCCGCAGCGCCGGCATATCTCCGGCTGGCACGGTGGACTGGGTAGGCCCTTGAGCGCGCGTTGGTATTCATCCCACAAGAAAGTGCGGTCGATGCCGTGGTCGATGATTTCCCATGGGAACCTCTCATCGCGGCCGCGTTCGCGCATCACCCAGAAATCGGCATTGAAGGGCACGCTCTTGAGCACCTGAGCCCAGGAGTTGCCCTCAGTCGCGAGGCGTTCCAGGAACTGCCCCACCCGGCGGTCTCCCCGCGTCAGCAGGGCTTCAACATACGCCCACTTGGGCAAATCAAAATGAACTCGCACGTTGGGGACCTTCTGTAGGGCTTGCCGAACCCAACGAGCGCGCTCCTTGATTTCCTTCATGCCGGCAAAGGGCACCCACTGAAACGGGGTAAAGGGTTTGGGAACGAAGGCGTTGATGCTCAGCGTAATGGTCCCTAACTTTTTTCGCCCGCGGCTTTTGTGCAGGACATGGTGCTTGATCTTCTTGGTGATATCGACCAAGGCCTGAAGATCGTCCAGAGTTTCAGTGGGCAGACCGATCATAAAGTACAATTTTAGCTGCAGCACGCCGGCTTCGACCAGAATTTCCACTGATTGAAGGATCTGCTCAGTGCTGAGGTTCTTATTGATCACCTGGCGAAGTCTTTCGGAGCCGGCATCGGGGGCGATGGCCACGGCCTGGTGTCGGCTCCGGGTGAGGTTGGCCAGGAGTTCCGGGGTGAGGGTGTCGGCCCGAAGTGATGAAAAGGAAAGAGCCGCACCGCGTTCTAAGAGCCCCTGACAAACGGCTATCACTTCGGGATGGTCAGAGACCGCCGCACTCACCAGACCCAGGCGATCGGTTTCCGGGAGGAGCCGATCGGCGGTATCCATCAGCTTTTTCGCCGAGTGATAGCGCGGCGGGCGGCAGACAAAACCGGCCGCGCAAAACCGACAGCCCCGTCCGCAGCCCCGACCCATCTCCAGGAGGGCTACATTACTAAATTCGGTATGTGGGGTGAACACCGCGGTTTGGCACACCGGAGCGGAACTCAGATCGGCACGTTGAACCATCACCCGCGGCGGGGCGCCAAGACGCGGCTCCAAAACCAGCAGGGTGCCGTCTTCCTGATATCTATCCAGATAAAGGCTCGGCACATAGATCCCAGGGACTTGACGGGCCAGGGCCAGTAGCCTTTCCTCGCGGGACAAGTCGCGGCGCTGCAGTTCCAACCACTGCTCCCAGAAAGACGGAAGCAGGCTTTCTGCTTCACCGGCAAAGAAGAAATCCAGGAATGGTGCCAGAGGTTCCGGGTTCAAACACACAGCAATGCCGCCGCCGGCAACCACCGGCAACGCCTCGGAACGCCGTTCACTTCGCAGGGGTAAGCCCGCCAGTGCGAGCATTTCCAATACGTTGGGATAGTCGTTCTCAAAGGCAAGGGAAAAGGCGATCAGGTCAAAATCACGGAGCGGTCTTTGAGATTCTACCGAGAGGAGGTTGCCAGGGGTGCGGCGGAGTTCGGGAAGGTCTTCTGGTTCGGGATAGAAAAAACGTTCACAGACCAGCGTTTCCAGCCGGTTCATGGCTTGGTATACCGACTGAAAACCCAAATTGGACATGCCCACTGCATAGCGGTTGGGAAAACCCAGGGCGACTCGGATCTTGCCGCCCCAATCCTTGCGGATGGTGCCGCGTTCCGCAGCCAGCCAGAGCTGCTGACGGTGCTTGAGTTTCCAATTCATGGCCAGTTCCACGTGAATGGTTGGCAACCGCCGACCTGAATGGAAACGCGTAAGCGGCGCTCACCAGACAGCCAACCCCTAGAACCGTTACGGATCATCCAGGTAGGCTGCTGGTGAAGCGCCGGGGTTCCCGGCGCGGGGGCAGTGGCGCCAGGAAAAGCAAGCAACCCCATAGTGAAACGATCAGTCAGCCTGCCGCCGGATGAAGGTTGGAATGTTTAAATCCTCATCTTCCCGGCCGGTTCCGGCAAAACGCTTGAAGAAGCCCTTTTTCTTGCCCATCGGTTTGTCGCCGGCTTCCTGACGCGGTTCATACCCACCCATTTGTTCGTTCTGCCGGATGATGGAGGGGATACCAAGATAGTCGTAGTCCAGCTCACCGGCAAACCCCGTTCCGCCAACCACGCGTATGTTGCGATGGCGAGGCTCGGTTTCCGCACGCAGTGCTTCCTTGCCGATGCCCGTGGCGATCACCGTCACCCGCAGTTCGTCTTCGAGGCTTGGGTCAATGGCGGTACCCAAGATGATCTGGGCTTCGTCATGAACTTCCTTGAAGATGATGGACGAAGCTTCTTCAAATTCGTGCATGCCAAGCTCCGGGCCCGCCGAGATGTTGATCAGCGCTGCTCGGGCACCGCTGATGGAGATGTCTTCCAGGAGCGGGCTGGAGATGGCCTGTTGTGCGGCCTGTACCGCGCGGTTTTCGCCCTTGGCAATGCCGGTGCCCATTAACGCCAGCCCCATTTCCGCCATGACGGTCCTAACATCGGCGAAATCCACGTTAATCAGGCCCGGTTTCATAATCAAGTCGGAAATGCCTTTGACCGCGAAGAGTAACACGTCGTCGGCGCGTTTGAACATATCCAGCAGAGTAGCGCGGCGATCGGCCAAGCTGGAGAGCCGGTCATTGGGAATAGTGATGAGGGTATCAACCACCTGGCGGAGCGCTTTGACCCCATCATCAGCTTTGCGCATCCGGACTTTGCCCTCAAAACCGAAAGGTTTGGTGACCACGGCCACGGTGAGCACCCCCAGTTCACGGCAGACCTGGGCCACGATCGGGGCGCCGCCGGTACCGGTGCCACCCCCCAAACCAGCGGTAATGAACACCATATCACACCCTTGGAGAGCTTCGCGGATTCTCTCAAGGTCTTCCTGAGTCGCCTTGGCACCTACCTCGGGATTTCCACCGGCACCCAGGCCTCGGGTGGAATTGGTCCCAAGCTGAAGTTTCTGCGGAGCCATATTCTGCTCCAACACCTGAAAATCGGTGTTGGCCGCAATGAACTCGACTCCATCGAGACCCGCTGAGATCATGTTGTTGATGGCATTGCCTCCACCTCCGCCAATGCCCAAAACCTTGATAGTGGCATTGGTTTTTGCACCGATGTCCAGGATGTCGAAGACTTTTTCCATTTGCGCCCCCTTTTTTTGCTCATGCATGGATTGCCCCTTGCCTCTATTGCTCAACGGCTGATGGCCGAGACTCCAAACGCGGAGCCGCCATCAGCGGATTTCCTTGAACCAGGCCAACAACGATCCGAACAGCCGCGCCAAGATGTTGGACGACTTCGGGACAATGGCGTTGGTGGCCCCATGCCGCTGTGCATGCAGAAGTAAACCGGCCGCCGTGGAATACATGGGGTTCTGGACCACATCGGCAAGCCCGCCTAACCCTTGCGGCACACCGATACGCACCGGCATGTCAAAGACTTGTTCAGCGACTTCGCGGATGCCGGGTAATAATGCGACGCCGCCGGTGAGCACAACCCCGGCGGCAATGCCTTCGGCATAGCCGGAACGGATGATTTCGCGATCCACTAGACTTAGGATCTCTTCCACCCGTGCTTCGATGATCTCCCCCAGAATGGTTCGAGCCAGTTGACGGCGTTTCTGTTCGCCCACCGAAGCCACTTCAATCATGTCCGATGGGTTGACCATGGAGGTGGATGCGCAGCCGTACTTGCGTTTTACTTTCTCGGATTCTTCCACCGAGGCGCGCAACCCGACGGAAATATCCGAGGTGATGTTGCTCCCGCCGAGAGCCAGCACGGAAGTGAAGCGAATGGCATTATCGACGAAGATGGCCAGATCCGTGGTACCACCACCCAGATCCACCAGCGCCACCCCCAGACGTTTTTCTTCGGGGTCGAGTACGGACTCGCCGGAAGCCAGCGATTCGAGGATGACATCGTTGACCTGGAGCCCGGCGCGTTCGCAGCAGCGCAAGATGTTTTGCACCGCGCTGGTGGCACCGGTCACCACGTGGACCTTGGACTCCAGGCGCACGCCGGACATGCCCAGGGGATCCTGAATCCCCTCCTGATCATCAACAATGTATTGCTGTGGGAGAACGTGCAGGATTTGACGGTCAAAAGGCATGGCGATGGCACGAGCCGCATCCAACACACGATCTATGTCGTTCTGCGTGACTTCGCGGCTCTTGATGGCAATCACCCCGTGGCTGTTCATGCTAACCACATGCGTGCCGGCGATGCCGGCGTACACTGAAGAAATCTCGCAACCGGCCATCAGTTCAGCATCGCGCACCGCGCGCTTGATGGAATTGACGGTCTGATCGATGTGGACCACAACACCGCGGCGCAATCCCGCCGAAGGATAGGTCCCAACCCCGACGATATCGATCCCATCGGCGGTGACCTCCCCCACCACGGCACAGATCTTGGTGGTTCCCAGATCAAGTCCTACCAGCAATTCTTCTTTTCTGCCCATCATGCCCCCTTCAACACTGTGGTTCCCGCTCAGGCCCGAAATGCCACCCGGCTGTGATCCTGTTCGCCCATGTCAAATCCCCTTGGGATGAGTCGGTATCCCTTTGATGTACGCCTGACGTGGATAGTCCAGATCGATGCTTTGCACCGTATCCCACCATCGGCGTTCCGAAATGACCTTCTGGACAGTTTGTAGACGCTTCAACTTTTCGACTAAGCAGTCGCTGCCGAGGTGGATCGGGATGGCCCCCCTGGTGGTATACAGAGTGACACCGTCGCCGTCCTGCCAGCGAATTTCGGATAAGTCAGTGAGCGGCAGCCAGTCCTTGAACTTCTCCAGGGCTGCGATCAGGCTGCGAAGGATTTTCAAGGTATCCTCGGGAAGCACCGCACCCAATCCCAGATGAGTGTCCGCAAAGCCGGTGAACAAAGGAAGCTGCTGGTAGTATTCCGGTTTCACTTCCAAAAAGAGGCGACCCTGGGTATCCACGAGAAAAAATCCTTGTTTGTGCACTAAAGCCATCGGTTCGCGCTCTTCGACTTCGAGAACAACTCGTCGCGGTGGATCGATTCGCACCAGAGCAGCGTGTACCCAGGGGTGTGCTTCCAGGCGTTTGGCCACGACCGCGGTGCGCACTCGAAGGATGCTGGTGGGTTGAGCCAGTCCCGCCTGTCGTAGCAATTCATTGCGCTGCAGCCGTTTCAACCCAACAGTCTCGATCTCCTCGACGCCAAGCCAAGGCAGATCGAGGATGGCTCGGTAGGAATGAGCCAGGGCCGCACTGAACAACAAGACGGCGGTAATCCCGGCAGAAATGCTTATCGTTCCCCTAATCCAGGCCAGTGCCAGGGCTTTTTGTTTGGCTCGATTAGGTCGGTAACGATTGTGTTTGCTTTTCATCCGGCCAGCACCCTGATTTCCCGTTCCAGGTGGATGCCAAATTCCTCAACAACTCTTTGTTCGGCAATTCGCACTAGTGTCAGGACATCCTTGGCGCTGGCGTGGCCCAGGTTGATAATCCAGTTGCCGTGCCGGGTAGAAATCTCCGCATCTCCGCATCGTAAGCCTTTGAGCCCGGCTCTCTCGATCAGTGCACCAGCCGATTGTCCTGGTGGGTTCTTGAAAATGCAGCCGGCCGACGGCCAGCCCAGCGGCTGGGTTTGACGGCGCTGCCTCATGGCGACCTGTAACTTCGTGCGTAGTTGCCGCGGATCCGTTGGTGTTAGCGAGAAGATCGCTTCCAAGATGAAACTCTGTTCGGGCAGCATTACCGAACGGTATCCGATCTCGAGCTGGGACTTGGGGATTTCGCGCCGATCCCCATTCGATTCCATAATGATGATAGCATTCAGCACATCGGTGATGCTGCCACCACCCGTACCCGCATTCATGACTAACGCACCGCCCACGGTCCCAGGGATGCCGATCAAGGGTTCGAACCCAGCCAGCGCTCTTTGCAGTGAAAATCGTAGCAACCGCGCCAGTTTCACGCCGGCCCCAACCCGCAACAGCCGCGTCTCGGTCCCATGCTTCGGGGGTTCCAGGAGGATCTCCCCACAGCAATGACGGAGCTGGATGGCCACACCGTCCCAGGGTTCATCCGAAGCCAGGAGATTGCTCCCGGCCCCCAACAGGAAGTAAGCGATCCCTTCGTGCCGCAGCCGGCCAATGAGCGTTTGGAGCGCGGTGATGGAGCGTGGTTGGGCCAAGCAGGCCACGGGAGCGCCCAACCGAAAGGTGGTGTGCCGCGCCAGGGGCTCGTTCCACCGCAGCTCTAAGTCCGGCAGCGCGGCGATGGCAGCGCTCCAAGATGTCTGTGGCCAGGATGTAGCGGCAACTTCACTCATTGATTTCCTTTGGGTCCTCACCGGCTAAGCCCTGGCGATCCCGGTCCAAGGCGCGCCAACAACAATTCTCCCACCTGCCAGATATTTCCCGCCCCCAGGGTGATCACCACATCCCCGGGTTTCACCATCTCTTCGAGACGTTTCAGAGTATCGTCCAGGGTGGGGCAATAGAGAAGTTGGTGATGACCGTGCGCGGCAATGCTCTGCACCAGTCGTTCACCGCTGACCCCTTCGATGGGTTTCTCGCTGGCGGCATAGATTTCCGTGACCAACAGCACGTCGGATTCGTAGAAACAGCGGGCGAACTGCTCCTGCAACGCCTGGGTGCGGGTGTAGCGATGTGGTTGAAAAACCACGATGCGGCGCCGGTCGGGATAGCAACTGGCGAGGGTCTTGAGCACCGGTCGGATTTCGTTGGGGTGGTGGCCGTAGTCATCCAAGACTGTAACCCCAGCGGCTTCGCCCTTTACTTGAAAACGCCGGTGCACCCCGGTCATATCACGCAACCCCGCCTGTACGTCCGGCCAAGCGACGTCTAGCTCTCGAGCGACGGCCACGGCAGCGAGGGAATTGAGCACGTTGTGTTCTCCTGGGATAGGAATCTCGATATCTCCAAGCAGTTCGCCCCGATGAAAAGCCCGGTAGCGGCTGCAAAAGCCGTCGGTACCAAGGTCGCGCGCTTGGAAATCGGCCTGGGGTGAAAAACCATAGGTAACGAAACGTTTGCCGATCCGCGGCAAAATGGTCTGGATGTTGTCGTCCTCCAGGCAAAGAATGGCCTGTCCGTAAAAAGGGATCTTGTTGAGGAAGGCCAGAAACGTCTGCTGGATCTGCTCGAGGTCTCGGTAAAAGTCCAGGTGTTCCAGATCGATGTTGGTCACCACGGCGATGGTGGGAGGGAGCAGCAAGAACGTGCCGTCGCTTTCATCGGCTTCCGCCACCATGAAATCGCCGCTGCCGAGTTTGGCGTTGGTGCCCCAGGCATTCAGTTTGCCGCCAATGACCACGGTGGGATCCATGCCGCCCCTGGCCAAAACCGTGGCCACCATGGACGTGGTGGTGGTTTTGCCGTGGGCTCCAGCCACCAGTACCGAGTATTTGAGCCGCATCAGCTCGGCCAGCATCTCGGCGCGCCGGATCACCGGGACTTTCCCGATGCGCCGAGCCGCCACGATTTCGGGATTGTCCTCGGTAATGGCGGACGACATGACCACCACATCAGCACCGTGAATATGCTCGGCATCGTGCCCGATGGTATATCCCCCCCTAACCCCTGGAGCCGTCGGGTGATGTCGGATTCTTTGACGTCGGTACCACTCACCCGGTAACCCAGGTTGAGAAGCAGCTCGGCAATGCCGCTCATGCCGATGCCGCCGATACCCACGAAGTGAATATGTTGATACTTCTTGTACATGGTTACTCCACCCGCGCCCCGCTGCGCGCGATGTTCATCATGATACCGACCGCCAGGCAATTGGCCATCAAAGCACTTCCACCGTAGGAAACGAAAGGTAGCGGCAAACCTTTGGTGGGCATCAAACCGAGAACCACACTCATGTTGATGAGCGCCTGCAGTGAAAGCATCGAGGTCAGGGCCAGCGCCAGGTGCGATCCCAACAGGTCGGGAGCTTGACGGGCAACCCGCAGCCCTGTCCAGAATAGGAAGAAAAAAAGCGAGACCACGATCATGACTCCGGAGAATCCGAGCTCTTCCCCGACCACGGCAAAGATGAAATCCGTGTACGGTTCCGGCAGATAGAAACAGTTTCTGCTGCCCCACACCCAGCCCTTTGCCCCACAATCCACCGGAGCCCACCGCGATCCAAGCCTGGATAAGGTGATAACCGGAGTCCAGGGGGTCGGTCCAGGGATTCAAGAAAGCCGTGATCCGTTCCAGGCGGTAGGGCACCCGATAAACCAGCTGATAGAAAGCAACCGACGCCAATGGCACCAACGCGAATAGGTAGCGCCAGGGCACACCCGCCACTGCCAGCATGAGAAAAGTCAGCACGGTCAAGAGTACGCAGCTGCCGAAATCTGGTTCACGAAGGAGCAGATAACTGAGCAGCCCAAGGAGTACCATGTGTGGCACAAAGCCGATGCTGAAGCGACGAATCTTGTCCCGCTTTCTGGCGAGCGATACGCTTAAATAAACGATCCAAAACAGTTTGGCGAATTCTGCCGGCTGCACCAGGATGAAGCCAACCTTAAACCAGCGCCGGGCGTGATTGATCTCGGTCCCGATCCCGGGGACCAGCACCAGCGCTAAAGCGGTGATGGCGCCCAACAGGAGCCAGTAGATCAGGTCTTCGTAGATCCGGTAGGGGATCCGGCTGGTGATGAGCAGGATCACAATGCCTACCGAAGCGAACAGGGCCTGGCGTTTCAGATAGTAATTGGCATCGGCGAACTTGCGCAAAGCAATGGCCGAACTGGCGCTGTAGATCATGACAAAACCCACGGCCAGCAACATCAGAACCCCGATCCACAGCCGCATTTCCAGGGACACATGCGGATGGGCAGAGCTCCCCACCTGACGGTCGGTTTCCAGCCCCGAGTGTGCTCTATCGAGATGCGGGACCATGGCAGGGGCTACCTGCGACATTGCGCTCCCTTCGGATAGGTCAGTTCACCCACCAGCTGTTTGAAATGATCGCCCCGATGGGCATAGCTTTCGTACTGATCGAAGGAGGAACACGCCGGCGAAAGCAGCACCACGTCGCCGGTCTTGGCATGGGCGACCGCTTCCCGAAAAGCTTCGGGAAGGTCATTGGCCAGACGTGTTGAAACCATCCCCGACAACTCCTGAAACATCCGGGAAGCGGCTTCTCCAAAGAGAAACAACCCTTTCACCTTGGTGCGCAGCGGTTCATGCAACGGCTGATAGGAGCCGTACTTGTCCCGCCCACCGGCTAGAAGCAGCACCGGACGCTGGAAGTTGTCCAGCGCCTTGACCACAGCCCCCACGTTGGTGGCTTTGGAATCGTCATAAAAATCCACGCCTTGCCGGGAACCCACCCATTCCACCCGGTGGGGTAATCCATGGTACTGGGAAAGGACCGTGACGATGACGGTATCGGACACGCCCAGGGTCTTGGCCGCCAACACCGCGGCAGCAATGTTTTCAGCGTTATGCGGTCCCTTCAAAGCGCAGTTGGACAGATCCACCTTCAGGGGCTCGGCGCCTTCCACGCGAACTATCAAATCGTTTCCACTGATGAAGGCCTGGGCATCCGATGATCCCCGGCCGAAGGTCAGCAACCGGGAAGGGACCTGCCGCATCCGTTGGCGACACTGGGGATCATCACCGTTGACAATGGCTACGTCATCGGGCCGTTGCTGCCGAAAAACGGCGAATTTGGATTCGCCGTAGGCTTGAAAATTGGTGTAACGGTCCAGATGGTCCTCAGTGATGTTGAGCACCATGCCGACCTGGGGGCGGAACGTGGGGGCGGTGTCGAGCTGGAAGCTGCTCACTTCCAACACCAGCAGATCGACAGGCGGGCCTGTCAACAACCACTGACTCAGTGGAGTGCCGATATTGCCGCCGACGAAGACGCTTCTTCCGGCACCCCGCAGGATTTCCCCGAGAAGCGATGTGGTCGTGGTTTTGCCGTTGGTACCGGTAATGGCCACCACCGGTACTTGAGTCTGGCGCCAGGCCCACTCCAGTTCGCCGATGATTTCGATCCGGCTGGCGGCGGCTCGACGAAGAGGTTCCAGGTCCAGCGGTACCCCAGGGCTTACGATGATCTGGTCCACCTCCATGAAATCTCGCGTATGATGGGCGCCCAGATGTAATTCCGCCCCCAGATCCTGCAACCGCTTGAGACCGGCGGCAAAACGCGGTCCATCGTGGAGATCGCTGGCAAGCACCGAGACCCCCTGCCGAAGCAAGTGTTCAACCACTGCCTGACCGGAACTCCCCAGACCCACCACCAGCACTCGTTTCGATTGCGACCTTGCGCGGATCTGTGTCATGGCACCAGAAATCCTTCCACCACCTTCTCCATGGTCATGCCGCGGGAACCTTTGACCAGGATCCAGGCCCCCGGTATCCAGTGATTCTTGAGTCTGAGCACAATGTCAGCATGATCCGTTGCGTGGTAGCAGCGGTCTGCCGCCAAGCCGGCTTCCTTAGCCCCCTCGGCGATGTTTTCGGCCAGTCCTCCCAGAGTGACAAGCTGATCCATGCCCAACGGGCCAATCCGTTGACCCAGATTGCGGTGCAAAGCGGCACTGGCCTCGCCCAGTTCGCGCATCTCACCGAGCACCACCAGCCAGGGGCGGTCATCATGAATCGCGGCCACGGTCTGGACCGCGGCCAGAACCGATCGCGGATTGGCGTTGTAAGTGTCGTCGATAATCCGGGTGCCATCGGCCAGGTGGTGTACTTGCATGCGCTGATTCACCGGCCGGTGTTGTGCTAATCCTTGGACGATGGTTTCGAGAGGCTGACCGATGCCGTAGGCTACCGCCGCTGCGGCCACGGCGTTGTACACCTGATGCCGGCCCAGTACCGGCAGCGTCACGTCTATGGTCTGGCCATCCAGGACCAGTTGGAAGTCACTGCCGTGATCGTGTAGGAACACGTTGCCGTGGATGTGCACTTCGGCGACAGGATCGGAGAGCGAATAGGAAAGTTGACGACAGCTCAGGTTCTGGGCGAAAGCCCGTAGACGTTCATCATCCCGATTGACCACTGCCAGTCCCCCGGCAGCAAGTTCTTGCCACAACAAACCTTTTTCAGCAAGAATGGCATCCGGGGATGTTAGGCCTTCGAGATGAGCCGGCTGGATGTTGGTGATGAGCCCCACATCCGGGTGGACAATTTCCACCAGCCGCGCCATTTCTCCCGGCACGTTGATACCCATCTCCACCACGGCAGCGTGATGGAAGGGTTCAAGTTGCAGCAACGTCAGCGGCGCACCCACCAAGTTGTTAAGATTTCCGGGGCTTCTCAAGACATTAAGGTTCTGCTGCAGAATCTTGGTGAGCATTTCCTTGGTACTGGTCTTGCCGTTGCTCCCGGTTATCCCAACCACGGGAATCGGGTGGCGGTGCCGCCAGTACCGAGCGAGATGGCCCAGGGCGCGAAGCGTGTCGTCCACCTCAACTACGGCCAGGTGAGGAGGCGCCACCCAGGATGTCCGGTCGCGCTGTACCAACACCACACCGACCCCGCTGCTCGCCACCGCATCCAGGAAGTCATGGCCATCAAAGCGCTCCCCAATCAGCGGAATAAAGGCATCCCCGGCCTGGATCCGGCGGCTGTCGGTGCTGATGCGAGTTACCGGCTGTGCCGGATTGCCCTGGAGAAGCCGGCCACCTGAAGCTTCCAAGATTTTGGCTACAGTCCAGCTCATGATGGCCTCGCAGGTTTCAGCATGACGACCTCAACCATTCCGTTACCACCGACCGATCATCGAAAGGCAGGACCTGCCTTCCCACAATCTGATAGGTTTCGTGACCCTTGCCGGCGATGCACACCAGGTCGCCCGGCTGCGCCCAGGACAGCGCCAGTCGAATGGCCTGACGCCGGTCGGATTCAATCGTGTAGCACCCGCTGCCGTTGGGCCGGTACTGAATGAGTGGCGCAACGTTGTGAATAGCAGCTTCTCGAAGTCCATGCTCGATGTCGGCGATGATGGTCTGCGGGTCTTCGGTGCGGGGATTGTCACTGGTGACGATGACCACATCGCCCAGAGCGGCAGCAACCTTTCCCATGAGCGGCCGCTTGGTGCGGTCCCGATCGCCACCGCAGCCGAATACCACCAACAGCCGCCCGCTGGTCAGCTCCCGCAGACATTGCAGACTCTTTTCCAAGGCGTCGGGGGTGTGGGCGTAGTCCACCACCACTTCGAAACCGCGCTCGGTCGGCACCCTCTGGAGCCGCCCATCCACACTGGCAACCGCTGCCAGGCCGGACACGATCTGGTCCTCGGGAATGCCCAGGGCCAGGGCGGTGGTGGCCGCTGCCAGCAGGTTATAGAGGTTGAGACGCCCTAAGAGCGGGGAACGCAGTTCCAACAGGCCCGCCGGCGTGATCAGATCGGCGCGTATGCCGTCGGCGGCGAACTCTGCCCGTTTGACCCTGACCTGTGCCTGGGGCTGCTGTATGGAGTAACTCCAGGGCTCGCCGTGGGTGTTTTCGAGCAGATCAGGTCCGCAGGGGTCATCCAGATTGATCACGGCTACCGGCCGGGTGTCACCGTGGCCGTGGCGAAGGTGATGAAAAAACAGCAGTGCCTTGGCAGCAAAGTAATCATCCAGGTTGCCATGGAAATCCAAATGGTCCTGGGACAAGTTGGTAAAAACCGCCGCCCGAAACCGACAACCCTCCACTCTCCCCAGGGCTAGCGCGTGAGAGGAGACTTCCATGACAGCGTGAGTAACCTGATCGTCACGCATGGCATGGAAGAGCTGCTGGAGATCAAGGGATTCGGGAGTGGTCATGGGCGCTGATTGGCAATGATCGCCCCAACGGTAGGCCAATGTGCCAATGATCCCCACTCGGCGACCGCCTTCGCGCAAGATCCCTTCCAGGAGCAGGGATGTGGTGGTTTTGCCGTTGGTGCCGGTGATGCCGATCAGCTGCAAGGACTGCGTTGGCCGGCGGTAGAAGTTGGCTGCCAATTTCGCCAGCGCAATCCGGCTATCGCGGACCTGTATCCAGGTTGCGGCAATGGCTGACGGGGGGGGCTCCTCAGCGACAATGACTACGGCACCCTTTTCCAATGCCTGCCCGATGAACTGATGACCATCAAAGGCCGTGCCGCGAATCGCCACAAATGCAGTGCCGGTGCCCACTCGGCGGCTGTCATACGACAATCCCAGGATGGGCAACTCCCAATCGCCACTGACCACCATGTCGTCCAGTCCCTCCAAGAGATCGGCCAAGAGCACAGACTTGGGCGCGAGAGGTTGGTGGCTGGCGATCCATGTGGTTGTCATGAAGGTTCGTCTTTCTTTTGGGCCGGCAGGGTCATGGGCTCCAGTACCAGTTCAATCAGATCTCCAGGGTTCACGGGAGTCCCTGGAAGGGGGAACTGACCCACCACCTGCCCGCTGCCTTCCATCTGGATCTTTCCATCGAGCCGTTGGAGCTGCTGCAAGGCGCTTCTAAAACTGAGTCCAACCACATTCGGCATGTTGCCTGGGTCGGCACCGGTTTCCTCCTGCAGATTGGATCCTTGCAAGGGGTTCCGCGTGGCGGTTGGCCGTGCCCTGACATCACTGCTCGTGTATTGGATCGCCACCGGCTTTGACGAAGGGCTAGCTTTTAGCAGATTCGCCGTGCAAGTTCCAGGGGTTGCTCCATCCTCGATAGGACAGGCTCCAAGATACGGCAGAGCTTGGATGGCGACGTCGTGAAATACGGGAGCCGCCACCACACCACCATAGATCGCACCACGAGGTTCATGGATGACTACGGTGATAGCAATGCGCGGGTTGTCCGCCGGGGCAAAACCGGTGAAGATGGAGATAAACTTGGTTGAAGAGTAACGTTTGGACCCGGGTCCAGCATCTGGGCCGTACCCGTCTTGCCGGCCACGGTGAAACCATTGATGGCGGCCTGAATACCCGTGCCGCCAGGTTTGGTCACTTCCATCATCATGTCTCGCACCTGTCCGGCAGTCTTCTTTTGAATCACCTGACGAGACGATCGAGGTTCATGGATGGAAGTCCATTGCCCATCTTGATCGATAAAGCCATTGGCGATGACAGGTTGCTTCCAGGTACCACCATTGGCGATGGCAGCCACTGCGGCGGTAAGCTGCAGCGCGGTTACTCCGACACTTTGGCCAAATCCGGCGGCGGCCAGATCTACCGAACTCCATCGCTTCCAATGACGAACGGTCCCCTTGGCTTCGGCGGGAAGATCGATACCCGTCCTGCTTCCAAAGCCGAAACTGCGGATATAGCGATAGTAACGTTCCTGCCCAAATCGTACGGCAATCTTGGTGGCGCCGATGTTGCTCGAGTGCTTGATCAGTTCCGGGATCGTCAGCCAGCCATAGGGGTGAACATCGTTGATGGTGTGGTTGGCATGACGGTACTTGCCATTTTCACAGAATACTCGGTCGGTAGTGCCGATAAGCTTCTCTTCGATAGCCCCGGCCACGAGAAACACCTTGAAGGTTGAACCAGGTTCGAACAGATCCGTGATACAGCGGTTGCGCCAGTTGTCGGCGATTTCCTGACGATAATGGTTGGGATTGAACGCAGGCCAGTTGGCCATGGCCAGGACTTCGAAGCTGTGAGTGTCCAGTATCACCACTTCCCCGGCCTTGGCTTGATACTTCTTGACGGCTTCTTCCAGCTCCCGCTCGGCCAAGTACTGGAGATAGGAATCCACGGTCAGGCTTAACCCAGGTCGCTCCTGATTGGTGTTCACCACGGGAGATTCAAACGCCAGGCGCTTCTTCAGCCCATCGCGTTGCTGGCTGGTAATCTGGAAGCGTTCCCGCAGAACTTGGTCATAGTTCTTTTCGATCCCTTCCAGGCCGGTCCCGTCAGAGCCTACAAAACCAAGCATCTGCCCGGCGATTTGGCGGCAAGGATAGAAGCGGCGGTACTCATCGATCAAATGCAAACCCGGTAGTTTCAGTTCGGCCACAGCGTTGGCCTGTATATCGGTCAGCTCCCTGCGCAACCAGATGAAACGGCGTTGACGATTCCCTTTGTTGAGACGGGTCAGTTTATCGAAAATTGCGGCTGCAGGTTCTTGGAAGATGGGTTCCAGCAGCTCGGCAGTCTTCCGAGGATCAGCCACCATGACGCCATCGGCAAATACCGATTGCTGGGGGACGGACATGGCCAACAAGCGGCCCTGGCGATCATAGATGGAGCCGCGATAGATCGGTACCTGCACCGTCGTTTCCGTCTGCGCTCGGGCTCGCTCTTCCCACGCTGAACGCTCGACTACTTGCAGGGTGAAAGCCTTCCAAATTATGGCGCCAAAACCCAACACCACCATCACCCGCAAAGCCGCGCAACAGAATCGTTGGCGCCATTTCCCGGGCGATGTCGGTTTGGATTGGTCGACTCTCATAGAATTCCCCGCGATCGGATGGAGGTTGGTTGCCACTCAGCATCGAAAGGTCCAATCGATCCTTGGTCGGCTACGCTCCGGCCACCCGTCTGGTATGATCGACCCCGTAACCCACGAATGGGTCACAGTGACGGCGCGAGGGGGCGCCGTTTCCCTTCTTGGTCGGGGACGGCTTCCGGTTCCCCGGGCGCGAGAAGAGCTCATAATCGCCGGCAACCGCCACACTTACCAAGCTTTCTCCCGGTTGACTCCGCGGGAAACGAGATGGCCTGGGAAGGACTGCGGTTCGGTTTCGGCCACAGCAGGGCGACTTAAAAGTGTAATCCAACATGATCTGTATCCTCCTGATGGATTAGCGGCTGACCACTCGTTGATTGTCTCGAGCTGGGGCCAACCCGAAATGCTGGCGCCCCATTTCTTCCAGATGGAATGGCTCCCGCCAACGATTGTATTCCAACTGTAACTTGCGCTGCACCGACAGATGCTGCTCCTGACGGCTCTGTAGTTCCGCCAATTGATAACCCAGGTGAACGCGTTCCACCTGAAGCCAGACATGGACGGTGGCGCCCACAATCAACCAAATGCCCAGCACAACCAGACACATGGTCCAGAGGCGCAGGCTCTCCTTCTTGATCGCCGGCGGATCTGCCACAAGCTCTTCGCTCCAGGTGCTTCTGGTCCACATAGGCCACACCTCAACACTTCTCAACCGCTCGCAATCGCCCGCTGCGCGATCGAGGGTTGTCCCTGAGTTCCTGTTCCTGCGGGCGCATCGCCTTGCGGGTAAGCAAGCGAACCAGCGGTTGTCCGGAGCACTGGCAGCGGGGCAGATCAGGTGTGCATCGGCAAGAACTCGCCCACTTCTTGAAATGCCGCTTGACCAAACGGTCTTCCAGAGAATGAAAGGCTATGATACAGAGCCGTCCCCCTGGTTTGAGAAGATCCAAGACCCGAACGAGGAATCGTTCCAGGCTTATCAGTTCCTGATTCACCGCCAAACGAAGCGCCTGAAAGGTCCGTGTCGCCGGGTGAATGCGCCGGGTGTCGGCGGTTTTTGGCACGACCCCGGCGATCATGGCGGCCAGTTCACGGGTGCGCGTGAAGGGTTGTGATTGGCGGCGTAGAACAATGGAACGGGCAATTCGCCTCGCCCATCGTTCCTCCCCCAAAGAAGAAATCAGCTCACTCAACTGCTTTTCGGGCAAAGAGTTGACCAGATCAGCGGCTGTCTGCTCAAGACCCTTATCCATGCGCATATCCAGCGGCCCGTCCTGTTGAAAGCTGAAACCCCGTTCAGGATCATCCAATTGCAGGCTGGAAATCCCCAAGTCCGCAACAATACCGTCCACCGGCCCGAGATTGAATTCCTCCATGGTTTCCTGAAGCATGGCAAAGTTCGCCTGGCGGAGAATGACTCGTTGACGGAAACCCTGTAGCCGTTCGCGAGCGAATGCCAACGCTTCGACATCCCAGTCCACACCGAGCACCATGCCGCTCGGGCTGGACCTTTCCAGGATGGCTTCGCTATAGCCACCGCCGCCCACGGTGGCGTCGACATAAACGCCACCAGAATGACATTGCAGCAATTCCATGACCTCATCGAGCAGTACCGGCGTGTGTGGTTGGCTTTGGGTTGCCATCATCAGACAATCAGCGGCAATGGGCATGGGAACCGGATCCTGTCTCTGTTTGCTGCCGGCGTCATAGCCAACCGCGTTCGGCGTCTCTGAATGCCTTCCCGGCGAAAAGGAACGAGAGAGTGGGAGGGAAAATCAATCCTACGGGAAGAGCAGTCTAGCAACAACTCAGCGGATGGTGCCCGGGCTAGACGAAGAGCGCCCGTGGCCAGCGCTACATGCCGTAATTGGCTATTTCTTCGGCCAGTTGCTCGAAATTGTCCTTGCTCGACTTCAGCTGCTCGTCCCATTTAGACTTGGCCCAAATCTCAAAAGTGGTCAGCATCCCCGCCAGGAAAGCCTCCTTCTCCAGGCCAGCATTCTCGCGAAGTACCGTTGGAATGTGAATTCTTCCTTGCTTGTCGAATTCACATACGGCCGCGCTGGAAACAAAATATCGCATGAAAGCACGCTGTTGGGGTTGAATCTGGGACATCCCCAGAGCCTTATCTTCGATCTTCTGCCAAACTTCTGGAGGGTAAGCGACCAGGCAATCTCCCATGGTGGTGAGTACCAGAGCATCAGTGTAGTCTTTTTTCAGAACATCGCGAAAGCGCGTAGGAATGCGCAGGCGACCTTTGTCGTCGAGGTATTGAAGAGACTGCCCGCGAAAGAGGGAGTTGCCACTAATTCCCACTAGCTTCCCCTTATACCCACTTTATTACCCTTTTGTTCCTATCTATCACCCCGTTTCTGCAAATGTCAAATAAAAACAAGGTCTAAATGCGACCCACAGAAACTTTTTTCGCTCCGCACCGAGTCCCGATCTTCTGTAAAATAAGTAGTCATATTCATTTGTTGCCCTAAAAATGCGGCAATTGCTTGCAGCTGTTTCGCCCACTGTGGTAATCTCTTCGTGGGGTGCCGGAATGCCCTAAAGGGGTATTGTGTGCCACTCTAAAGCCTCTGCTACGCATTGTGCGTTGGCCTTCTTCCACCAGGCAGAGGCTTTTTCCTTGTAGGCCCAGCCCTCCAACCACACCGCCAGAAGCGGTGCGAGTAACGCCCATGCACGATGATGACGAATTGGTCCTCAGGATGACTAAGGAAGTGATCATTAAATTCATTGAACTGGGGCGAGTTTCGCCGAGCAATTTTGATGTGCATTTCAAGAGTATCTTCTGGACCATCAAGAAGACCGCCGTCGATGCTCAGTGCCCCGACCTGCGGGAACTGCTTCCACGCTCCCCATCGGGAGAGGGGGATGACACCTGACCATAGTTCCTCGCCATCCACCAAACCAACACCGTTTTCAGGCGATCCGCTATTCCGTTGCCCATGATGGCCAGCCATGGGAGATGGCAGAGGCGGGGCCGCACTTTGTGGTTGGTTATGTGAGAGGTGAGAATGGTGTGAGCGAGCTCGGAACCATGCCCCCGCTTGGACATCGATCGGTAGCATCGAGGTTGGATCAAAACCGGGTTCAGCTCGTTCGGACTTATGGGGTGGGGTTTTTGGCCAGGGTGAACCTCGCCAATGAAGGTTTGCTAGGGGTTCTTGCCTTCTTCGGCAGGCTTGTCCTGCAACATGTAAAACACCGTGATCCGGTCCAGGCTCCCTGGAGCCAACTTCAGGGTGGGTGGATTGAACACCAATGAAGTCGTGATTGAGCCGATTTTTTGGAGGCTGTCCAAGCGAACCGGGGCGGTGTAGATGGTGCTGATTTTCCCGAGAGCGTCCTTGCCGCCGATGATCTTGACAACGTCCGGGGATACCTTGACTTCCACCAACTTGTAATCCCCTGCAAAACGGCCCACCCAATCCACTTGGACCGGTAGTTCTTTGGTAACAGGTCGGTCCAGCGTGATCTTGACCACCGCTGGGTCGGTTCTGCTCACCGATATCCCAGGGGGGAGCACGATGTAGTTGCTGGATAGGGGAATGGTACTGGTGCCCTCGACGGACTTGCTCAGGTCGACACGGACTTCAACTTGGCCGGGGTTGAGGGATCGGATGAGGGCGCTGGAGCCGCTCAGTTGAAGCTTTACTTCATTTATGGAGGTATCCAAGATTTCGAGGTTGGGGGGGCGATTGTAGTATTCCACAGGTACGGTCATACTAAGGGTGGTATCACGACCGCGAGTGAAACCCAGCCAGATCGCGGTAATCGCCAACAGTGATAGAAAGGCCGCCAATCCCATTTTCCAGCGTTCCCGTTTCTGCTTTCGCTCTTCCAGCCACTCAAACATATGGAGGTGTTCACGAAGGATTTGGAGCAGGTCTTCGGGTTGTGCCACGGGTTTCATCCAATGGTCCTTGGCGACCGATACGCGACCTCGTTCCTCGGATACCACAATGACTAAGGCGTCGCTTCGCTCAGCCAGTCCCGCAGCGGCGCGATGGCGAGTGCCATAGAAGGTGGGAAGGTCCTGGCGTTGAGATAGCGGCAGTAGCACCCCAACTTCGGTAATCTTGTTACCATGTACGATGGCGGCGCCGTCGTGCACCGGCCCCTTCGGCCAGAAGATGCTCGTTATCATTTCGCGGGACAACGTCCCATCCCATGGGATGCCTCCATGGATCAGTTCCTGCAAATCTTCTCGACCAGGTATCACTATCAGCGCACCGATGCGCTTTCTGCCCATTTGATAGGTGGCATCCACTATGATTTCCACAGGCGTGGACAACTCACGGTTGGGTAAGCCCCAAATGAAAGTGCGGAAGTTGCGCACCTGGAGGGCTGTGCGGATCTCATTGCGGAACACCACCACGATGATGATCGCGACGGCTGCGGTAATGCCCTGCAACGCCCAACTGGTGATAATCAGCCCGACTGAACCGGCGATGCGTTGAAGCGACCACAGGACGGCAATGCCCAGCAGAATGCGGAGCGCATTGGTCCCTCGGAACAAGACATACATCCGAAACAGGATATAGCTGTTGATGGTGATGTCCACCAAGTCCTGCCAGCGGATAGTCGTCAGAAATGACAGAAGACGTGTCATGCTCAATCAGTCTGTGATGCTAAAGCGAAGCGTGTCGAAAACCATGCCGTTTTGATCAGCGACCTCGATGTGCCAGGGTCCTTTGTCTTCCACTCGAAGCTGGATCACACTGTAAGCAGTCCAATGGGGCGGATAGATCTTAAGACGGATTTGGGTGCTGAGTTCGTTGCGTCGATACCAGCGATGATAGATGATCGTGGGTTTGGATGTTGGTTTGAAGACCGACACGCAGTAGACATGACCCAAGGCAACCGAGAAAGTCAGCGCCTGATTGACCGGTCTGAGGTTCTGCACACTTTCGCACATGACCGCTTCGACCAGACTCACTTCCATGTCTTTGGCAACCTTGTCCTTGGAAGTCGGCGAAAGGTTATCGTTGGTATCGGCGGCCAAGCACGGACAAACCATAAAAGGCAAAAGCGTCAACAACAGCATGGCTACTCGGATCAGCATTCGCGGTGATACTCCCATGGCATCCCTTGTGTATCAAATGCTCAGCAATCCTGTCGCACGGCCGGCACCATTCATCCCAGCCTGTGGATGCAACCGGGCTTGGATCGCCCGCGACAGGATCTCCGTTACCGGATCATGCGCCCTAGCGCACCGGCCCAGGCCTGGAAAGGTGGCCCTTTGTCATTTGATTTCAATCGCTTAGAGATCTGGATTGCCAGATGTTAGTTGTTGAAATTAAAAGAAAAATCATCAATTTATTAGCAGTCCGATTCGGTGCAAGTCAAGTCAATTCCACCCTGAAAAGCATTAGTGGTTCATCGAAAGGATTCGGAAATGGTTCATGGATCGAAGCTCCGAGCAGCTGCGGGGTTAGGGCTGGCTCTGCTGTGGTTCTGCCTCGGCATCCGGATAGTAGATGCCGCTGGTTTGCCCAAGACTGCTCATGTATCCGTGGTGATCGATGGGGATAGCATTGTACTGAACTCTGGCGAACATGTCCGCTACCTGGGAATTGATGCTCCGGAACTGCCACACCGTGACGAACCCGCTGACTGCTATGGGGAACAAGCTCGCGACGCCAATCGCAACTGGGTAATGGATCGTACCATCAGACTTGAATATGACCGGGAAAAACGTGACGGTTATGGTCGGCTGCTCGCATATGTATGGTTACCGGATGGGACATGCGTCAATGCGGCCATGCTCCGAGGCGGCTTCGCCTGGTTGCGGATTCCTCCTGTTGGGCTCAACCGTCTTGCAGAGTTTCGGGAAGCGCAACGGGAAGCACTGCACCAACGCCGGGGGATGTGGGCTGTGTGCAACTTCCAGGAAGAAGCCTCCTATCCTGGCAATCATTTCAGCCTCATTTTTCACCGCCCCAATTGTTCGTGGGCGCGGAAAATGCCGCATCGGCACCGGGTGACGTGGACAAGTCGCTGGCAGGCGCTGGAACAGGGCTTTCGACCATGCCGCCGCTGCAAACCCTAGGCGGGATCAATGAATGAGCGCCGGCCGGAAGCGAGCGGACGGGAAAAATGGAGCAAATCATGACGCGACAATACCCATCACGTCCGATGGTGGGGGTAGGGGCGACAGTTCTTCGTGGTGATCAGGTATTGATCGTCCAGCGCGGGCGGCAACCCGCCTACGGCTTATGGTCGTTGCCAGGCGGCTTAGTGGAATTGGGAGAATCTTTGCATGAAGCTATCCGGAGGGAAATTAGAGAAGAGGCGAGCCTGGAAACAGAGGTCATGGATGTTGTGGCGGTTCTCGACCGTGTAATCCCCGACGTCCATGGCCAAGTGGAATATCATTACATCCTTATTGATTTCCTCTGCCGTTGCGAAATGGGCGAACCATTGCCGGGAAGTGACGTTCTGGATTGTCGTTTCGTTTCTCTTGCTGACCTCCCCTGGTACCCTCTTACCAGTGGGACTCTGGCCGTCGTCCACAAGGCGTTGGGCTTGGCGCAGGGCAACCGCATGCAAATCTATGATAGGGGACTCTAGGGGACCGATTCGGAGGATCCTCGCCGGCCACGCTCTGCCTGCCTCATAGAGATTTCGCTTTTCATCAGCCGCGTGGTTGTACTCCAGCCGAAAAGCGCCTGCGTGGGCATGTGTGCACAAAGATCCAGTTCGAACTTGACATTCATGCAACGCTGTGGTGTATGACCGACTGGTCCGTCATGAAGAAAATGGCAGGTGGATGATGGCAAGCGACCCCGCAAGGATACAGCAGATGGCCCAGACCCTGGCGAGAAAGATGGCCGGGGGACCGGGTGACACGCCGTCTATCCTGGCATTGTTGGAGGAGTTCATCGTTGGACAGCTGGTTCCCAATTGCCAGTTGACCAGTCCCGGCGTTTGCCAGCAGACACTGGTGGAGTTTTTCATGGCGGCACGAGAGCAAGCACAGGCACTTCCGCCGGTCCAGTGGTTGCTCCCCTTGAGCCAGGTACTGCAAGACGTTGCCGTCCAATGCGGGACGACGGCCGTATCATTCCATGCGCTGTTGCTCGGGCGCCTGTTGGGGGAAACTAGCCCGGCTTCCTCCGGTCTTGCCGTGGCGCGGCAGTCCACCAAGGAGAAGATCTTGGAAGCGGCCCTCGAGGTCTTTTCCGATAAGGGCTACCATGTTGCCACGGTTGATGAAATCGCCGAACATGCGGGGCTTGGAAAAGGCACCGTGTATCGGTATTTTGCCAACAAGGAAGCGCTCTTTAACGAACTGGTGCGGATCCGCCTCGAAGATCTGGAACACCGTGCCAGTGATGTCTTGGGAAGTCACGACGACGTTGTTACCATGATTATCAAGTACCTGAGGGTCTATTTTGATTTTTTCGACCACAATCAGCGCCTCTACCGGGTGATTGTCCAGCAACATCTCGATTTTGGCAACGAAATGCACGAGCTTTACATTAAGAAAGTGCTGCGACGCCTGCCGGCACTGAAACGCAAAGTATACGAAGCCACACAACAAGGGGTGTTTAAAGATGTCGATTTCCAAACCGTATTCTACGGAGTGATGGGGTTCGTCCATGGCGTCATCCAAAAATGGCTGGCCCATGACTGTGCCTACTCGCTCCTGGAAGAATTGCCCACCGTGGTGGAGATCTTGTTTTTCGGGTTCGTCAAGAATCAAAACCAGACGGTATGGGAGAACCTAAGGACAGAATTGGTGAAGACGCAAGGGTTGGCATGAACTTCAACGGTGAGCATGATCCTGATGGAAGGAGGAACCGATGGCCAGTGGCGACATTAAGAATAAGGTTTCGGACATCATAACCAATCAGTTAGGGGTGGACCGTGAGATGGTCACCCCCGAAGCCCATGTGGTGGACGATCTAGGTGCGGATTCGTTGGATATCGTGGAATTGGTGATGGCTTTGGAAGAAGCCTTTGACTTGGAGATCCCCGACGAGGATGCGGAGAAAATTCGCACTGTTCAAGATATTTACCAATACCTTGAAAGCCGGCAAAATTCCTGAAGGGAGAGAGGGGCCGCGGAGATACGGTGAAAACAGTTTTGCTTCGTCTCTCCGCGTCTCCCTGTCCCCGCGTCCTTGTCGCACAAATCCCTTCTATGTACCACAAAAAGCTCAAGCGAACAGCATCGGGACTAAGGCAATGCCTCCGGAAGGACTTCCCCGTCCAGAATCTCTCGCAGTTTTTCGGACAACACGGAAATACTGAATGGCTTTTGGATGAAACCGTTACAGCCGCGCTTTAGGATCTCGGTCGCCTGTCCCGCCGCACTGTAACCGGTGGCAAGCAGAACTTTCACATCGGGGTCGATGCTTTTTAGGGCGTCGTAGGTTTCTCCACCCCCAAGTCCGGGCATGACCATATCGAGAACGATAATGTCGATTCTGTCTCTGTTGGCTTGGTATCCTTCAACCGCTTCTTTTCCGGTTCCAGCGGTCAAGACAGTGTACCCAAGCGCCTCGAGCAGACCTTTCCCGACATCGAGAAACTTGACTTCATCATCAACCAGCAGGACTGTCTCGGTGCCCTTCAACAACCCTTCCGAGAAATCCTCTCCCTTTTCCAACGCCTTCTTGGACGCCGGCAGGTAAATGTGAAAAGTGGTTCCAACACCTTGTCTACTTTCGACTTCAATCACACCCTTGTGATTCTTGATGATTCCGTAGGCTGAGGCAAGCCCCAAGCCCGTACCTCGTCCCATCTCCTTGGTGGTAAAAAACGGTTCAAAGATCCTGAGCTGAGTCTTTTCATCCATCCCCAGGCCATTGTCGGTCACCGAGATGCGTACATAATCCCCAGGTTCCAGACCAAACGGTCTGGGCGAAAACTCTTCGAAAATGACATTTCTGGTCTTGAGCTCAAGCTCTCCGCCCGCCGGCATTGCCTGTAAGGCATTCAAGTACATATTCAGAAGTACTTGTTCGATCTGTCCCAGGTCTGCTTCCACGGGCCAGATGCTTCTTCCGTACCTCTCCAGAATCACAATCTCTTTCTTGGTACGTCCGAACATCCTCGAGGTCTTCCTGACCACCGCATTCACATCCATGGGTTTGACATCATATTTCCCCCCCCGGGCAAAACCCAATAATTGGCTGGTGAGTGTGGCCGCACTTTGAATACATTCCTGAATGCTTTTCAATCTCTCGTAATGTGGGTGGGTGGAGACGCTCTTCAAGAGCATGAGGGAGATATGCCCTTGAATGACCATGAGGAGGTTGTTGAAGTCGTGGGCGATGCCGCCAGCCAGGGTGCCCAGAGCTTCCATCTTCTGGGCCTGCTGTAATTGCGCCACGAGACGCTTTCTCACACTGATGTCCCTGGCCACGCCGTGCGTTCCTAGAAATACCTTGGCTCTTTTGACTGGTCAGCTGCTCATACATACCCGTGCACTTTAGTTCTACGGTGACATAGTTGTCGCCACCCGATTCTGCATGTTCTTCGCTCTTAGAAGACTTCAAGCGCAATTCAACACCAGACGTAGCCCGCGCCCCTGTCCTCCTTTCATTAAAAGTCCATTTGGCTTTCTCCAGGTCTTCCTCGTGAACCACAGTAGTATAATGTTTTCCGATCAGCTCATCGGTTTCGAATCCTAGTATTCTTTCAACAGCATCATTTATAAAGGTAAAATTTCCATCCATATCGAGCGTGTAGATGATATCCGGTGAGTTCTGTACCAACGATCCATAACGATCTTCAGATAGTTCCAACTTTCCGTTGATAATATCTTTTTCGCATTTCAGTCGCTTTTGATTGAGGGCATTCTGAACGGTGGTCAGTAATTCTTCATATTCGAAGGGTTTTCTAAGGTAATCGTAGGCCCCTTGCCGTAATGCGCTCACGGCTGATTCGACACTGCCATTTCCAGTGATGATGATCACCATGGTTTCAGGGCAATGATAATTGATATAATCCATCAGTTGATGGCCGTTTATATCGGGGATAACCAGATCCAGGAGGGCCAAATCAAATTGATGGCTCGATAGAAGAGTCTGTGCTTCAAAGCCGGAGGAGGTGATGGAGATCTGGTAACCATGACTGCTTAGTAGAAGCCTCAAGCTTTCACAGAATCTAGGTTCGTCATCTGCAATCAAGATCCGCGGGCTCTGATGCATGTGTTCCTCTCCTGGCTATGCCCCGCTGCCGGCGTCAATGGGTAACCTCAGCTTGAAGGTTGTTCCCTTACCCAACGCGCTCTCACAGTTTATGGTTCCGTTCAACGTCTTGACAAGGTTATGGACGATGGAAAGCCCGAGTCCAGAATGGTTATCCTTCTTGGTGGTCGCGAACGGCTCGAAGAGCCGCATCTTGATCTCATCGGGGATCCCCGGCCCATCGTCACTGATGGTTATTTCCACGTATCCCGGATATTCGGGACGTTCCAAGAGCGGTTCATCCAAGAGTCGACTTGAAATGTGACGCGTCTGCACGTGCAGATTTCCGCCTTCGGTCATCGCCTCAAAGGCGTTCTTGATCAGATTGATGAAGATCTGTTTGAGGCTGTTTTTGTCGGCCATGATGGCCGGGAGATTGGGCTCAAAGTCAAAATGAAGCTTGACATTGAAATGGTCCAATAAGGATTCATTGGTAATCTTCAAAAGATCAGACAACAACTCGTTGACATCCACGGCTTCAGCATCTTTGACTCGATCTTCAGAAAACGTATTCAGCCTCCGAAGAATCAGTACCACGCGATCAATTTCCTCATTGATGATCTTGAGTTCATCCTGCGCCATATTGTGGGCGGAAAGCTTCATCCCGAGAATCTTTAGGTAGTTCTTAATGATGCTCAGGGGATTGTTCACCTCATGGATGACCCTGCGAGCCATGGACGCGGACGCTCCAAGACGCTCAGCTTGTAGCGTGCTTACCTGAGACCGTTTCAATTGGTGGACATGAAGTGCCAGCGCCGCCTGATCCGCAAACATCTTCAGCAACTTGATTTGAGTCGCCAGGTGAGAGAATTCCACCGGATCTACGCCGAGAACCATCACACCGGCGGGTTCACCATAGGCAAGCATGGGAATACAGAGGATTCCTTCCTTACCAAGAAAGCGAATGATCTGTTCATCCAAGATCGCCGGCATGGAGTTCGATGCTCGGCCGAAGGAATCGTGGATTGCTCGCTTTCGCAGACAAGTGATCAAGAGACTGTGTTCCATCTGCAAAGGAACAAACAGATCGTTGATCATGGCCAATTGCGTGTCTTCCGGAAGGGCTATGCCACGAAGAGCTTTGCTCTCCGAATCGTAAGTCAGCAAAAGGATGCGGCTGATATCGAACAGCGTCTGGATTCCATGGTAGCATTCCCTCAGAATCGCCTGCTCATCGCTTGCCCCCAGGAGATTCTCAATGGTGCCCAGTAACAGGGAACGATCCCTGACTTCCTGGGCCAGGTCCTTTCGTCGATCCCGATCACTTTCCGTTGTGGCGGTCTCCTTGGCAGGTTGAGGCTCGATCTCGATGCCCAGGGATTCAGAGACTCCTTTCAGCTCACCATCGGTTTCCGACAGCAGTTCCTCAACCTGAGCTCGGGAAAACCCAAAAACCTTGTTGGCTGATTCGAAACCTTGCTCCAATCGTTGGTCGGATTCGGTGCATAGGGCGTTGGCCACATAGATCAATTTGACCAATGGCAGACCATCCAAAATTCTGTTCAACGGGTAATGGTGGTAGAGAACGGAGTCCGCGACAAATGACTGGAAGTTCCACTTGTCCAACAGCCACGCTCCAACCTCTGCGTGGGTAGCCCCCATCTGACTCTCTCCGGCCAAGACCAGGTCTGGTTGGTTGGCATGAGCTTTCAGAAGATCAGCGTATTGCCTGGGGAAATTCACCCACATTACCACCTTGCCGATGTCATGGAGCACTCCGGACAGGAAAGCCTCATCAGCGCCATTGAACTTGATTGCTTTGGCGATTCGCTTTGCCAGTATGGCGCATCGCAAAGAATGCCACCAGAATAGCTTCATGTTGAAGATTGGATTCATACTGGTCTTGTGAAAGACTTCGTATACTGAACTACAGATTGCAATACTTTTGACAGCATTTGTACCAAGAAAACCAACTGCATCATCAGCATTGACAATTTTTCGAGATGGAGAATAATAGGCGGAGTTTACCAGCTTTAGTAGTTTGCTAATCAGTGAAGGATCTTTTTCAACTATCTTGGCTATATCACTAAGCTTAACATTATCTTGATTGCACACTTTTATGAGCTGCAACAATATGTGTGGTAGTGTTGGCAGCTGTTTTATTGTAGATAGTTGATCAGCAATTGATTTTTTTATAAGCATATTGACGATAGCCTTTATTATGTATCAATGATAATAGCAAACGTTTACCGCGCTGGTTAAGCAGTAGCTATGGCAATGAATAACTTTAGCTCCAATATAAGCATCTAACTACTTAAAATATCACCCTATAAAAGATCTCGATCAGGCCCCATGTTGCCCATGGAATAGCGCCGATGAGCCCAGGACCATGGAATTCCCTAACTCTTGCTTCTGCCCAAGGCTTATGGGTGCACATCAATCGGCTGTCTGTTGCCCGGCAGTCACACCCGCCGGGCAAGCGTTCACCGGTCAGCCGTTAGCTATTGGCAACAGAAGAGAATTCAGCCACTTATGCGTAGGACGATGCTAGCCTACTGACTTCCCGACCGCCATAAGGTCTTGTTTTTCCAAAAAGCCAATCGCTAAGGGCGGAACGCTTACCCCAGCCTTTCGAATTCCCTAACGTCCATGGTCAACCAGGAGGAGTCGCGGCATATGAAGTTAATACAGCTGGTAAGAGGTGGAGCTACATCAATCAGAACGGCTGAAGACACAGGCATACCCTTCGGCGACCAAACAACAGTAACCCTCCAGAGTCAATTCTGGAGTTTAAGTTTCGGCATCTACATAACGGGGTGTGTCTGGGGACTCGAAACATAGGATTCTATACCAACAGTTTTATAAATATTTTTAGTTGTGATTATTGTCAAGCAAAAGTTTCACGGCAATCACTATATAATAGTGCCTACGGTGTTGCATCAGCCCCGTCAAACTACTTTTGGCAGTTTCAGATGAACCTGAATGCCGCGGATGACTGTTTTAGCCGCATACCGCTGGTGCTCTAAAGACTTTCGATGCATTGCTGTTTTGTGGTAGACAGATGCTATGAGGATGTGCAACTGCGGTAGGGGCTGGGAGTGCCGCCGTGTGCAGGCGTTATCATCAGCCGCCGTGCCAGTTGACGCGGGCCGCCGGTTTGATTCTGGTCACCGGGTTACTGAGCGAAAAGAGCACCGCGGAGATCGGAGGACCCCCTTGCGGATGAGCGGAATGGATTGATAGTGGCCTGGAAGAGTGGAATCCAAGCTTATCTGTTTTGGGGATGTATCGCGGTGCTTCTCGGTGCTTCTCTGTTCTTCGGCCTCAGCGTCGAACAGGTACGCCGCAGTGTCACGAAAAGCGGGGGCAAGATCGACAGCGGTGGTATCGTCTCCCTGGTTCGCGTGATCGACGGCGACACCGTGCTGGTTGCCCAAAGCGAACAGCAGCCGGTCCTCGTTCGGATTCTCGGCATCAAGGCCTTTGACGCCAGCGTTGCCAAAGACGTGGCCGCACCTTACGGGCAGGCCACCATCGACACCCTGTCACGCTCACTCAAGGACAGGCCCATACGGGTGCTTCTCCATGCCACACCCAAAGACAAACATGGAAGATATATCGCGATGTTATACGTGGAAGACCAAGACATCGGACTTCGCCTGGTGAAAGATGGTCTGGTGCTGGTATACACGGTCTACCCGTTCCCGGCGATGTCCCTCTACTTGCAGGAACAGGAACTGGCCAGGGCTGGACGACGCGGCTTCTGGGCCAACGCCGAAGTGACCTCGAGGGCGCTGGCGCTCCTCAATGAATGGCGGGGACGTATTCAGTGATGTTTCAGGTTCTCCATCATCTCTTTCGTCACATCCTTCGGAACCCGCCGGTTCCCATGCGCATCTTTGTTTTGTTGGGCGTCATCCTGCTCTATGGCACAACGGGGTTTGTATACTTTGAACTATCGGAAAATCCCGAACTGAGCTGGTATGATGGCTTGTGGTACACCGTGGTCACCATGACCACCGTGGGCTACGGCGATTTCTTTCCCAAATCGACGGGCGGGCGCTTTCTGGTGGGATGGCCGGTGATGGTGTTCGGGATCGGTCTCCTCGGCTATGCTCTCTCGGTGGTCGCAGCGGCACTCGTCACTTCCAAGAGCAAGGAAATCAAAGGCATGTCCTCATTTGACCTCAAAGATCATCTGGTGGTCTTCAACTTTCCCGGGTTGGGCAAGGTGGAACGCATTGTCGACGAACTCCGCCTGGATCCCAGTGTCGGCAAATCCTTGCAGGTGGTGCTGGTGGATGAGTTCCTGGAAGAACTTCCCCCGGAACTGGTAAAGCGTGGAATTCACTTCGTTCGCGGCAATCCGGTGCGCGATGGCACTCTGTCGCGGGCCGCCATCGACTCGGTGCGCCATGCCGTCATCCTCTGCCGGAATCCCAGCGATCCGGCGTCGGACAATCTCAACGTCACCATTGCGCTGGCTATAGAAGGGCGCAACCGCAAAGCCAACACCGTGGTTGAATGCGTGGACCCGGCTTCCGAGGAACTGCTCCGTAAGGCCGGCTGCGATCGAATCGTTTGTACTTCACGGTTCGACGCTCATTTTCTCAGCCAGGAACTGCTCAACCCGGGCATCCAGGAGGTGATGGACGACCTGCTGAGCGCCAGTGGCGGGCAACAGCTGTACCTGACCGCCGTGACTCGAGAAGCCACGATTGCCGAGTTTGCCGCGCTTTGTCGGGAAAAAGGGCACGTGGCCATTGGTATCCACCAAGGGAAGACCTTTCACATCAATCCGTCCGGCAAAACAACCGTTGCCCCAGGGGATCGGATCATCACCATCGGCCCGGGCCGCCTTCCCGAGCTGTAGCCATGCGTCCGCACGGCGATCCGGGAATCCCAGCGCGGATCTCATCCCATGAGCGAGGATTCCCCATGTCCATACGCAACCTTGATCATCTGTTGAAGCCGGCATCCGTCGCCATCGTCGAAACCCATCAGCAAGCTCCGTGGGTCGGTGCCGCGGTATGTCGAAATCTTTTCAAGGCCGGGTTCCAAGGGGAAATCGCCGCAGTCCTTCCCAATGGGGCGGTGCTTGAAGGGATCCCCACGGTTCGTGATGTCCCCAGCCTCCCCAGGAGTCCGGAACTTGCCATCGTCAGCGCTTCGCCTCGAATCGCTGCCGGTGCTGATTGGTGAACTTGGCTCACGCGGTGCTAAGGGGGTGATCGTCATCGCCGGCGGATGCGACGATAGCGACCAGGAACAGATTCGCCGACTGCACGCAGCCATGCTGGAGGCGGCACGGCCACACGCGCTCCGGCTGCTCGGACCTGGTTCACTCGGCATTGTAGTCCCGGGCGCCCTGATCAATGCGAGCATTGGCGATGTCCAACCCCTGGCGGGGAACCTGGCTTTGGTCGGCCAATCGGGGGCCGCTCTCATACCGGTCCTGGAATCGGCTACAGCCCGCAACCTTGGATTTTCCCACGTGATTTCGCTGGGTCAGATGGCCGATGTGGACTGTGGAGATGTGCTCGACTATCTGGCAAATGATGCGGATACCCGAGCCATTCTCCTCCTTGTCGAGTCGCTCACGCAGGTGCGCAAGTTCGTGTCGGCGGCCCGAGCTGCTACCCGCAACCTGCCGGTTGTTGCTCTCAAGGCGGGCCGGTTCCAACGGGCAACCTGGTCTTCAACCTCGCCCCTGGTGCCGGGAATCAGAACTTCAGGCCTTTTTGACGCCGTGTTTCGCCGTTGTGGCATTGTTGAGGTATCTCAGCTTCAGGAACTCCTGGATGCGGCTCAAACGCTGACCACGGTTCGGTCGCTGGCCGGCGACCGGTTTGCCATTCTCGCTAACGGCCGAGACCTCGGGTGGCTTGCTGCGGACGCCTTGTTCGAACAAGGAGGGTGCCTTGCCGATCTCGCATCTGAATCCGTTCTGCGCCTTGCAGGATTGATGGCTTCGGGCTGGTCACCAGAGCTGCCCATGGACTTGGGTCTCGACGCCAACGGAAACCGCTATGCCAATGTTCTTGAAGTCCTTCTAGCCGACCCGGGAGTGGATGCCGTTCTCGCCTTGCATGCTTCCAACGCTCTCTCCTCCAGCTGTGAAACAGCTGAAGCGGTGATTGCTACCTTGCGAAAACGGTCCGCCAAGTCCCCTGCCCCTGCCCCGGTGCTGGTTGCCGGCTGGATGGGCGACGGCAGCGCGGCTGAAGCCCGGCAGATCTTTGCGAAAAGCCGCATTCCCTCCTATGAAACCCCGGAAGCGGCGGTGCGAGGGGTGATGCAGCCATTCCGTTATCGCCATCTTCAGGGCCGGCTTATGCAAACGGTGCCGCCGATGCCTGAAAGGTTTATCCCGGAAACCGAAAAAGCCCGGGGAATCATCTTAGAGGCTCTTGCTGAGGGAAGAGGGTGGCTCACTGGACCTGAGGCCAAGGGAGTGCTGGAGGCCTATGGCGTTCCAGTCGTCCCGACTCGCGTGGCGGCCACCCCTGAGGAAGCGGCGGAAATCGCCATGGCCATGAACCAGCCGGTGGCTCTCAAAATCCTTTCACCAGACATTCTTCAGAAATCGGCCGTGGGCGGCGTGGTTCTCCATCTTGAAAACCCCCAGCAGGTGAAGGAAGCCGCAGCCGCCATGTGGGAACGCATCGCCAACACTCTGCCACAAGCATCCCTGAAGGGGTTCTGCATTGAGCCCATGATGCTTCGGTATGCAAGTCATGAGCTCATGATCGCGGTGGTGGAAGAAGCACGTCTTGGCCCGGTCTTCCTTTTCGGCCAGGGCGGTACCGTCTTTGACGCCATCCAGGACCTGGCCCCGGCACTCCCCCCTTTGGATCTTAACCTCGCTCGCGAACTCATCGAGCGAACCCGAATCTACCGCGTTCTGGAAGGAACTCCGTCGGTCCCGGCCGCCGACCTGGAAAGCATCACCCACACACTCGTCAAAATCTCACAACTTGTCTGTGACCTGGATGCGATCGTAGAAATCAGCATCAACCCTTTGCTCGTTTGGAGCCAAGGAATCGTTGCCGTGGATGCCTGGATGAAGATCGATGGCGGAGCGCTTCCCACTGCTAAGCGATTGGCCATTCGCCCCTACCCCAAGGAACTGGAAGAGACTCTCAAACTCCCCGACGGCCATACCCTATTGCTCCGCCCTATACGACCGGAGGACGAACCGCTGTATGTTGATCTCTTCCAAAGGCTATCCCCAGATGAAGTCTTCTTCCGTTTTCTCAACCGCATGAAAACCTTGTCTCACAGCCTGGCAGCCCGCCTCACACAGCTTGATTATGACCGGGACATGGCGCTGGTGCTCATTGGCAAGCGTCCCAGCGGAGAGTCGGAACTTTACGGAGGCGCACGCATTATGACGGACGCGGACAATGAGCGCGCCGAATTCGCGATCTTGCTGCAAAGCGATATGACCGGTCTGGGCCTTGGCCCTGTGTTGCTGCGGCGCATTATCGAATACGCCAGAAGTCGTGGGATTGTGGAGATTTACGGGGAAGTCTTGAGTGACAACCGGCCGATGCTGAGACTCTGTCAGGTCTTTGGTTTTGCCGCGAAGCGTTCCCTCGATGATCCCGGAATTGTGAATGTGTCCCTGATGCTACGCGGGGGTGGGCATTGAACGGCAGAACCGGAATGACCCTCTCCATCACGCTTTAAGCTTTCTTGGAAGAAACGGTAGTTTTGACTACAATGAGAGAAAATAAAGATTTTATACTGGTGGGAATGATGATCGTTGTGGTCATCATCGGTATCTTGGCTGCTATGGCGGTCCCGTTTTGTCAACAATAGGTTCAGAAATCGCGCTAGACAAGTTTGATGTTCCCGGGGATACATGCCATCGAGACAAACATAGGTGCTGCCTATTCGATGTCCAACCAATTGCCGACTGCGCTGGACGGAATTACCGCTGGCGCCGATCTGAGGTCTTTCACCCCAACGTTTGGCACCGGAAGCTTCCTGAGCATCACAATCAAGAGCTCCGGCACAACCAGTCCATGGCATCAGCTCCATGGCCAACAGCTCATGCCAGCAGCTCAGCGCTGGTGCGGTCATACGGACCGGCAAAATCGGCAAGTGGCAGTGGACTGGCGTGCTGGTAACCACCTTGGATCTAAGGTAAGCAAAGCCAGTCTACCACGGGGCCCACATACAAGGGAGGTTGTGCGGCTAGTATGCACAGCTTCCCTAGTCCTTTGATGAAATGAGAACCGGACTCATGCCGTTGAGCCTTCCTGCGCGCTGGGCCGCCAGCGGTGCCTTACTCATCTTGGGTATCATGGTCTTTTTTTCCTACTCCAATACCTTTCATGCGCCTCCATACTTTGATGATTTCCATGCTTTTGTTTACGAACCATTGGTCAAATCATCAGATTGGTCTTTAGCGAAGATCCTCGTCTTGAGTCAAACCAAGTTTGGATGGAAGCGCTGGATTCCGATGCTTACCTTTTCGTTTGACATGACCGTTGGCGGAGGCAGACTTGCCTCATTCCACCTCAGCAATCTCACATTTCATTTCTTGACTTCCCTCGCCGTGTTTTTTCTCATCAGGTCATTGGCAAGTTGGCAAGCGGTTCGTGCCCCAGCCAACTCAAGGCAACCGGCACCCTGGCACGTTGCCCTGTGGACGGCCGGACTATGGGTGCTTCATCCCGTTCAAACCAACGCGGTAACGTACCTGGTACAACGCATGGCCTCCTTGGTAACGCTGTTTTCGGTATTATCCGTGGCTTTCTATGTGATCGCCCGTACTCTGATGGAAACAGAAAACGGCAAGTTAGGATTGAGGGCTGCCTTGCTCATGGGGGGCAGCCTTATATGCATGGGGTTTGCTTTCCTGTGCAAGCAGAACTCTTTCATCCTCCCGGTATTGTTGCTGTTTACCGAAGCATGGTTCTTCCGCACCGACACCTTTCATCGAATCCTTGTTTTTGGTCGCAAACACTACGTGATTACGACGATGATGGCCTTGGCCTTGGCCCTGCTATGCTACAATCTTGTTCCGGACCTACTCGTCATTTACGAGAAGAGGCACTTCACGCTCGCCGAAAGAGTGATGACGGAATGGCGTGTCCTAGCCTGGTATGTTTCGCTCCTTCTGTGGCCCAGTCCTAACCGGCTTTCTTTGGAACACGATGTCGTCATCTCCACATCCCTTGTTCAGCCCATCACCACCTTGTTTTCTCTCCTTTTTCTGGTGGTGATCGTAACCTGGATCTTCTCCCGACGGAAAAGGTATCCGCTTATTACCTATGGGCTCCTCTGGTTTCTGCTCAATCTGGTCATTGAGTCCACCATCATCCCGCTGGAATTGGTTTTCGAACACCGGCTTTACCTTTCCTCTATTGGCTTTATCTTTTCGAGTGTGCTCTTCATCAGCCAGGTGCTCACGAGAAGCACTCAAAAACTCTCAAGCCAGGAATCTCAAATGATTGCCTGGTCCGTGTTTGCCATGGTGGCTGCCGCGCTGGCTCTCCTCACATTTCAGCGCAACATGACCTGGGCAGACCGCATAGCTTTCAACCGAGACAATGTCGCCAAGGCTCCTTTGAATCCTCGTGCGCATGGCAATCTAGCCGTGGCGCTATCAATGGAGGGGGCTTATGCGGAAGCCATTCAGGAAGCAAACACCGCTTTGAACCTTGGACAAAAGAACTTCGAATCATACTCTGTAGCTGCCAATGCAATCATTATGTCGTACTTTGGCCTGAAAGAATACCAAAAGGGAGTGGACGAAGGGCAGCGACTCATTGCCGGATATCCCCCAGGAGCCAGTGCCGCGGCCCTGCCCTTCGCGTGCCTTGGCACCGCACTAGCCTACAAGGAATTAGGGCAACTTTCTGAAGCCTACCAAACCGTACTTCGCGCTCTGTTCACCGACGAGCACATGGCTACGCGCTCCCCCGTGGTGGTGCAGGTAGCTTCCGGGATCCTTGCAGACCTCTATGAGAAGGCGAAGGCGGACGGGAAGAGCCTGGACCAGGATGGCAACGCTGATTTTGGAAAGATGCCCGTCAAAACCTGGGTCGCGCAGACCTTGTTAGTATTCGATTGTTACTCGCAGGCCAAGACCCTCTTGCAGGAATCGCTGGGGGAGAATCCTCAAGATTCAACAGCCCGAGGCATGTTAGAAAATGTGACCCTAGGTGAAGAGCGTAGCCAGTTGGAAAAGGAACGCTGGAGTTTCTGGCGCAAGTATGTTCTGCATCCGTATTCCCGCTTCAATCTGTGCATGGCCGCAGCTTATTTGGCTCAAACCACCAACCTTCCGGCCGTGCTCGTACAGCCTGCCGAAAAGCTGTTGGATTACGCGTTGACAATCCATCCCAATTCGGCTGATGCAACCTTGCTGAAGGGTTGGTATCATTTTCAGAGAAACGAGACCGCTCAAGCCATCGCGTTGGCACGTAAGACCTTGGAGCTGGAGCCAGATTCTGCCAGGGCATGGTTGGGACTGGGGTTTTTCCTGGCAAAGGCGGGGGAGAATAGGGAGGCGATCGCCGCGTTCCACGCCGTTCTGGAGCTCTACCCTCTCTGCCCGACGCGGCCTGCTATTAAAGATTTCATGAACAAGTTGGAGCTAGACCCAGCAAGTCAGCGCACTTGGTTGCCCAATGTGCCGGAACCTCAGCTTCCCTAGGAAATCTGATCACGCCGAAAAGCCATCCCGTGTTCTTCCATCATGGCTTGCTGGTTGGGAGGGCCTGTTTGATTTAGTGCATTCTGGCAGAAAGGGAAGATGCGTCGGGATCTGCTTCTGCGAATTGGCGCGGGGAATGCCGGGCAATCGGCATCCCCACTCCGACCTCTAGATCTTACAGAGCTCCAATCCTGCTGCCGGCGGATTGCAAGGGTTTTCTTCATGCTGATAGTTCTTCCTGCATGCAGGACAGGTAAGGTCGGTTTCTAGCCTTGTACCGCATTCACAAATCCAGCCGATCTGCCTTGCAGGATTGCCTACCATTAGAGCGTGATCGGGCACGTCTTTCACCACAACTGCGCCGGCTCCAACCAAGGCGTATCGACCAATGGTATGGCCGCACACAATGGTGCAGTTTGCCCCGAAGGTTGCTCCTTTTCTCACGACGGTGGATCGCAGCTCATCCATACGACGAATGTGGGCTCTGGGGTTGTAGACGTTGGTAAAAACCATTGACGGACCACAGAAAACATCATCTTCAAGAATCACGCCCTTATATACTGAGACATTATTCTGAATTTTACACCCACTCCCAATATGCACATCGGGGCCAATGACGACGTTTTGCCCTATCGTGCAACGCTCTCCAATGACGGAACCGGACAGTATGTGGCTGAAATGCCAGATCTTGGTACCCACGCCAATGGAGACATGATCATCGACAATGGCAGTCGGGTGGGCGAAGAACTGAGGCACCGCTTCTGTCAATTCCCGCGGTGCTGCAACGTGCCGTTCAGCACTGACGGCAACAGCCTTCTGAGCGGAAATTGATGAGGAAGGCATTCCTCCCACATCAGTACTCCCTGCGATCACGCTGCCCAGAACTACTCTCTTGCCCATTTCATTGAGGGAGCGTTGACTCGCATTGAGCACCTGTAGCACACCTAAACCTTCATGACCGTCGGTTTGGGGCTGCTCACCGGTGGTGATACAGTGCAAAAAATGCGCACATTCAAGGCGCAGGGGCTCAGCCTCGGGAATATCCAACCGCTCAGGTTCAGCTTTTGATGGCACTGGGACATTCTTTTCCCAGCGTATTTGATGAGCATAGAGCAGCAACTTATCCTGCCAGAGTTTGGTGTCATCGAAAACTGCCATTTTGCGATCACCGACAACCACCAGCTTTTGCTCTTTCATGGGATGAAGCCAGGATACGAATATGTGGGCTTTAAGGCCTGATGGAAATTCCAAGTGCGTAGTGGTTACATCGGCGATCCTTTGATGTAGATAATTACCGCCGGTGGCAAGCACACTCTCAGGTTTTTCACCGGCAAGGGTGAGAATCATGGAGATGTCATGGGGTGCAAATGACCAGAGAATATTCTCTTCACGACGTATCTTCCCGAGATTGAGACGTTGCGAGTAAATGTAGTTGATGCGGCCCAGTTCGCCACTGGCAGCAAGCTCTCTGAGTTGAACGAACACAGGATGGTACTGGAGGAGATGGCCCACCATCAGAGTGAGGCTTTTTTCTTGAGCCAATGCAATGAGCTCTTCGGCCTCACTTTCATGGAGTACCAGAGGTTTCTCCACAAAAACGTGTTTGCCGGCCAGAAGCGATTCGTGAGCTAAGCTGAAATGGGTCTCGGCCGGTGTGGAGATGACAACCCCATGGATGTCTTGTCGAGCCAAGATCTCCGATACGGCCAGGCATGACTCAACCCCAGGAAACTTCGCCCGCAGGTCTTCCAAAATGCCTCTGTCCTTGTCGCAAATGAGCTTCAGAGCACCCAACTCATAGTAATTGCGCACCAGGTTCCTACCCCAGTAACCGGAACCGATAATCGCGATCCCAGGTCGAGCTTTGGCTTCAGGTGCGGACATTAGGGCCTCCCTCAACTAGCATTAGTAAGCTGGCCTTGTTTCTCCCATTCTAGATTTTCAATCCGGGATTATAGCACTGTGCCGATATGCGAATTTATCTATATCATTACGGGTGCCGATAGGTATTTTGTCAATGGAAAAATCGAGGAGAAGAGACCTGCGAATGTACCGGGGCTACCCGAAGAACGGTTCTGCGTTGTCCGACTGGGACAAGGCATGCACGTGACTCCCCTTGCTGGATGGTCTATGACCATGACGCTTGGTCGGGCGCCAGGTTCAGGGGACAAAAAGGCGTGCATAATCGCAAGGAGCGGATAACCTCATTCTTTGCCTTTTTCGAACCTATGATGTACTTTCACCTTGGGAATCTTCCTACTGACAAAATAGTTTTTGCCTTGTTTGTTGGACCTCTCAGAGGAGCGGTTAGAGATCATGCTGGACCAGAAGCGCATTGGAGTAGTCATACCGGCGTTCAATGAGGAACAGCTTATCGGGCGAGTCATTGAGACCATGCCGGAGTTTGTGGACCGCTTGTATGTGGTTGATGATTGCAGTAAGGACGGGACGTGTCAAATGGTACGTTCCTATCTGGATCAGAGCGGAACCTCAGAGCGATTGGAACTGATTCAGCATGACGTCAATCAGGGAGTTGGGGCAGCCATCGTTAGCGGTTATAGAAAGGCGGTTGCCGATGGCATCGATGTTGTTGCCGTCATGGCAGGTGATGCTCAGATGGACCCAACCGAATTGGAAAGGGTCGTTGGACCAGTCGTTCGTGGTGAAGCCGATTATGTGAAGGGAAACAGACTCTTCACCGGCGAAGCCTGGCGTTTGATTCCAAGACACCGGTACTTGGGCAACGCCTTTCTTTCTCTGCTGACCAAGGTGGCTTCCGGCTACTGGCATGTTGCCGACTCACAAACGGGCTATACGGCGATCTCGGCGGAAGCCTTGAGATTGCTTCCGCTGACCGAGCTCTACCCTCGCTATGGTTATCCCAACCACCTGTTGGTCATGCTCAATATCTATGACCAGCGAGTAAAAGACGTTCCGATACGCCCGGTCTACAACATTGGCGAACGCTCCGACATACGCCTGCGGAAGGTCATTCCTAGGCTCTCCTGGCTGCTCGTGAAATGCTTCTTATGGCGTATGAAAGAAAAATATGTCATCCGCGATTTTCACCCTCTGGTGTTTTTCTATTTGCTGGGATTGACTTTATTTCCAATGGGGCTTCTTTCCGGTTTGTACCTGCTTGCCCATCGCATATTGGTGGGACCAGTCGTTCCAACTAGCGCGCTATTTTCCGTTTTTCTCTTCGTGTCTGGTCTGCAATCTCTCTTTTTCGGCATGTGGTTTGACATGGAGTACTCAAAAGATTTAAAGGCACGATAGTGGAATGATGTATTTTAGTATGAATTATTGATTTTGCACTTTCCAATCCATTATTTTCCTAGATTGACATTCGAGAAGACAATCTGGGTTTTCTCGTTTCCGATGCTGACTAAAACCATAATTTGAATTGGATCAGTCTTAATCAGAAATTGATGATGCAAGGATGCGAGTCTTAATTGTTACAACTTCCTATCCGCGTGATGAATATGATATGAGTGGCATTTTTATAAAGCGACTTGCTGTTGCAATGTCGAAGTTAGGCGCAACTATAACTGTAATTGCCCCAGGAGATGTACATGCGAAAGCCAATGATTTTGATAACGATATTAGAATCATACGGTTTGTTTATGCACCGCGGCAGCTAATGAAACTCGCATACGGAAATGGTGGAATACTTGAGAATATATATCACTCTCCTTGGTTAGTTTGTATAATCCCATTTTTTATCATCTCTATGATTATCAAGACAATAAATATAGCTAGTGATTGCGATATTATCCACGCAAACTGGTTAGCTACCGGTCTTCTTGCAATTCCTGCACAAAGAATCAATAAGAAACCACTGTTAATAACGCTTCGAGGGAGTGATTTTAGAAAGGGTGCGTCAAGGTTGCTAGCATATGTGGCAAAGAGGGCGAGTGCGATCACGGCCGTTAACCAAAAGTGGGCAGAAGATCTGAGGGAAATAATAGGCGACAAAGTTCATTACACTCCCAATGGAGTGGAGAAAGCCGACGAAGCCTTTGATGTTCGGGAAAAATACGGAATTCGTTCCAGTGAAATCATTGCACTCTATGTGGGGGTATTGCGCAAGGTCAAAGGTGCAGATGTTCTGGCTGAAACAGCCATGATAATGAATAGCATGAACCCCTTGGTGCGTTTCCTGATCATAGGCCCTGGTGACCCCAAAGAGTTTGGTCTCGATCGATCATCCAACATCATCTGTGTTGGGGCACTTCGACCCCACGAAGCTTTGGCTGCTTATGCCCGTTCCGATTTATTCGTGCTTCCCAGCAGACACGAGGGCAGGCCAAATGCTCTACTTGAAGCGATGGCTTCTGGGTTGCCATCAGTTGCTACCAGATTGCCAGGAGTACTGGAAGTATTGACAGAGGAATGCGGGGTCACTGTAGATACAGAGAATCCCCTTGCTTTGGCGGAGGGTATCCACATGCTTGCAATGAATCCCCAAAAACGAAAGGAAATGGGGTCCAGTGCCGCACTGAGGATTAAAGAGCTATCCCTGGATTGGGAGACAAGCGCAAGAAGATATCTCGATATTTTCAGAGGGTTGGTTCAGTGTGCGGAATAGCAGGTATTTTCAATCAGGATGAGGTTGTAGATCGTTCTGCGTTGCACAAAGCATCCGAGGTGCTGGCTCACCGCGGGCCGGATGATGAGGGTTTTTTCTTTGAAGGTCCTGTGGGGCTGTTACACCGCAGACTTTCCATCATCGATCTGACTGGTGGCGCACAACCGATGTCAAACAAAGAAGGTACAATAGTATTAGTATTCAACGGCGAAATCTACAACTTTATCGAATTGCGCCGCGAGTTGGAGCTAAAAGGTCACATTTTCCATAGTTCCTCAGACACAGAAGCCATTGTGCATAGCTTTGAAGAATGGGGTTTGGATTGCATCGAACACTTATATGGCATGTTTGCATTCGCCATCTACGATCGCCGTGATAAATCGCTTTTCTTGTCCCGTGACCGCTGCGGCGAAAAGCCGATCTATTACTTCCATGACGCACAGAAGTTTGTCTTTGCATCCGAAAATCAAGCACTATTGACAATGCTTGGTCGTACTCCTATGCCGGATCCCAATGCCATTTATCTCTATTTGCGCTTTGGATACATTCCTGCTCCATACTCTTTTTTCGCTGGAATAAGTAAAATGACGCCCGGGTCATGTTTGTTGTATAAGGGCGGAAGACTGAAGAGTTGGACGTACTACCAACCGTGCATAAGAGGCACGGATGGAAGCACCGAGGTGGAGCTCTGTGATGCGCTGGATGCAACCCTGCGCAGTGCAGTTAGGAAGATGTTGGTCTCGGATGTACCCCTTGGCGCCTTCCTATCGGGAGGAATTGACTCAAGCCTCATCGTCGCAATGATGGCCAAGGAGGGAGTAACTCCTCAGACTTTCTCCATCTCCTTTGGGGATGCCTCCTTTGACGAGTCGCAATTTGCAGGATTGGCTTCTCGGGCCATTGGCACACAGCATACTCAGTACAATGTGAGTTTCGGTGATCTTGATAAGTGTCTGTCAATTATGGATAACTTTGGCGAGCCTTTCGCGGACTCGTCTGGCATTCCGACCTTTTACCTGACTAACCAAACCAAGCAAAAGGTCACAGTAGCTCTCAGTGGAGATGGCGGCGATGAGCTCTTCGGAGGGTACCGCCGTTACATCGCCCAACGCCTTGCCGACCGCTATTTATTGATTCCCTCAGTTATACGCAACGGCGTGATCCATAAGATCCTTTCACTGTTCTCAGACAGTGATGTTTATTATGCTGACAGCCTCGTGAAAAGCGCACGAATTTTTGTAGAACGGGTAGAATCCATCTGTTCGGATGTCGGACTGATGCTAAACATGCTCTTTACCCACGATGAAGTTGTCTCGCTTTTCCCTGATTTGCCTGATGCACGGAATCTAGTAGAAGAACTTGTGAGGGTTTCGATCCCAAGCGACAAAGTTGAAGCACTGATGCTGATTGACCGCCGCCTTTATCTGCCTAATGACATTTTGGTGAAGGTTGATCGCATGAGCATGAGGAATTCGCTTGAAGTGCGTACCCCATATCTCGATCCTGCTGTCATGGAGCTATCCGAACGAATTCCCCTTTCCATGAAGATCAACGGGAAGAACCAGAAGTATTTGCTCAAGAAGGTGGCTCTGAGATACCTGCCACCGAGCATAGTCTTCAGAAGAAAGCACGGTTTCATGGTGCCCATGGCTCGTTGGATAAAGGAGGCTGGCAAGAAAGAACTACTGGAAAGATTGCCATTCATGGTGGACATCAAGGCCGCCAAACAGCTTCTCGAATCCCACTTTGATCAACGGGCTGATCATTCTTACAAGATATTCGCACTCATCATCCTGGGCCGTTTCACAGCACGAGGAGCTCTATGACAGACTATGATAGGTTGCATGGACTGTGGAATAGTGCTCACGCTGGTGGCTCCCCAACAAAATTCGTCCGCAATGCGGTGGTCTACAAAGAGCTTAGTCGGCTCATCCCTGGAAGAACACTCGACGCCGGTTGTGGCACTGGAGAGTACTCCATTTTTCTTTCTAAACTTGGTCACAAAGTAATATCATTCGACCCCTCGCAGGTTGCCATAGAAGAGCTTATGGCAAAGGGTGGGACTCGAGCTTGGGATTCAAGCACAGCTCAATACCATTCAAGGGTATGGTTCATCTCAACAATTCGACAATATTATCAGTATTGAAGTCGTTGAGCACATTGAGTCTGATCAGACTGCGGTTCAGAAGCTGCATTCCCTTCTGAAAGATGGAGGGTCTTTGGTAATTTCAGTACCGGCATGCCCTGCTCTTTTTTCTGAGGCGGACAGGGTTTCTGGGCATTACCGTCGCTATTCAATAGATGCTTTTGCGAAGTTGCTCACCACATGCTCATTTAGAGAGATTCGAATAAAAAGGTATGGTTTCCCTATCCTATTTATTTACACATTAGCTAGGAAATTGTTTCTTGACGAAATATTGATTGACTATTTTTCTTCCAACCACATTCCTAAGGCTAGGACACCGGTATTTCTACCTAAGATCTATCAATTCCTATTTATTTTCGACTGTCTAGACATACCATTATGGAGTGTTGGATATGTTGCAACCTGTAAGAAATAATAGGATTACCTTGGTTCATGCTGGCGGGAAAGGCGGATACGTCCATATTCCTTTGAGTATTCTTTCCTTAGCTGAGTCTCTTATAAGGAATGGCTTTGAAACGAGACTTATCGATTTGAGAGTTAAAGACTTAACCACAGCCGATTTGGAAGGCGTATTATATCTGGGCGTCTCTCACATGAGCGGATCGATGCAAATTCCTCCAGCACTAAAGTGTGCAGCCATGGCCAAATCAATGGATATTCCAGTGGTCTTTGGCGGTGCACACCCATCGGTACTCCCTGAACAGACCGCGGCGCATCCCTTGGTGGATATCGCCGTCAAGGGTGAAGGGGAGGAGATTGTCGTGGAACTTGCTGAGTACTTCCAAGGGAACCGAGCGATTGATTCGGTGAAGAGTATTGCCTACAAGAACGAGGATCGGGAGCGTGACATTTACTGGTGAGAGGAAACCACCGCCATTCAACAAAGTGAGCCATCTTCCTTATGATCTACTGCCCATGGAGAAGTATCTAGGGACGAATGCAGATTTCGGATACCAGTCCAGTCGCGGTTGTCCGCACAGGTGCGCGTTTTGTGCTGAAGTTGCTCTTTATCCGAAGACATGGCGTCCCAAACCGGCACACGTTATCGTCACAGAAATTGAGGAGATTATCAAAAGATTCAGGCCTGAACGCATCTTTTTTGTGGATTCTAATTTCTTCTGCAGCAAGAAAAGGGTAAGGGAATTTTGTAACCTGGTATTGGAACGAAGCATCAATACCAAATTTTTCGGTGAGTGCCGATTTGATTATTTTTATAGATATGAACACGAGTTTATCGATCTGATCAAACGAGCTGGGTTCAATGAAATAGAATTTGGTGGCGAATCTGGCTCTGACATTACACTGGCAGACATCAAAAAAGATATTACCAGCAAACAGATTCTAAGTGGCATCCAAAAATGTAAGGATACTGGTCTAAAATCATTTACTTCCTTTATGATAGGTTTCCCTGGGGAAAGTGAAAAAGAAAGGCAAAAAACACTTGGTATATATGATCAGATTTTAGCCATTGATCCCAATGGTGCGAGAATCAATGGAATGTTTATCTATTCACCATTTCCCGGTACTGAGCTTTACGACAGGGTTGTGAAGCAATGGGGCTTTAGGCCGCCTCAGAGTCTAGCTGAATGGTCGAAGTTCGAGCTTTATGATTCATCAAACATCACATGGTTCGATGCAGAGAAGAAACGGGAATTCCAGACCATTTCTACTATTGTACGTTATTTCTTCGTATTTAAGACCATTATGCAATGGAGCTCTTCACAAAAAGTGAAAAGGCATAGCGGCTTTTTTAAGGCTTTGTTGTCCCTGGTTTTCAACGGTCTGCTTTATCCCTTGGCAAAGGTGCGCTGGAGATTTCGCGTTTTCGACTTCGGCTATGAATGGCAACTGTGGCAAAAGGCTTTTTACAGCTATATGGGAAGAAAATAGAGTCCTTGAATCAAAATTGACGGTACACTAGCTATAAACGAGTCTGTTTTCAGTTGTTATTGGATATCACTTACGCATTCAATAGTCGCGCCTTACTACAGAATAGACGAATGCTCCAGTTTTTTGGCGTTTATCAAACCCTGATTTTCCCTCATGGATCTATATTCAGTGCTCAACACTGGCGACCAGACACATAAACCCCATGACACGGTTAGCGGTCGGCCGATTTTTCGCTATGCTGTCAGGGTTATAAAGATAGTTCTTTTGTTGACAGTCTTGCTTTTCGTCTCGATTGCTTTATACAGGGCACTACTCAATTTTGACCGGTCCATGTTGGTGTTCCATCTGCTGTGGTTTTCATCTGGCACATTGATACTAGTCGGCTCACACATCGTTGGCGCCTGGTGCTACCAATGCCTTTACCGTGGGCTCAGCTCAGATCTAACCTGGAACCAGGCATTCATATTGCTGACAGTTCCTTCGCTCGGCAAATACTTACCGGGAAAGGTATTGGCGCTGGCTGGTCATGCAGCTATTGCTAATTCATTTGGCGTACCGATTGGGCTGAGTGGCATGGCGATCGTTTTGATCACGGGTTTGAGCCTTGCTGCGACCTTCTTGATTGGCCTGGTTCTAATGCTAACACAAACCCCGCTGCAGGCTATCAACCAATTTCACCAGGTCGACCTAACAACCGCGTTTTTCATACTCCTGCTTTTACTTTTCCATCCTCGGATCTTCTACTGGGCCGTGAACTACATATTGAGGCTCCTAAGCCGGCCACCGCTTACGGCTCGCTTGAACCTTCAAACCATGGTGAAGCTGTTTATCGGGTTACTGCTGCAGAACTGTCTGTACACTTCGGGGGCATCACTGATCATCTTTGGCGTCCTTGAACTACCCATAACTTCCTTGTTCTTAATCATTGGAGCCTCTTGCCTCGCCAATGTGGCTGGGTTTGTGGCCATTTTCGCTCCTGGCGGTATCGGGGTGCGAGAAGCGGCCCTACTGTTGTTGTTGACGCCGACTGTCGGAGCGGGAAATGCCGCCATGATCACTTTGCTGGCACGACTCTTACAGACTGTGATTGATGCCTTTTTTGCCGTTCCTGGCTTTGCCGCTTTGTACCTTCTGCGAAGAAATGCGGATCATCCGCCATGAGCTTAGGATACGACCGGGCCCTGGGTACGAGAACGGTTGGAAGCATGCCGTGATTTCAATATGACAGAGCCATCACAGAAACGCTCCCGTATCAGACGGCGGCACCTATTGTGTGGAAATATTTCCCACTAGCGAGCAGTCTAATTATGCGGGGGGAGATCATGTTGACGTTTTTTGCGGTTTCCCTGACATAATTTGGCACATGGCAGCTAACCATATTCAGCTTGGCAGGATGAGCGTCACAACCGTATGCTGATCAAGAATTTCGGCTCTCATGGTACAAGCAGAGTCGTTGTGGCTCAATTCGAGTGCTTTACAACTGGAGTTGGACCCCTTTGATGACATATTTCCCGGACCCTTAAATGGGTTACTCATGAACATTGACCTTTGGTGGTGTTTTCAACCAGTTGTTTACCGTCGCTGCTCCGCTATGGGGGGCCAAGAAAGACCAGCAATTGCTTGGCGTTGGGCAAACAGAAAGCTTTCTGGTTGCCGTTGAGTTCTTGCAGAAAACCTCCCGATATCATAAGGCGGCAGTCCTTGCATCATGATGGCATGCATATTGCTAGGCTCTGGGGTACACATAACAGTTTTTCGGAGTCTTAGAGAGTTCATTTTTGAAACGAAGGAAGAAAGGAGGGTAGCAAAAACTGGACGGGCAAGTTACGCTGATGGGTCAAAACTAGCGATAGCGACAAGACGATAAAGGAGAAGAAAAATGTTTATCAAGATGAAAGAAAGTAAAGGTTTCACTCTAGTGGAGTTGATGATCGTAGTGGCGATCATCGGGATTTTGGCAGCGGTCGCGGTGCCTTTCTATCAGAGATACATAGCAAAAGCCCGCCTGACTACGTTTATCTACCCGGGTGTCCATTCTATACAGACCAATCTTGGCACCTATTACAGTTTTAAAGCCGTTCTGCCGCAAACCGCAGCCACTGAAGTTGCCATGATGGCTGATGCGGACAGCACGTGCTTCACCGTCGCATTCGCGGCAACGTCCATAGACGTCACGGTAACTACCGCGAAAAGTGCGCTCAGGTGTGCCGGGATGGCTAGACTCGCGGGGCCAGACACTGGGCGCTTGCATTTTTCGCCGAGGACCGAAGGAGGCAGGATCAAAGCCTGGGTAATCGGTGCATCCACACTTGCAGAAAATCTTGGTCTAGCCGGAGAAGGCGGGACCTAAATTCCACCGTAGAGCAGTTGCCGCGAATTCTTTCGCACCGGGGAGGAGATGGGCTCGATGGCCATCTCCTCTTCCTGTCACATACACTCCAACGATTGATTGGTCGTCATGAACGCCCCCTCAACACGAGTCAAACTGGTCAGCAAAGCGCACCCCTTTGTTGAGCATCTCCTCTTGCCGATATTGGGGGTTTTGGTCATCTTTTCTGCCTATTCCAATACTCTTACTTGTCCTCCTGTTCTAGACGATTATCACAGTTTTATATATGAGCACCAGGTCCACGTCAGCGAACTTAATGTCTCCAACATGATTTCACTTACCAAGACGAAATTCGGTTGGGCACGCTGGATTCCCATGATTACCCTTACCCTGAATATGACCCTCGGTAAGGGTGAATTGATGTCCTTTCATCTGACCAATATTATTATTCATATTCTCGCTTTTCTTGGTGTCTATTTTCTAACCTCACAGCTTCTGGCACTTCAAAGAGAAACAAATCCTAGTCATTTCAACATACCCTTTCCCAGGCACCTCCCTCTCTTAATTGCGTGTCTTTGGGCGCTCCAGCCTGTGCAAACCAATGCGGTAACTTATATTGTTCAGCGTATGGCCTCCATCCAAACCGTTTTCTTTGTTACCTGTGTTACTTTGTACATCAAGGGGCGTAGAGCTCAGAGTCAGACAGACCACTCGCAAACACGCGCCACACTCTTCTTTGTTGGTTCTGGGTTGGCCGCACTATGTGCCTTTGTGTCTAAACAAAACTCAGTTATGCTCCCGATAATGGTGGTTGCAACAGAAATGTGGTTTTTTCGCACTGACTTGCCCTCAACCATCTGGAATTGGCTGAGAAGTCGTCGAGTGCGAACATATATTTTCCTGGCTTTAGCCGGCATGGTCGTCTTCTTCTTGGCTTCAATGGCATTTCAGTCGATTGTTGCAAAGTACAGCACTAGACATTTTACTCTAATAGAAAGGTTGTTGACGGAGGCGCGCGTTGTTGTATGGTACATGTCCATACTCATCTGGCCGTTGCCCTCGCGCCTTGCATTTGATCACGACATCGTCCTTTCGACTTCGCTATTCAATCCTCCAACCACTTTTTTGTCCCTGGCTTTTATCATCCTACTCACTATACTTATATTTCGTTACCGAAGGAAATTCGCGCTTATCACGTATGGTATGCTATGGTTTTTCGTTGAATCTTGTGGTAGAGTCCACATTTATATCTTTAGAATTGATTTTCGAACATAGACTATATTTGCCTTCAATTGGATTTACCATCGCTGCTGTTACTTTACTAATATATGTCTCTAGATTTGTATTTGTTAAGACATCGGAAAAAGACTTCCGTATTATTTCAGAGTGTGTTCTGTGTATAGTTTTGTCTTTGCTTGCATTGGGCACGTTCATCAGGAATGAAGTCTGGGAATCGAGCATTTCTCTATACTATGATTCTGTTACAAAGAATCCCATGAAAGCCAGAGCACACGTTAACTATGGGGTTGCATTTTATCGAGATGTACAGAATTATGACAAGGCTATCGAGGAGGCTGAAATTGCGTTAAGTCTCGGGAAAAAAGGAGATGATGAGTACGGAGTGGCAACTCAACTCATCATTGCATCTTATGCTCAGAAACATGACTATGAGAAAGCTATTCAGCGTGGTGAAGAGCTCATGGCGGCATACCCTTTTGCCACATCGGATGGTTCAGTTGTGCCGCTAATCGCCCTCAATCTTGCGGAGGTTTACTTAAAAACGAACCAACATGAAAAGGCATTCGCTTGGACCATGCGAGCTTTTGATTATATTCGTCGACTGGTGCTACCCACGGAAGATTTTTTTCTTGAGAAGAAAGAGGGCATATCGGCCATGCAGCGGATTCTCACTGCATCTGCAGATAAGAATGTTGATTTCAATGGAGATGGAAAACCGGATCCCGGAGACCTTTCTATAGGAACATGGATAGCACAAGAGTTGCTTGACATGGGCGAACGGCAAATGGCTAAAGAACTTCTAGAGCAGTTATTGTTCCAAAACCCTGAAGAGCCGGAGAGTCGAAAGCGGCTGGAAGCAATTCAAGAAGAAGATAGTTTGAACCAGATTCAGAAGAGCAAATGGAATTTCGCCCAAAAATATGTCTACCAGCCTTTCTCACGCTTTAACTTCTCCGTCGCGGTGGCTTTCATTGTTCAAGAAAAGAAGCTTCCATCATTTTGCATGAAGGTGGGAGAACGTCTTCTGGATGATGCGCTGCTCCTTCGGCCAGATGCAGCGGATGCCCATCTCTTGAAGGGGTATTATTACTTTGGAAGGAATGAAATCGAAAAGGCGATAGTTGAAGCGAGACGTTCGTTGGAGCTGGATAAAGATTATGCCCAGGCATGGTTTGGACTTGGGTCCTTTGCCTTAGAAGCTAATCAGACTGATGAAGCCATTGCCGCCTTTCAAAAAACACTGGAACTGTATCCTGGTTATTCTAAGCGTCAGTATGTCATGAATCTCATCGAACAGCTTCGCGGCCAGGGAGTTTCTGACTGAAGTTCTTCAGTTTGAAAAGAAACATCTTGCAAATTCAACATGGTAGGTGAAGATCGGGACTGTCATCAGCGGAGTTGGCTGGTGGTCGACGTGCCGGTTTGAAGGACCCCGTGATCTTCCAAGGCGTATCCTGCTTCCTGCATAGTGAATGGCCACGCACGGATGCTAGAAAAGACCGACGGAATGCCCCATCTCGCTTAGCTCTATAGACGAAGCCGCTTGAAGACACTCTCCGGAATCGTGCGGATCACTAGCATAATCCATTTCCAAAACCACTTTGAATGGACGATATCCTTTCCTTTCCGGTAAGCACGGTAGATATCTTCAGCTGCTTCCTCCGGTTCTGCTATCAGCCGCTCCGGCAGTTGCAGGTTTTCGGTCATCTTGGAGCGAACAAATCCCGGAAGAACCGTGATCACTCGGACGTTGCTGGCCCACAGCCGGTTGCGCAATCCGCTCAGGTAGGTTGTCAAGGCGGCCTTAGCTGAACCATACACATAGTTGCTCTGGCGACCACGTTCGCCGGCAACCGAGCTGATCCCGATGATGAATCCCCGGCCTTTGGCCTCAAAATCAGCGGCAACGATCTCCAGAATACCCACGGCCCCCAAGAAGTTGCTTTCGATGATGCGCCGGGCTTCAGTGAAGTCTCGTTGAGCTGCGAATTGGTCCCCCAGATAGCCGAAGGCGAGGATTACACCGTCTGGCCTGGGGTCCAAGGTCTGATAGAACTCCACATGGGATGCATAGTCACAGGCATCGAAGTACACCGCCTTGGATTTGATCTGGTGGCGCAGTTCCAAGTCTGTGGCCTTTTTGGCTAGCTGGTCCAGGTTGCGAGATGCGAGGATAATGGAAGTGCCTTCGGCCTGTGCGAAGCGCCGCGCGATGGCGAAGCCAATATCAGAATTCCCACCCAATATCAGAAGAACCATGGCTGATCTCCAGAACCTACATTCCCAATCGTTTTGACTGCATGGACACAAACTTCAAGCATGCTCCCAAACCCGCGCGAAGTGCTTGGAACTCGCGCCATCGTGGGTAACTGCGTCGAAACATGGCGGCACTCATGCGAACATCCTTGGTGAGATAGAGGCGTCCACCGTGATCAGCCACGATACGATCCAACTCGTCCAACAAGCCAAACAGCCGTTTTTCAATCTTGAAATCCAGGGCCAGGGTGTAGCCTTCCAGGGGAAAGGAGAGGTAGTTGTCATTTTCCACCCCCATGAGTTTCAGAACAGCCAGAAAAGATCCGATGCCCGAGCGGCCTATCTTCCGAAGAATCTGCCTCAATCCGCTGAGGCCGGCCGCCTTTGGCAATACCAGTTGATACTGGGTAAAGCCTCGTCGACCATACATGCGATTCCATTTACGGATAGCATCCAGGGGAAAAAAGAACGGCTCGAAAGAAACCACCGATTCCGTGGCTCCTTTGGCTCTTGAGCGGTAGTACGCGGCGTTGAACAGACTGACGGTTTTTTTGTTCAGGAAAGCTCCCGGGAGTGTGCAGGGTAAAGACCATTGTCCGGCGGGCCGGAGGCGACATGGACCAATGGGGGCGTGCTCACCGAGGATCAGCAGCGATCTCCCGAGGTTTTCACCGGAAGCGAGGCAGTCAATCCAGGCTACCGAATAGCTGCAGTGAGCGTATGTTTCAAAGGCTTCCAACGCATCATCGATGTTTCTGGTGGGAACCACGGTTTGCCGGATCAAGGCACTCGGTACTTGTTGCAGCCTCAGCGCAACCGTCAGAATCACGCCGGTCAACCCCATCCCCCCACAGGTGGCGCGAAACAACTCTCGGTTTTGGGTGGCTGAGCAGTTCAGCACGTGACCATCGGCAAGCATCAGCTGCAGATCCAGCACCTGTTGGCTGAAGCAACCCCGCACGTGATGGTTTTTGCCATGTACGTCACTGGCGATGGCCCCCCCCAGGGTGATGTGTTTCGTCCCGGGAACAACCGGTGGAAACCAGCCTCTGGGGAGGAATGCCTCAATCAAATCAGCCAGGGTCACGCCACTCTCGCAGGTTACCACACCCGTTTGCGGGTCGAATGCCAGAATGGCATTGAATCGTCGAGTACTTATCACCCGCTGGTTGAGAGCGCTGTCTCCATAGCTGCGACCCATTCCCAAAGGGATGATTTCGCAGGCATCCTCCAAGAGGTCTTGGAGCGTGCTGAGATCGTCAAAGTGACAAACGTCGGCACGAATGCGTGGGTAGCGTCCCCACCCGCAAATCTCGCGATCCATAGCCCTCCCGTCGAAATTGATGCTGCCCTGAACCTCATCAGGAGCAGGACTGCGGGTCACTTGCAGCTGCAGTCCCAAACTTTACAGGTAAAGGATGACATAACAGCTCGCGATCCATAACACGATCGTTGCTTGGAGGAAACGGTCCCTGAGCAAGATCATCGTTGGGGAACCACTTTGTTGTGTCACAATGGTGAGTTGCATATACCGCAACAGACCCAAAATGACCCAAAACACAGTTAAGTAAAGGTTTTCCGTGTGATGCTTGCTGATCACTTCCGGTGATACTGCATAGAGAATGTAGCTTACCACGATAACGGCCGCCATCAGTGACATACTTAGAGAAATGAACTCCATGTTATAGCCATCCAAGGATTCCCGGGGCTTGTACCCCGAAGTGGCCAACAGTAAATCATCGCGACGTTTCGCCAGGGCCAGGAACAGCGCCAGAAGAAAGGTCATCAGCACGAGCCAATGACTTGGCCGGATTTCCACTGCCACGCCCCCGGCGAAGACCCGCAGGACAAAACCCACGGCAATGCATACCACATCAATGACGGCCACGCGCTTGAGCCTCCAAGAGTAGGCGACGTTCAGCAGCAGATAGGCACCCAGAATCAGGCCCAACCTTCGGTCGAGCAAAAGGATCGCAGCGCTCAGCGAAACGCCGATACACATTGTGCTCAGGATGACGGCTTCGGCACGACTCGCTTGTCCAGCTGCCAGCACCCGGTTCTTCTTCATGGGGTGACGGCGGTCTGCCTCGACGTCTTTCAGGTCATTTATAATATAGACACCACTGGCCATAAGGCAGAACAAAGCAAATACTGCCAATGTCTGCATCACAGCAAGAAGGTCGTGGGCCTTGTGACCGAAAAACAGAGGAAACCAAACAAAAGCGTTCTTTGAATATTGATGGGGGCGCATCAGACGGAGGTAGGATTGCATCCGGGACATCTGCTTAGGACTTTCGTACTTCTTTGACCGGTATACCTGCCAGTTGCCGGCGCAGGTGGGAGGCCATTTGGTGGGCCTGACGGAGCGGCTCGGGCAGGCGGTAGCGCCGCAGGCACTTGAGAATCAAGCTACGAGAGCTGTCAAAATCAGACAAGTGACCGGGGGAAACATAAACCGGTTTGACCCCATCACGGGTACAAACCACATCGCCAACTCTCTCGTGGTTATGGATGAGGGGTGTGTGGCGGCCCTGTCGTAACTCCAGGGGTTGATACTCGCCGCAAAGACGCTTCTTGGCACAACCCACTGTGGGAATCTGGAGACACAAGCCCAGATGACTGGCCAGCCCCAATCGGCGTGGGTGGGCCAGCCCTTGTCCATCGCAGAGGAAGACGTCCACTGGGCGGTTCAACTTTTCATATGCCTCAAGTAACGGGGGGATTTCACGAAAAGAGAGCAGGCCCGGCACATAAGGGAAATGAATCGGTTCCACCACGTGGACCGATTCCAACACCTTCAGTGTGGGCCATTCGAAGGCTAGGATCACCGCAATCACCTGCCGGGACGAATTCAGATAGGCCAAATCAGCGGCTGCCAGCACCTCGAACTGCTCCGGCAAGGGCTGCAGTCTAATCCGCAGCGCCAGTTCCTTCTGTGTGGCAATGGCCTCCCGCGGTGTCACATTCCATGGGTGTTGCAACGGATCATCGACCGTGTTCGAAGGTGCCTTGAAGCCGTGCATCATTGGGCAGAAATCCGTCTACCCACATCGCGAAAATCCGCAGGAGCGGCAGACAATGCAGCCGCCTTCGTGCTCCACGGTGGCGCCACAATCCGGGCAGGCGCCCATTTCCGCCATGGGAAAGGCAATATTGGCATCGGCATGGTGATTGATGACCTTGGCAATGGCATCGGAGCACGACACCACTTGGGCGCCATTTTGCCACACCGGCGATGGACAGCGAATCCCCATCAACTGCCGGATGATGGATTCCACCTTGACCCCGGAACGCAAGGCCAGGGATATCAGACGGCTGGTGGCTTCAATCTGGGAGTAGGCGCAGCCACCGGCCTTGCCCATCTGGGCGAACACTTCACAGATCCCGTACTCATCACGGTTAACGGTGACGTATAGCTTGCCGCAGCCGGTGTTGATCCGCTCCGTGACGCCGAAAGTCTCATCGGGGCGCGGACGCGGTTCCACCTGAGGGTATTGGGGTCTACGCTGAATGTTGAGCACCTGGACGTCCCGGCTGCCGTCCCGGTAGATGGTGAGACCCTTGCACCCGAGCTTGTAGGCCATCAGGTAGGCTTCCCGCACATCTTCCGGTTTGGCCGAGAACGGGAAATTGATGGTCTTGCTCACGGCATTGTCGGTATATTTCTGGAAAGCGGCCTGGATTCGGATATGCCATTCGGGGCTGACGTCATGGGAAATCACGAAGATGCTCCTGACGTCCTCGGGAATATCCGTGAACTTCTGGATCGATCCCTGTTCGGCAATCCGTTTCATGAGCGCCGGATCATGGAATCCTCGCTCTTTGGCGATTTTCTGAAAGAGCGGGTGCACTTCCAGCAGTTCCTGATTATCCAGAACCTTGCGCACAAAGGTGATGGCGAACACCGGCTCAATGCCGCTCGAGCAACCTGCGATGATGCTGATGGTTCCTGTGGGCGCAATGGTGGTGGTGGTGGCATTGCGCATGAAAGGCGTTTCCGGCCGGTCATAGATGGAACCTGAATAGTTGGGGAAGTTGCCGCGCTTTTCAGCCAGATGCCGCCGATGCTGCCTTGGATTCTTCTTGGATGAATTCCATAATCTTTTCCGCGGTGGTCACGGCATCCTCGGAATTATAAGGAACCCCCAGCGCGATCAGCATATCCGCAAAACCCATCACCCCCAGGCCGATCTTGCGGTTGGCCAGGGTGATCTTCTCGATTTGCGGCAGCGGATATCTGTTGACATCGATGACGTTGTCCAGGAAGTGGACCGCATCCCACACCACTCTGCTTGAGGTGGTCAAAATCGATTTGCCCAGCCCTGACCATGTGCAGCAGGTTGATGGAGCCCAGGTTGCAGGATTCATAAGGCAGCAACGGCTGCTCACCACAAGGATTGGTGGATTCAATTATGCCCACCTGCGGGGTGGGATTGTCACGGTTGATGACATCCAGGAAGATGATCCCCGGTTCACCGTTTTTCCAGGCGGAATGGACGATCTTGTCGAACACTTCCGGGCCGACAACCTCTTGGCCAATTCCCCGGTGCGAGGATTGATCAGGTCATAGTCGGCATTCTGCTCCACCGCCTTCATAAAGGCATCGGTTACCGCCACGGAGATGTTGAAGTTGCTCAGCCGCTCATTGTCGGTCTTGCAGGTGATGAATCGCTCGATGTCGGGATGATCCACCCGCAGAATGCCCATGTTGGCGCCGCGTCGGGTCCCGCCTTGCTTGATGGTTTCGGTAGCGATATCGAACACCGTCATGAAGGATATGGGGCCACTGGCCACTCCCCGCGTGGAAAGGACCTGATCGCTTTCGGGGCGGATCCGCGAAAAGGCAAAACCCGTCCCTCCACCACTCTTGTGGATCATGGCCGCATGCTTGATCGCTTCGAAAATGCTCTCGATGGAATCTTCCACCGGGAGTACAAAACAAGCGGACAGCTGCCCCAGACGCCGACCGGCATTCATGAGGGTCGGCGAATTGGGGATGAAGTCCAGCGAGGTCATCAACCTGTAGAACTTCTGGGCGGTCTCTTCGACCGCGGCGGATTCGTCATACTGGATATCAGCCTGCGCCAGCGCGCGGGCAACTCGCCAGAACAGTTCTTCGGGCGATTCAACCGTTTCCCCTTGGTCGTTCTTTTTCAGGTAACGCTTCTGCAGAACCAGGAGGGCATTGGGTGTTAGTTCGACCGGCTGATTGATCATAGTCACACTGGGCATGACGCCTGCCTTTCTTCGAAGTCTATGTTATCAACACCTAGGGAAGCATCTTCAAAACGTGTCTGGTAGTGTTGTCCCCAGGCTCGAATGGTGATTCTACGAACGCTCTCGCCGGCAATCTCCAGGCAGAGGTCCAAGCGTTCCTCGGGAAGAGCCTCACCGAGTCGCTCCGGCCACTCTACCACAGCTACACCGCTGCCATAGAGAACGTCCCGCCAGGGAATGGTTTCCAGATCATCTTCGTTGGCTATTCGATAGAGATCCAAGTGATAGAGATGGAGCCGCGCCTCATATTCGTTTATGACCGTAAATGTGGGACTGGTGATGTGAACCATCGGCGGAACCCCGAGACCCCAAGCAATTCCCCTCGCTATCAAGGTCTTGCCCGCCCCCAGTTCACCCCAAAGCGCTACCACATCGCCGGCCTCGAGCCGTTCCCCAATTCGCCGCCCCAGTTCGAGACTCGCCTTCTCGCTGGTGGTTTGGAAGACCCGCTCAAGCATACCCACCCTTACAGGAAATGATGGCAAAAACCATAATCCGGCGATGGCTCATCCGGTGCCAATAGGTACCGTTTTGGGGTGTGATCGGAAGCAATCTGGAAAAAACGGATCGAGACACACTCTATGGCTCTCGCCCAAAACCTTCCAGGGTGCCAATCACGCGGGGAATCTCGTTGAGCAGGTCAGAGGCCAGCAGACCACGGCTTGCCACATCACCCAGGCTGCGATCGGCTGCTGCCCCATGGACGAAAACGCCCAGACAGGCAGCCTGGAAGGGCTCATAGCCCTGAGCCAGAAAACCGGCAATCATTCCTGTGAGCACATCCCCCATGCCGCCGCTGGCCATGGCTGGATTACCGGAACTGTTGATCGCCAAACGGCCGTCGGGGGAAGCAATGATGGTCCGATGCCCCTTGAGCACCACCGTAACGCCGGCAAGCTGGCTGAATTCCGCTGCAACCTCCAGCCGTCGTTCTTGAATGGCCTGGGAAGTATCTTGGAGAAGCCTGGCCATTTCGCCAGGATGGGGGGTCAAGACCACGGGAGCTTGCGCCTGGGTAAACCGGTCAATATCATCCGCCATGGCAGTAAGCGCATCGGCATCCAATACCATGGGGCAGGGACACTGGCGCACCAGGTCCCTGACCAGAGCCTGGGCTTCCGGATGCACTGAAATTCCCGGCCCCATGGCGAAAGCCTGTTTGCCTTCGAGTTGCCGCAGAATCTCCGGCAGGGCCGTGTAACCCAGGCACTGATCCGATGTTTCCGGCAGCGGCAAGGTCATGGCTTCGGTGAGTTTGGCTTCCAGGATCGTGTTGAGGCTGGCGGGAACAAACAAAGTCACCAGGCCGGCCCCCACCCGCCCAGCCCCTTGACAAAGCAATGCGGCTGCGCCGGTTTTACCCGGCGACCCTGACCAAGCGGCCACGTGTCCGGCATGACCCTTGTGGGTGTTCGAATCGCGCGGTTGCAGCCAACTCGATGCCAGTTCCTCATCCAACCACCAGCGCTGAATTCCATTGGTTTCCACGAGGTGTGGTGGAATCCCGATGTCCACCACTCCCAACCGACCCACGTGGTCTTCTCCCGGGGAAATTACCTGACCCACCTTAGGCAGTCCGAAGGTCGCCGTCGCCAAGGCATGGACGGCCGTCCCCAGAACTCGGCCGCTACCGGCGTCCAACCCTGACGGCACATCGACCGCCAAGATGGGCACACTCAAGGCGTTCACCGCCTCGATCACGGTCCGGTAAAGCCCCTGGACCTCGCTTTGCAGGCCCGTTCCCAGAATAGCATCGATGATCACGTCGCTTTGTTCGATCCAGGCCCATTGCTGGTCAAAATCCACCTGTTCGTCCCAGGCATAAACCGGCACGCCAAGTTTTTCCATGATGCGGAAATTGGTGAGAGCATCTCCTCTTAGCCGATCGGGCGGTCTCAGACAGATGACCCGGACATCGGCGTCCTTAAGCCAGAAGAGCCGCGCCAGGACAAAACCATCACCGGCGTTGTTGCCGCTGCCGGCCAGGATGGTAATGCGGCGATTGAGCAGATCCGGGAGGACTTCCTCGAAAAACGCGGCCGCTCCTCGCCCGGCGTTCTCCATCAGGACAATTCCGGGAATGCCGATCTCCTCAATGGTTTGCCGGTCCAACTGGGCCATCTCTTGCGCAGTTACGATGAACATGGTGAGTGATCCTCCTGGCACTCCAAGACGACGATAGCCGCTCCGTAGGCCCCGTCATCGGTCAGGCTGAGATGCCAGGAACGGATATGAAGCTCCCGGCAAAAGCTTGCCGCTCTCGGTGAAAGAACGATCCTGGGTTGTCCGGAAGCAGCATGGCGCACTTCGATGTCAAGCCATCCCATGGCCCCTCGAATGCCGGTACCGAGTGCCTTGACCAAGGCCTCCTTGGCGGCAAATCGCAAAGCCAAACATGCCGCGCGATTCCTGCGTTGCCCGCACACCACCAGTTCCTCGGCGGTGAACACCCGCTTTTCAAAACGCTCGCCCCAGCGATCCAGAATGCGTTGCAGCCGCTCCACCTGGACTAGATCCAGCCCGATGCCATAAATCGCCATTAGCCGTTCACCAGCGCGACCATCTCGCGGACCGCCCGCTCCATACCCACCAAAACGGCGCGGGCAATCACCGCATGGCCGATGCTGAATTCCGTAATTTCGGGAATTGTGCGCAAGCGCGCGATATTGCGGTAGTCAACGCCGTGGCCGGCATGGACGATCAGTTCTTGACGATGAGCAGCCTTGGCCGCGTCCGCCAGTCGGTTGAACTCCACAGCTTGCGCCATGGGAGTACTTGCTTCCGCGAAGGTCCCCGTGTGTAGCTCCACGCAATTGGCGCGCACTCGATGCGCCGCTCTGATCTGATTGATGTCGGGATTGATAAAGAGACTCACGGAAATGCCGCCGTGATGTATCCGGGCGACAACGTCGGCGAGAGCCTCTTCGTTGACCAAAACGTCCAACCCACCTTCGGTGGTGAGCTCCTGGCGTTTCTCAGGAACCAGCGTCACGACATCGGGTCGGATCCGCAAAGCGATGGCCACCATCTCCGCCGTGGCCGCCATTTCCAGGTTAAGACGGGTCTTCACGGTCTGTCGAAGAATTTCCACATCTCGATCCTGAATATGGCGCCGGTCTTCCCGCAGATGTACCACGATGCCTTGTGCTCCGGCCAGTTCCGCCATCGCCGCCGCGGTAACCGGATCGGGTTCGCTCGCCAAGCGCGCCTGCCTCACCGTGGCCACATGATCCACATTAATCGCTACTCGTGCCACCGGTACTCCCTTCCTTCAATGTGTCAATCCCTCACGGTGTTGCCGCTCTTGTCGTCCGATACCAGTCAAAAACGTTCGGGGAGTAACCCAGGAGTTCAAGAAGATTCAGGGTCTTATCATCCATGGCACAAGCATCGGCCGGTGAGCGTTCATGATCGTAGCCCAGCAAATGAAGGATCCCATGCGTCAGCAGCAGATCCAACACGGCGTTAAATGGGCACTGGTGCTCGACGGCCATGGTGTGGGCCGTTGGTGCGGAGATCACCACATCACCCAGCAGGTCCGCGCACACCTCACCGTAGTCCCCGTCGTGCATGGCAAAGGCCAGCACATCGGTTGGCCCCTCCACCCCGCGGTAGTCCTGGTTGAGACGAGCGATCCTGGCATTGTCGATTATCGCAATACTGAGCTCTGCCTCAGTGTAACCCAAGGCGCTTAAGATCGACTTGGCCGCCTTCCTCAGCCGCCGCCGATCGATCGCGATCGACTTTTGTTTCACGCTGATTTGGATCTGCATTCACCTTGCTTTTATCTTTGGGACCAATGGTCGGGTACTCAATACGTTTATGATGAATGGTGGCCAAGATCTGGTTGAATCGTTTGGCAATTTGATGAAGGTCTTTAAGCGTCAATTCGCATTCGTCAAGCTGGCCGTCGATAAAGATATTGTTGATGAGTTTGTTCACCAACCCCTGGATCCTTGCCGGGGTGGGCTCCGGTAAAGCTCGGCAGGCAGCCTCCACCACATCCGCCAGCATCACCAGTCCGGCTTCCTTGGTTTGCGGCTTGGGGCCGGGATATCGATAGTCCTCTACGTCGATGGGAGGTAATTCCGTACCTTTGCTGGTTTTATTCTTCTCGCGGGCTTCCAAGGCTTTCTGATAGAAGAAGGAAATCAACCGAGTCCCATGGTGCTGGCTAATGATGTCGACAATGGGCTGCCCCAGCTTGTGCTGCCGCGTCAATTCAACTCCCTCCTTAACATGGGAGATCAAGATGAGACTGCTCATGGACGGCGCCAGCTTCTCATGGCGATTCTCGCCATCAAACTGGTTTTCTATGAAATACAAGGGCTTCTTGAGCTTACCGATGTCGTGGTAGTATGCCGACACCTTGGCAAGCAGCGAATTGGCCCCAATAGCCTTGGCGGCAGCTTCCACCATGTTGCTCACGATCACACTGTGGTGATAGGTACCCGGTGCCTGGAGCATCAGTTCCTGCAACAACGGTTGATCCATGCTGGCGAGTTCCAGAAGCTTGAGGTCGGTGGTATAGCCGAAAAGCATTTCGGCAAGAGGAGCAAAGCCCGTTACCAGGATGCCCGCAAAAACCCCACCGAAAAACCCGCACACCGACTGCACCAAGACCGCCGCCGGCCCAAACTGATCTTGCATCAGCGACGCCAGCACAATCATGCTGACGTTGCAGGTGCCCACCACCGCACCCGCGTGGATGGGCGCCATTCGATTGCGGCAGGAAGCCACACCGTGCGCCGCCACGAACGATCCCAACAGAAAGTAGAAAGTTCAAGTAGAAGTCCTTGCCCCAGAAAAACCCGGTCAGAATCATCAGCACCAGGGAGAAAATCAACGAAACGCTCACTCCAAAAAAGATGCTGCAAAACATGGCGCCAGCGGCAAGCGGCACCGCATACAGCATGGCCTTGCCATTGAGATAGATGAGCTGATCACCGATGCTGTCAATGACTTCCATGGCGGTCCGCGTCATAATGCACAGGATCACCAGGAGGATGGCCAGAAACAACAGATCCCTGGGACTCAAACGGAAACCCGGCAGGTGATGCTGCGCCACGGACACAAAAACCCTTATGAATAGGGCCGTGAGCAGCAGCAGGCTGACAAAGATGATCAAACGGTTATGCTGAGCGCTCTTCTGCTCAAGGTTGCGCAACTTCAGGAGCTCCTCCGGCCCGATCCTTTGTCCTTCGCGGACCAACATCTCATTCTTCTTGATCTGGATGAAGACCGGTTTCACCGCCTGCACCGCCGCTTCCTTGCGGCTTTCGGTTTCGCCAAGATTAAAACCGAGGTTGGTACTGAGCAATTGGCTACTAAACAGGAGGGCGGTTTTGATCACATCCGGATCAGTACCGGCCGGCTGAGAGGCGCCCTGGTCTTGGAGGTATTGCTGGGCATCAGCCAGATCGAGGAGATCCCTGGCCGACGCGACCATGGTTTCCCTCTTGCTTTGGACATTGCGGATGATAAGACCCTTGTTCTCAATTTGAACACCACTTGGCCGATTGGCCAAGACTCCTCGCTCCAAGACCCCTTGCAGCCACTGGTTCGCCAAGTCTTGAATACTCCGGCTGAACCGTTTCTGTATGAGCCTGCTGTAGATGGCATCCGGTACGTCAAAACCCAGGGCTTGTCCAAAAACGCTTTGCTGCTCGATGGCGAATTGCACCGATCCCGGCAAGTCAGGACGGTTGTTGGTCTCATGAAGCCCCTGATTGGCAGCGCCACCACGAAACTTTTCGACGCCCCCAACCGCTGCGTATCTGGCTGCGTTGGCGGCAAGAGTATCTAGGTGCTTCTGCAGTTGTTGCCTCTGCACCTCAAAAGCGGCATTCAGTCGCTGACCAATACCGGCCGCCACACTTCCGTCCAGGTCGTAGACCAGGGGTGATTCCTGAGCAGCCTCCTCGCGTTTTTTATGTGTGGATTGCTCGTCTTCAATAAGCAGATCATATTTGGCTTTGATGTTATGGTCAGCCACATCCCCCAAGTGATAGGTGGGACTGGATTTGATAAAGGTGGAGCTCAAAACCAAGGTTACCGCCAGGCTCAAAGCCACCAGAATGAACCATTCCTGAAAGATCAAATGGTGCAAGCGGCGCATCATCGATTTTTCGTTGGATGCAGGTCGGGCCTTGCTTCTTGCAGGTCGTTTTTCCGTCTCCCGCTTGTCCTTGTCCATAATCGATCCTTAAACCGAAAAGTGCCCGCTCGCTGCTCAGAGCATTATGCTCACTTGCTCCCTTAAGGAGAGTCGTGGGAACGCTGTTCGCCACGATCATAGGCCTGGATGATTTCCTGGACCAGCCGATGGCGAACCACATCGCGATTACTAAAGTACACGAAGCAGATGCCCTGTATCCGTTTAAGCAATTCCTTTGCCTCGATCAATCCCGACGGTTTGTCCACGGGGAGGTCGATCTGGGTGATGTCTCCCGTAATCACGGCCTTTGATCCCATGCCCAGACGGGTGAGGAACATCTTCATCTGTTCGCTGGTGGTGTTTTGTGCCTCATCCAGGATCACGAAAGCATCATTCAGGGTGCGGCCCCGCATGAAAGCAAGCGGAGCCACCTCAATGGCCCCTCGCTGCATTAGCCGGGAGGCTCGATCAAAATCCATCATATCGTGCAACGCATCATAAAGAGGGCGAAGATATGGATTCACCTTCTCGGCCAGATCACCGGGCAGGAATCCCAGCTTCTCACCTGCTTCCACCGCCGGCCGCACCAAGATGATCCGTCGCGCCTGATCGCCACTCAGAGCCGCCACCGCCATGGCCATGGCCAGGTAGGTTTTTCCTGTCCCGGCCGGACCGATGCCGAAGACAATATCATAGTTACGAATGGCTTCGATATACTCCTTTTGCTTGAGACTCTTGGGGGTGACCATGCGTTTGTTGGAAGCGATAAAGACTTTGTCCAGGAAGATATCCTGAAGGTTGGCGTGCAAGTTGTCGCTGAGGATACGGGCGGCAAACACGATGTCACTGGAGTATAACGGATAGCCTTTGGCAATGACTTGCCCCAACTCCTGCAACAGCCGCCGACCTAGTTCGACGATGGCAGGCTCGCCATTGAGGACAAATTGATTGCCGCGCAGGTGAATACGCACCCCAAGCTGCTTTTCCATGATCTTGAGATGGTTGTTCTGTTCACCTGCCAGCTGCTGGACCACCTGGTTATTGTCAAACGCCAACATGTCGGTGGCCGGTCCCGACCCTTGGTGATTATCTCTCGACAAGATCCGCTGGATCCTCCCTGTTCGAACCCCGTCCACAAAAGCTCTTACTTGCCATCAAGCGGTGTGTGATCGTAACAAGGTATTATCAGATGGCTTCGGATCTGACAACACGACTTTGTGAATATGCCCAGCCTGAGTCTCCGGCTTGACCCTGGCATTGTCCCCAAGGATGTGCTAGTTTTCGCAGGATTTTAGTGACGGATGGGCGTTTACCAGGATTGTCGCGGCGGGAACGGCAATGAACGGATTGGATTGGTTTCTGGCGATCGTGTTCGCCTTCGGGGTGTTGTGGGGCTTGTGGCGCGGCGCGATTTCTCAAATCTTTGGGATCGCCGGGGTGCTCGGCGGTTTTCTTCTCGCCAGCCACACCTACGAAGGCCTTGCAGCTCAGATTCTGCGGACCTTTACTAATTTCAGCCACCCCCAATGGATACCCATGCTGACCTTCGTGGGCATTTTCATCCTCACCTGGTTTTGTTTGAGCTGTCTGGGGCACTGGCTGGGATCCTTGCTTCGTCGTACCGCACTGGGTTGTCTGGACCGAATCCTGGGAGGCGGTGTCGGTGCGGCCAAGGCTTTTATTCTCGCCATCATCGTGATTTCCTCGCTCACATTCCTGCTCCCCTCAGACAACTCCATCCTGCGCGAATCGCAATTGGCCCCTCACATTCAGGTGGGCGCTCAGTATTTGGTGACCATCACTCCGCAGCAAGTACAGCAGTTGTTTGAACGGAAGCGCTCGGAACTCTATCAATACTGGCTGCAGCAGGAAAAAAGCAGGCGATCGCCGGCCGCAAAGAAGAGCACGTGATGACCATGCCCCCAACACCACTAAATAAAACCCCGCGAGAGGGCTTGGCGGAGCGTTTCCTGCACGTCGGTCACATCTGGGGAATCATCGACCGATTGCGGGGAGAACCGGGTTGCCCGTGGGATCGGAAGCAGACGCCGCAAAGCGTTCAGACCTATCTGGTGGAAGAGGCGCACGAGGCTGCTGCTGCCATCGTGTCCGGTCACACCGTTGAGGCCAGGGACGAACTGGGCGATCTCCTTTTCATGACACTGTTTGTCGTACATCTCTATGAAGAGGCCGGCACCTTCTCGCTGGAAGAGGTCTGCAGTCGGATTGCTTCCAAAATGATTCGGCGGCACCCTCACGTTTTTGGCGATACCGTGGTTGCGTCCAGCCGAGAGGTGCGGGACAATTGGGAAAAGATCAAAGCGGCGGAAGCCGGTAGCGAAGGCAAAGAAGCCGGGTTGTCCAGCATTCCCGCCACCCTCCCTGCTCTCATGCGAGCTTATCGGGTGTTGTCACGACTGGCATCGCAACAGCCGGTCTGGGATGATGCGAGCCTGCAAAGCCGGGAGGTCTCAGAGAAGCTTCACTTGATTGAGAAAACCATGACCGACGAAAACCGGGTCGATCCGGCAGTCTTTGGCGAGCTTCTGCTAGCGGTTGTCAACCTGGCAAGGATTGCCGGCTTCCGTGCTGAGGATTGTTTGCACAAGGTAGTGAATGAGCTGCTGGTAGACTCATCCAGCCAGAGCTGAACATCCTCCCGGTGGGTTGCCCCCGGTAGTGCGGAATTGAGCAACTGAAAGAGAGAAGGGGAGACGCGGGGATACGGAGAGCGCGCGATGCAGGATAACCGATTTAGGTCTGCATCACTCCTCTCTCCGTGTCTCCTCCATTCGGCAGTATTGGAGTTGCCCCCTCGGGGTGCCGCAGGTACAACCAATGGTCAGCACTGCTGGAAAACCAACGCATCGATCACGGCGTGGCATCGACAACTGGTGGCGATGATCCACCGGCCTGGGCGGTCGTGGACGAGCTGGGCGGCAGCGTGCAACTGGCCGCCTCGATAACCACCGACACCGGGAGCCAGTTGCCAACTGCGGACCACTTCCACCCGAAATTCAGGAACCTGGATAAGCGCCAGACGTTCGAACAAATTCCCGGGACGCGGCTGACCCGTGTAGGTGCAAAGTTCTTCGGGTTCACTGCAGGCGTCGGGGCAAACAAACGTAGCAAAGCTGGCATAGAGTGTGCCGGTAGCTGCCCGGTACGGATTGGGCACCTGCTCATCCACTGCGGTGGGCACCGAAAGGGACTGAACGGCACCGTCCCGTCCCAGGACCTGCATGAGCCAGAGCCCAGCTACGTGCACGGGGACGGCCGGCACGATCCACTGGTTTTCGGCCAATGGGCGGTGATGGATGAAAGCAATGGCATCCTCCTGATAAACTGGAATTCCAAGGGCTTCATGGAGTTCCATCAAACGCTGGGGCTGCTGGTCGACAACCAGCAGGTTGGTCTTGGGATAACGTCCGAGAAGCCTTTCCGCGGCAATGCGCCCAAAGCGGCCGGCTCCCAGAATCCAGATGGACTCTGGAGGAAAACCCACATTTCGCAAAAGGGCACCATTTTTCGTGACGATCCCCTGGGTATCACATCCCAACGGGTTGCTTTGTGCCATTGAATCCATTATGACTCCTGATGAATTTGTGGCTCTCAAGATAGGGGCCACTGCTTCTGATTCGTACCATATGGGAGGAATAACGCGTCACAACGCCTTTGGCAACGTCTTGTCAGCGGAGCATTTCGAATTGCCAAATGGAGGATCCAGCATGAGCCTTTTCTCCGCCTATCACAGGCTGGTTGAGGAAAAGATCCGGGAAGCCGTCCAGAGAGGCGAGTTCGACAACCTTCCGGGCAGCGGCGAGCCGCTGCAGTTGGATGATGATAGTCATCTGCCGGATGATCTTCGCATTGCCTACAAGATCTTGAAAAACGCCGACTGTCTGCCACCGGAACTCCAGCTGCGCAAGGACATTCGTCAGACCGAAGAACTCTTGGCCGGCATCCAGGATACTCAAGAAAAGTACCGACAAATGAAGAAACTCAACTTCATGATCATGAAACTCAACATGACGCGGCGGGTCTCACCCCTCCTGGAAGAAGGCCAGCGCTATTACGAGAAGATGATGGATAAGATAACCAAACCGTGATTTCAATGGGTCAAAACCTATTGCAAGAACTTGGCATGTTGTGGTAGATATCCAAGATTTTGCGAATCCGCACATCCCTGAAAGCCTTTTGGTGCTTGCACGTCAGCATGTGTCGCGGCGAGTGAGGGGGGATGGAGGTCAAAACCAGAGGGAGGTCGTATGTCAGTGATTAGCATGAAACAGTTGTTGGAAGCCGGGGTCCATTTCGGCCATCAGACGCGCCGCTGGAACCCCAAGATGAAACCGTTCATCTTTGGTGCCCGCAATGGTATCTACATTATCGACCTGCAGCGCACCGTCAAGTTGTTTCGCCAGGCCTACCAGTTTGTCGTCAACCGGGCTGCCACCGGCGACACCGTGCTGTTTGTCGGTACCAAGCGCCAGGCCCAGGATGCCATCCGCGAAGAAGCTCAGCGCTGCGGAATGTATTACATCAATCACCGCTGGCTGGGCGGTATGCTTACCAACTTCAAGACCATCAAGAAGGGCATCGATCGTCTTAAAGAGCTCGACGCCATGGTTGCGGATGGCAGTATCAACCGGTTTCCCAAGAAAGAGATCCTGGAGCTGCAGCGGGAACGTGATAAGCTGGAAATCAACCTTGGCGGTATCAAAGACATGGGGCGCCTGCCCGGAGTGGTCTTTGTAGTGGATCCGCACAAGGAGAAGATCGCCGTGTCGGAGGCCAATCGACTTGAAATTCCAGTAGTGGCCATTGTTGACACCAATTGCGACCCCGACGTAATCGACCATCCCATCCCCGGAAACGACGACGCCATTCGCGCCATCCGGCTGGTGACCTCAAAAATTGCCGACGCCTGCGCCGAAGGGCGGCAACGTTACGATGAGGTTAGTCAGGCGGTTAAGGACAAGGGCCCGGAAACCTATGAAGAGGTACCGGCCGGCCAGATCCTGAGCACCGAAACCGGGGGACCGGTGGTGGAAATCGTCAATCCCGTGGCCGGCGCCGGAGCGGATGAGGAAGCGTAGATCAGGCGGTCCTTGACTGGGTCGGAAGCGTAACTGAACCTAAGAACCTGACCAAGGTTGTTGGCAATTGTGGTCAATGAAACGCGGTCTCGGACGGCTTAGGGCCAAGCCGCGATCTCATTTTAAGATTTGGAGGAGTCCCTTGGAAATTACAGCAGCATTGGTTCGAGAATTGCGGGAGAAAACCAGCGCCGGCATGATGGACTGCAAGCAAGCTCTGCAGGAAACCGGCGGTAACATGGACAAAGCGGTCGATTTGCTGCGCCAGAAAGGCTTGGCCACCGCCATGAAGCGTGCCGGCAAGCAGGCATCGGAGGGCTTGGTGCATGCTTACATCCATGCCGGCGGGCGGATGGGGGTATTGGTGGAAGTCAACTGCGAAACGGACTTCGCCGCTAAGAGCCAGGATTTCCAAGATTTTGTCAAGAATATTGCGATGCACATTGCGGCCACCAACCCGCTGGGAATCGCCAAGGAAGATGTACCTCAGGACGCGATTGAACGGGAACGCGCTATTTATCTCGCCCAGGCACAGGAATCCGGCAAACCTGCCAACATCCTTGAAAAGATGGTTGATGGTAAGATGCGCAAATATTTCCAGGAGGTGGTTTTGCTGGAACAGGCTTACGTCAAGGAACCGGATAAAACCATCCAGGATTACCTGAACGAACTGCTCGCCAAGACTGGTGAGAAGATCCTCATCCGCCGTTTTGTGCGATTCCAGTTGGGTGCTGAGTAGGGGGCGAGGGTCAATCACTCGGAAATCGCAAACATGGCAAAACCATTGTATCGTCGGATTCTTTTAAAACTGAGCGGCGAAGCCTTGCTGGGTAATGAGCCCTATGGGATCGACTCCACCGTAATTGAGGAGATCGCTGAAGAGACTCGGGAAGTTCAGCGGCTGGGGGTGGAAATTGCCATTGTCATCGGTGGCGGCAACATCTTCCGGGGAGTCTCCGCGGCATCTCGCGGCATGGATCGGGCCACCGCCGATTACATGGGGATGCTGGCTACGGTCATGAACGCCCTGGCGTTGCAGCAGGCCCTGGACAAGCGGGGTGTGATCACTCGGGTGCAGTCGGCCATTGACATGAAGGAAGTGGCCGAACCCTATATTCGTGCACGTGCTATTGGGCATCTGCAAAAGGGACGAGTGGTCATCTTTGCGGCCGGCACCGGCAATCCCTTTTTTACCACGGATACCGCGGCGGCCCTGCGTGCCATGGAAATTGGGGCCGATGTACTGCTGAAGGCCACCAAAGTGGATGGTGTTTACGCCACGGACCCTGAGAAAGACCCAGCCGCGGTTAAGTATGATCGGATCAACTACACGGAAGTTTTGCAGAAGAGCCTCAAGGTGATGGATGCTACGGCGGTTTCACTGGCGCGGGATCACAACATGCGCATCGTGGTCTTCAGTTTGCGCCAGCCGGGCAACATTAGGAGAGTCATCCTGGGTGAACCCATAGGAACTGTAGTGGAGGGAGTCGGGCATGCTAAATGATGTCTATTCCGATAGTCGAGATCGCATGAAAAAGGTCATTGAGAATCTCGAACGGGAATTCAAGCGGGTGAGGACCGGGCGGGCATCGGTGGCTTTGCTTGACGGCATCCGAGTGGACTACTATGGTACGCCGACTCCGTTGAACCAGATCGCCACCCTCACCATTCCGGAACCGCGGTCGATCACTATTCAACCCTGGGACACCGCGGTCATAGGTGATGTGGAAAAAGCCATCCTGAAATCGGAACTGGGGCTCACCCCCATGAATGACGGTAAGATGATCCGCATCAACATTCCGCCGCTTACCGAGGAACGTCGCCGGGACTTGGTCAAGGTCATCCGCAAAATGGCCGAGGAAAGCAAGGTGGCGTTACGCAATATTCGCCGCGACAGTAACGAGATGCTCAAAGATCTGAAGAAAGACAAGGCGCTCTCCGAAGATGAACAGTTCCGTGGCCAGGACGAAGTGCAAAAGATCACCGACGAATTTATCAAGCAGGCTGACGCGGTATACGCCGGCAAAGAGAAAGAGATCCTGGAAGTCTAGAGCCTTCCAGACGCCTGGATATGGACCAACTGGACCCACACAAACTCCCCCGACACATAGCCATTATCATGGATGGCAATGGACGGTGGGCGCACAAGCGGCTCCTCAATCGAATTGCCGGTCATCAGGAAGGTAGCAATTCGGTGCGGGCCGTGGTGCGCAAGTGCCGTGAGCTCAACATCCCCTACTTGACCCTGTACGCCTTCTCCAAGGAAAACTGGCAGCGTCCGTCACTCGAAATTGCAGCCTTGTGGCAGCTCCTCAAGCAGTTCCTCAAATCCGAATTGGCGGAAATGATGGAGCAGGGGATCCGCCTGCATCATCTCGGTGACGTGACCGATATCCCGCCGGAGGTGGTCACCGAGTTGCACACGGTGATGGCCCTGACTGCGAGCAATAAGGGACTCCATCTCAACCTTGCCATCAACTATGGGGGGCGAGACGAATTGCTGCGAGCCGCTCAGCTGTTTGCCAAAGACGTCCAGGCAGGGAATTACTCACCCAGTGATCTGACCCAGGAGCTTTTCTCTGACTATTTGTTCACCTGCTCATTTCCCGAACCGGATTTGCTGATACGGACCAGCGGCGAGCACCGCATCAGCAATTTTCTTTTGTGGCAGTCGGCCTATACCGAGATCTATTTTACCGAGGTTCTATGGCCGGACTTCCGTGAGACGGAATTGGTGGAAGCGCTGCTGGATTACCAGCGCCGTGAGCGACGCTTTGGCAAGACTAGCGAGCAACTCCTGCTGCTTAAGGCGGAGGCCGGGAACTCCCGCGCTTAATGGGCAGCCTTCCGGGGACCACGTTCTTCCTGACCCCAGTGGAAAGCAAACACATATCATGGTGCAGTTGGGCCAGTGGAGCTCGCATCAACAACGTTGGTTAACCGGGGTGCTACTGGGTGGCCTTCTGCTCTTGGTGCTGATTCGAGGACCCTACTGGAGCGTCTGCCTGGTGATTTGGCTGGCGTCTTTGCTAGGTTCTTGGGAGTTTCAAGAGCTGATATGTGCCGATCCTCTGGAACGTCGCTGGCGGATTGTCTATCTTGCCATCGGAGCCCTGCCGCCCACAGCTGCTTCATTGTTCGGACCGACAGCCCTGCAATTCAGTCTCGTTGCTGCCCTCTTTGGCGGATTTTTGGCCTTCCTGATTCGGTCTCCCGGCGATCCAAAGGTCATTTCCATGCTGGCCAGATTCGCTCTGGGGTGGCTCTATGTCCCCTATTTCCTGGCTCATGCGGTGCTTCTGGCGGGCTTGGACAGGGGGCGTTTCTGGCTGCTTTGGGTCCTGCTGACGGTTTTTGCCGGGGATATTGGCGCCTTCTATGGCGGCCGACGCTGGGGCAAGAACAAGCTCTACGAACAGGTCAGTCCCAACAAGACCCGTGAAGGCGCCATTGCCGGATTGGCTGCCAGCATGTTGATCGGATTGCTTTTCGCGGTTATCTTTTTACCTGAAATCCCACTCTATTGGGCCGCCTTGTTTGGTCCGGTAGTTGGAGCCGTGGGCCAGATCGGCGACCTTGTGGAATCCATGCTGAAACGTCTGAGCGGCAAGAAGGACGCCAGCAACCTGCTTCCCGGCCACGGTGGGTTTCTGGACCGACTCGACAGCTTGTTGTTTGCTCTGCCGACTGCATGGTACTTCCATGAATGGGTGTGCTGAACTGACGCTGGTGAGCAACGCGGGCATCGGGCATATCTTTATGAGTTTATGAGGCCGGAAGCGGTCCAATTTTGTTGTAGGAATGTGCGTCATGTGACTATCTCAAAATCACCTTTTATGTCTCCTCCCTCCTGCCGTAGGCAGGACCGGGTGGGGGTGAGAGTAATGCCTTGCAGCGCATGGCAGGATGCACTACCCCCTCCCCTAACCTCCTCTCACCGAAGGGAGGGGAACCGGAAGGGCATCCTGCCCTTAAGTTAACAGCATTGCCACCAGGGGAGGGGAGTTTTGAGATGGTCTCTAAAGACAGGTGGAGTGGAAGGGTATCTTGATGGGCTGTAAGGCCTTGAGCATATTGGGGAGTACCGGTTCCATCGGAGTCAACACTCTGGAGGTGGTCCGGCAGTTTCCCGATCGTTTTTGCATTGCCGCCCTGGCAGCGGGGCGCAATATTGCGCTCCTGTGTGAGCAGATTCGGGAATTCCAGCCGCGTGCCGTGGCGGTATTGGACCAGGCGCATGCCACCCGACTGCGCCGGAAGCTGGATACCATCCCGCACCGCCCGGAGATTCTGTTTGGTCCTGATGGATACCAGGCCATCGCCACCATGCCCGAAGTGAATATGGTGGTAGCAGCCATGGTAGGAGCCGCCGGTTTAATTCCTACGGTGGCCGCCATTGAAGCTGGCAAGCACATTGCCCTGGCCAACAAGGAAACTCTGGTGGTTGGTGGCGCGGTCGTGGTTCCACTGACTGAACGTCAGGGGGTGCGACTCCTGCCCGTGGACAGTGAGCACAGCGCCATCTTCCAGGCCCTCGAGGGAAACCAGCGCCACAGCCTCCGGCGCATCTTGCTCACCGCCTCGGGTGGTCCCTTCTTTCGAAAAACCATGGACGAACTGACCACTGTCACCCCCCAGGCGGCATTGCGGCACCCCAACTGGTCCATGGGCAAGAAGATCACCATCGATTCCGCGACCCTCATGAACAAAGGGCTCGAAGTCATTGAAGCACGCTGGCTGTTCAACGTAGGGGTGGATCAAATTGCCGTCCACATTCACCCGGAAAGCATCGTTCACTCCATGGTGGAATATGTCGATGGGTCGGTAATAGCCCAACTGGGAATTCCCGACATGAAAACTCCCATCGCCTATGCGCTTTCGTACCCGGAAAGACTGCCGTTGCGACAGCCTGCTTTGGATCTTTTCCAACTGCAGAATCTTTCTTTCTACCCTCCGGATGAAACCAAATTCCCTTGTCTGCGCCTGGCTTACCATGCCTGTCGGGAAGGTTCCACCATGCCGGCGGTACTCAATGCCGTCAATGAAATCGCGGTGCAGGCCTTTCTCGACAAGCGCATCGGTTTCCTGGACATTCCCAGATTAATAGAAAGCACCATGTCACGGCACAGCACCACCAGCGAGGTCACGCTGCAGAGTATCCTGGAAGCCGACCATTGGGCTCGCGAGGAGGCTGAACAAATGATTCATAACGGCTTAAGGAGGGCGTAGGTTTGCTTACTAGCATTGCTGCATTCATTGTGGTGCTGGGAATCTTGATTCTCGTTCACGAACTGGGACATTTCCTGGTAGCCAAGTGGGTTGGCGTCTCGGTGTTGCGTTTTTCCTTGGGATTTGGTCCCAAGGTATGGGGTTTCCAGCGTGGCGAAACCGAGTACCGACTTTCGGCCATTCCGCTGGGCGGCTATGTGAAGATGCTCGGGGAGGACCAGGACGAGGAAGTGGCGGCCGAACAAATGGCCAGAAGCTTCACCCAACAGAGAGTGAGTAAGCGTGCCGCCATTGTGTTTGCCGGTCCACTCTGTAACGTGCTGCTGGCCATGGTGATCTTCACCATCACCTTTTCACTGACCGGCATGGCCTACCTGACCACGACCATTGCGTCGGTGGAAGCAGAATCCCCTGCTGCCAAGGCAGGTGTTCAAGCGGGGGACAAGATCCTCGAAGTGAACGGCACACCTTTAATAAATTGGGAGGATTTGCCCCAGATCGTTGAGGCGAATGCCAGTCATCCGATTGCGGTGAAATTGCAGCGTGGTGAGCAAGAGCTTACCCTCCACATCCAGCCGGAAATCCGCAAGGATTCCAACATATTCGGGGAATCAATCGAGCGGCCGGTCATTGGGGTCAAGTGTAAGACCGAGATTCGCCCGCTGAATCCAATTATGGCAGGCTATTATAGTGTGGTGAAGACCTGGGATCTGACCCAGTTGTTCTTCATTACCATGGTCAAGTTAGTGCAGCGGGTCATCCCCATGAACACCCTGGGTGGGCCGATCCTGATCGCCCAAATGGCCGGGCAGCAAGCCAAGGAGGGTCTGCTCAATCTGGCCGCATTTACGGCCTTCATTAGCGTCAACTTGGCGGTAATCAATCTGCTCCCCATTCCTATCCTGGATGGCGGCCACTTGTTGTTCTTTTTGCTGGAGGCGATCTTGGGCCGTCCGCTGAACCCGCGCAAGATGGAATATGCCCAGCGGGTCGGTCTGGTGCTGCTGGTTGCGCTGATGATCGTGGTGTTTTACAACGACATCATGCGGCTCATTCTAGGAGCCAAGAAAGGCATGGCACCGTGAGCCCGGTGTTGCCGCCGTCCCCATGAAGATCCTGGCTGTTGATACCTCTACCTCTGCCGGCAGCGTGGCCATTGTCGATGGTTTGCGCGTCCTGGCCGAATGCACCCTGGAAAGCGCCCACACCCATAACCGCAGACTGCTCAAAACGGTGGACGACTTGCTGAACCACCTGGGATGGACGCTCGACGACCTGAATGGGCTGGCAGTAACCCTGGGACCTGGGAGCTTCACCGGTATTCGCATCGGCATCAGCACCATAAAAACCCTGGCGTGGGCTTTGGACAAACCCTATGTGGGGATACCGACGCTGGATGCTCTGGCGGCTCCCTTGCATCTTGCTTCCTTCTCCGTGTGCCCCGTGCTGGACGCCCGCAAGAAGGAAGTCTATGCTGCATTCTATCAACCCGACGGGCAGGGGCTGTGCCGCAGGACTTCCCCCTATCAGGTGCTGCCGCCTCTGAAACTCCTCCGCCAGGTTCAAACCCCAACCCTTTTCTGTGGCGACGGATGGTTGCAGTATCGAGACACTTTTCGCAAGGAACTGGGAGACCTGGCGATGGAGCTTCCCGGCCCTTACCATCTGGTGCGAGCCAGCTTTGTGGCGGAACTGGCGCGGCAACGTTTCGCGCAGGGGCTCAGTGACGATCCCGTGACCAGTGTGCCCATCTATGTGCGACCGTCGGAAGCGGAGATCCATGGCGCCAAGCCATCCGCATAGTTGCCATCCGGAATCGCTGGTGTCACCATTAGCCGGAAAAAGGAACCTGGGGATGGGTGGAAATCGGTTCTGACGCCGTTACGCGATGGACTTCCAACGAGAATTACACTCCCGGAGATTCTGAAACTGAGTGATGCAGTTTTCTGTCCGCAAGTTTCGTCGGCCCGATTGGAAGACATGGTTGACCGGTACTGCATAAAATCTCCCGGCAGCCTTCGGGGCTCCGCCGCATTTCGCAAAGCTACGACCGACGAGCGTTGCGGCGCATGGTTCAACGGGCCCTCGGGTCTCCCTGCTTTCCGCGAGTCTTCGTGGCAAGCAATCTCCACGCCCTGGCAAGCGAACCCCGCTGGCAGCGGTTGCCCATCAGACTTCGCAAGGTTGCCAGCCTGCGGCTGCTGTTGGAAAGAAGCCGGTTCTTCTTGGAACTGGCCGCCTGGAGACGGCGACAGTCTGCTCTCTCGGAGCCGTCCGGGCTGTCTCACACCGCCAATACTGAAACCTTCGCCTATTGCGACCATTGCGGTGCCTGTTGCGAGATCGCCAGTGGTCTGGCGGAATTCCCCGCGGGAACGCCTTTCCCGGCCCGCTGGCGGAGCCTCTTTGGTGCTGGGCTGGGGCGCTGGCACCGCTTCTGCCCGTTTCTCTGGGAACAACCGCCAATGGGCAGCCAGTGCGCCATTCACCCATGGCGGCCGCTGCCCTGTCGTGCCTTCGAACAAGACGAGTGTGACTACCTCAAGAAAGGTCCTCTCCCTTGATTGCCTCGGAGCGCTATCCTACCGATATGCATCATTCGGCGCGAGAGCTTGCAGGATCGGATGGCCGGCTCCTGGTGACCGGCATGCTCCGCTCTGTCAGTGCCGTCAGATCGACACCCAGTCGAAGCAGGTTCTGAAGCGGCAGGAAAAGCGGCTGCGGCAGATGGTCCCAGGGGTACCAGCCCCAGCAGTCGTCCTTTTCGGGCTCTCGAACCTGGACCGCGCCGTCGGCGTAGTCGGCTACAACAAATAACGTCACATAGTGCTTGCGTTCGGCCACAAACACATCGTTGGTGAAAGGACCATAGCGGATATTGCGGATGCGGATGCCCGTTTCCTCGAATACCTCCCGCTTGGCACAATCTTCGATGGTTTCGGAGAACTCAAGATGTCCTCCGGGACACGACCACGACCCGCTGCCGTGCGAGCTTTTTCGCCGCCCGAGAAGGATTTTGCTATCCTTGATCACCACCACGGCCACCCCCACGGCTGGTCGTTTCATGGGTTTGTCGTCCTCCAACACGGTGTCCCGCAACAGAATGGCCATTGGTGCCCGACGGGGGGAACTCAGCGCGCCCCATCACATTTGCTCATTCGCGGGGTGGTGGGTGTCATGGTTACTGGTCCGAAGATGTTCCAGAAAGGCCGTGCATAGGGGCGATGGCTGGCGGTGGCGGCGCTGCACCAGGTAGAAAGGACGCAGGAACCGAATTCCAGCCACCTCCACGGACGCCAGAGTGCCCTGTTTCAAGTCTTCAGCCACCGCCTGCTGAGAGATGATGGAGACGCCAATAAAGGCCTTGATCCCCTGCCGCACTGCTTCCGTACTGCCCATTTCGGCCACCACCTGAAGTCTTGTTGGATCAAAGCCGTGACTTTCAAGGATCCGGTTCATCACCATCCGAGTTCCGGAACCGCGCTCGCGCAGAATAAAAGGCTCAGTGGCCAGTTCCCCAGGCTCCACCTGCTTTCTGTCGGCCCAAGGGTGCCCGGCGTATACGGTGAGCAGCAATTCATCCGAGAATAATTCGGTGGATTCCAGACGCTGATCTTTCCAGCGGGAACCGATGAGTCCGGCCTCCAGGCTGCCTGCCAGAACCCCTTCGGCGATTTCGGCGGTGTCGGCGATCTTTAGGGTGATCTGGATGGCGGGGTGACTCGCCTTGAAGCTCCCGATGCAGCGCGGCAAAATGTAGGTGCCGGGAATGGTGCTGGCACCCATGATGAGGTGCCCGGCCAGGTTTCCGCGGAATTTCTCGATGGCTTGCACCGCCTCCGCGCGCAGCCGAATGATGTTTTGCGCGTAGCGGTACAGGATCCGGCCGGCGGGTGTGGGCAGGACCTCGCGTCCCAGGCGGTCCAGGAGTTTTTCTCCGAGGAGTTCCTCCAGGGAACGAACATGTTCACTGACCGTGGGTTGAGAGAGCAATACCACCTGGGCCGCCTTGGTGAAACTCTGTAGTTCCACCACCTTGCAGAATACTTCCAGTCTGTGAATGTCCATCGAGCCCCCAGCGTGTGGCTTCGTCAGTGATGGTAGATCGTCCGGCATGATCGCCAACCGCCATTACCGTTGTGGTGCATGGATGATTCCGCTATCATATGCCGCTTTACAAGTTACGGAACGTCTGGTCCGGTTCCACCTACGGGGACTACCGGACCTCGAGGCGCCGGCGCGCGGCTGTTGCAGTTGCAGCGTCCGGTATCGGCAATCAATGTACCACTTGAATGCAGTGAGGTCATCTCTTTATGCAGATCACTTGCCTTGGGGCTTCCGGCCACGTAACGGGGTCCGCTTTTCTCATCGACAATGGCAAATCATATCTGGTGGATTGTGGGCTGTTTCAGGGTGGCCGCCAGATGGAAGCCCTCAATCGCCAGGATTGGGGTTTCCGTCCCCGGGACCTCAGTGCCCTGTTTCTGACGCATGCCCACATTGATCACTGCGGGCGGATTCCCAAGCTGGTGAAGGATGGGTTTCGGGGCAAGATTTACGCCACGCCGGCCACCATGGAGCTATGTAAAATCCTGCTGCTGGATTCGGCCCACATTCAGGAAATGGAGGCCGAATGGCAAACCCGCAAGAACCGCCGCGCGGGCAATGTGGCCGTGGCGCCTCTCTACATGGTTGAAGACGTGGAAGCCTGTCTACCTCTGTTCGCAGCAGTCAAGACCGAGGAAATCATTCAGGTCGATCCGGATTTGCGGGTACGCTTTCGTAACGCCGGCCACATCCTAGGGGCATCCATCCTGGAACTCTGGAGCGGGAACGCGCCGGATGCTTACAAGGTGGTCTATTCCGGCGATCTCGGGCGCAGGGATCAGCTCATCGTCAAGGACCCGCACACCATTTTCAACGCCGACGCCTTGTTCATTGAATCGACCTACGGCAACCGCAATCACCGGTCCTTTGAAGAAAGCCGCGAGGAGCTTCGCGACGCCATCCACTACAGCTACCGGCACAAAGAAAAGGTGCTCATCCCGGCTTTCGCCGTGGAGCGCACCCAGGAGATCCTTTATATCCTGGGCGAATTCTTTCGCAATGGGGAAATCCCGTCCATGCCGGTCTACCTGGACAGCCCCCTGGCCATCGCCGCCACCGAAATCTTTCGTAGGATGTCGGACCAGTTCGATGAAGACGCCATGGCCATCGTCAACCAGGGTCATGACCCGTTTGATTTCCCGCAGCTAGTCTTTTCTCGAACGTCCCAGGAATCGGTTGAGATCAACCACAAACCGGGTCCCGCCATCATCCTGGCCGGCAACGGGATGTGTACCGCCGGTCGCATCAAGCACCATCTCAAACACAACTTGTGGCGGCCGGGATCGTCCTTGGTGATTGTGGGGTTCCAGGCGGAAGGTACCGTGGGGCGCAAACTCGTGGATGGGGCTCAAAATGTCAGGATCTTTGGGGAGCTGATCGTGGTCAAGGCCAAAATCTATACCATTGGTGGTTTTTCCGCTCACGCAGACCAGTCGGACCTGCTGACCTGGATCGGCCATTTTGAGAATCCCCGCATGCGAGTTTTCGCGATCCACGGCGAACGCAGCATCAGCGAGGAGTTTGCCAGGTTGGTGCGGGAGCGCTTCGGCTTCGAAACCTCGGTACCCAGCCTGGGCGATGTCATCCCGTTGGCAGCGGTGACGCCCACGGTGGCGGTGCCCCCTGCCGCCGCGGCAGCCTGGCCGGATCAGCTTGCTCAGTTCATGCGGAAGGTGGAGGCCCTCAAAAGCTTGTGGAGCCAAACACCCGGTGCGATTCCCTTGGAACTGCTGCAGAAACTGGCAGAACGCCTGGAACCGGTGGAGGAAGAACTGGATCAGCTCTTACAGAAAAACCGAAAAACCAGCGAGGTTCGCTAGTACTTCGTCAGTTTTGTTTCTCCGAGTTGGAATTGTAGGGTGGGTGGAGTCCCGTATCATGGGACGCAACCCACCATTCCACCGCGGTGGGCCACCCTACGGCCCATCGTCAACCCAGAAGAATAAACTGGACAGAGCACTAGTTCAGAACCGTACTGGTGATCTTGTCCAGAATCCGTTTCGGTACCGGATAGGCATCCTTGGCGAAGTAAAGACTCAACACGATCGGATCGAATCCGATGGCCTCAGCCACCTTTTCCACGGTCAATCCCTTTGCTTCGATCTTCTGAATAATCTCGAGTTTTTGTGCTTCCATGATGGCCTCCCATAGCATCAGCGATTGATTAGCAAACCCCAACTAAATTCAATGTCTTATTACAGGACGTTGATCCCCGGGTGCAAGGGTTTTTCGGCTGAAGCCGGCAAAGCTGGAGATTCAGCCTGCCCGCTGTTGGATCAGTGGCTGCCTGCTGCCACGTGCTCCAGCGCATGGTGGCAACCGGAGTCGGCCGCAGCTTCCGGCTTGTGTGTTGAAACAGGGTCTTTCGCCAATCGGCAAACAAGGCTATAAAGAAGGATGAATCGGCTTACGGCAAACATCATCGATAACAGGCCGAAAGATGATGGTCCACCCATACACCGAGGAGACTGCGACGATGGCTTTGCATCCCCTGGCCGGAAAGCCCGCGCCCCGATCCATTCTGGTCAATGTTCCCCGCCTGGTGGCCGCATACTACACCCGGCATCCGGACGTACACCTGGCCGCACATAGAGTGACCTTTGGAACTTCCGGTCATCGGGGGACATCCTTTAAGAACAGCTTCAACGAAGACCACATCCTCGCGATAACTCAAGCAATCTGCGATTATCGTGGAGCCAACGAGATCACCGGACCCTTGTTCTTGGGTATGGATACCCATGCGCTTTCAGAGCCAGCCCATGGCTCGGCCATCGAAGTGCTTGCGGCCAACGGGGTTGCAATTCGTTTCGCGTGCCACGGGGATTACACCCCGACCCCGGTTATCTCTCATGCGATCCTGGTTGCCAACCGCGGGAGAAGCTCCGGCCTGGCTGACGGTGTAGTCATCACCCCCTCTCACAATCCCCCGGAGGACGGCGGTTTCAAATACAATCCCCCACACGGCGGCCCGGCGGATGCCTTTGTTACCCGTTGGATCGAACAGCGGGCCAACGAACTGCTGCGTGGAGACAACCAGGGGGTGCGCCGGATGCCGCTGGAAAAGGCAATGCGCCAGGGCCACGTTCAGGAATATGACTACATCACTCCCTTTGTCTCTGATCTGGCCGGTGTTATCGATTTTGAAGCCATTCGGGAAGCTGATGTGAAGATCGGGGTGGACCCCATGGGCGGCGCCGCGGTGGCTTTTTGGGAACCCATCGCTCAGCGCTACCGGCTGCGGCTGGAAGTGGTCAATCCGGTGGTGGACCCCACCTTTGCTTTCATGACGGTGGACAAGGACGGCAAGATCCGCATGGATTGCTCGTCGCCCTTTGCCATGGCCGGCCTGATAGGGCTTAAGGACCGCTACGACATTGCTTTCGGCAACGATGCCGACTGCGACCGCCATGGGATCGTGACCCGCAGCCTGGGCCTGATGAACCCCAATCACTACCTTGCCGTGGCTATCTGGTACTTGTTTCAAAACCGGCCGCGTTGGCGCCGGGACGCCAAGATCGGCAAGACCCTGGTGAGCAGTTCCATGATCGATCGGGTAGCTGCTCATCTGGGGAGGGAAGTCGCGGAAGTGCCGGTGGGTTTTAAGTGGTTTGTGGATGGATTGCTGGACGGTTCCTATGGATTCGCCGGAGAGGAGAGCGCGGGAGCAGCCTTTTTGAGACAGGATGGCACCGTCTGGACCACCGACAAGGACGGCATTATCCTCGATTTGCTGGCGGTGGAAATCACCGCCAAGACGGGCAAAGACCCCGGTGAGCACTATCAGCACCTGCTGCAGATGTTCGGCGAACCGTGCTATGAACGCTTGGATGTCCCGGCGTCGGCAGAACGCCGGGCGGTCCTCGGCAAACTCTCACCGGAGCAGATCACGGACGACACTCTCGCTGGAGAACCCATCCTGGCGAAGCTTACCCACGCACCGGGAAACGGAGCGGCCATTGGGGGGCTCAAGGTCATTACTCAAAATGGTTGGTTTGCCGCGCGGCCTTCTGGAACCGAAGATATCTATAAAATCTATCTGGAAAGCTTCAAAGGCCCCGATCATCTCAGGCAAGTGCGAGAGGAGGCCGAATGCCTCATCAACGGCGTTTTTCGTGCCGCCGGGCTCAGCTCCGGCTAGATCGTATTGAGACTGGCTTTTGGGGCCTTTTGTAGGCCGGCGTGCCGGTTCAGGTCACCCGATATTTGGGGATGACCCACGGTTTCGTTCTCTCCCTGGGGCAATATGAACAGGCTGATCAGGCCATAGAACAATTGGCCACGGCGTTGTGGACCGGCTGGCGATGATGGGTTTTCCCTGGTCGGCGAAGAATCGGGTGGAATAAGGATTGCGGTCGAGGGTTGGCCGGCAGGATGGTTTATATCGTACGGGGACAAATCCGTAAGACAGCACCGAGCCTCAGAACAAATCCTCAAGACTCTTATTCGGCACGATCCCGGCAACCAGCTTGTGACAGAAACCTCGGTGGGGATCGCTGATGCTCACGGTCAAAAACATCTCCGCACCGTTTACCGGATACTCTCCAAGTTCCTTCTGAATGTAGAGGGCTTCAACCACCGGGTCGGTTACCATGAGCGAGTAGGTTTCCCCATGGAAGCTGAACTTTGCTCGAATCTTCCTTGATCCCATTGGACCCAGCAACACCATGATCCGCAAGTAATCCGGCCGAATGAAGAGCAGTGAGGAAGCAATCGTCTCTCGGACCAGTTCTTCCGGCATCTGGTCATTTTCGCCGTGGTGACTGTGATATCCATTGACCCAAATCCGATCGACCGTGTCACACAATTGCGGCACCTGGGGCAAGGGCAGCGTTCCCTCCCAGATCCAGGGGGAGTGTTCCATGTAATGGTTTTCCGAATTGTAGGCTTGTGGACAGGCTTCCCTTAAGGGAACCGAAATCGACGTCCAACAGCTTTGGTTCGGTGCCGTTTTGAAGGGTGATGTCGTGGAGGAAAAGCTCCTTGGTCTGGGTACCATTAACCGGTCTGATCCATGTGCCGATTCGGCCTTGCGTCAATTCCTTACCGGCCACGCAGCGTCCGGAATACTTGCGCGAATTGGCCAGACAAATGATTCTCTTGGTGTGGGAATTCTCAGTCAATACGTCGTCCTCTTCATGGGTTAATCGGGTTGTCCCGCCTCCTGTAATGGCGTCCAGCGATCTTGTGAGACCCCTCATACCGCATTTCGCTTTTCAATGCACCGAAAACCGTCCGGAACCACTTGAGACCATGCCACCAAATGGCTTAAATTAACAGTCCAAGTTTTACTTTCGGGATGGATGGCTGCCGCCGCCCCTCAGATACTCTGCCGGCATCCACGGCTGGGCAACTGCAATTGCCTGGCGTGATCCTCTGTTTGACCTGGTTTCATGGTACCGTCATTGACACACCCTTGGTGTTGTGGGATTGTTAACTGTAGGGGATGTGCCATGGACTCAACGTTGCCGATCAGAGGTGCCGGTGAGCCTGTCATCCATGGAGAATGTGCCGGGAGACGATCGGACATGAGGGAACGGCAATGACAGCTGGGGACAGACCCACTAACGGCGATAGGGCTCAGCGGCCGGGACGCCATGGGAAGCAGGTCGCGGCGGCCAAAACCGGTCCTCTTGTTATCAAGTCGAAGATCTGGATTGAGGACCATCAGGGGAACGTGGTCTTTGGGACAGGAAGATTGCTGATTTTAAGCGCCGTTGCGAAGCACGGCTCGATTCTGGCGGCGGCCAAGGAACTCAGCATGAGCTATCGGGCTGTCTGGGGGAAGATCAAAGCTACCGAGGATCGCCTAGGGCAACCCCTCCTGAAGAAGCGAACCGGGGGCGTTCACGGCGGTGGTTCGGAACTGACACCTTTTGGCAAGGCTTTGTTGGATCATTTCCGGCACCTGGAAGCTCTGACCAGGGCTTCCGCTGATACTCTTTTTCGCGGTTTCTTTGTCGAAGCCCTGGTTGACGAGGGCGATTCCACTAAGGAGGATGATTAGTAGGTTTCTGCCATTCGGACCAACATTTCCCGGTGCCGGTGGCTTCTGTGAAGCCGCAACCCGGCGCAACACTCTGCCGCGAGCACTTGCTGGAGTTCCGGTCGGCTTGAATCGGCAAAGACCGGCAGCTCTCCATCCTACCAGATCACCCGCACGCCTCCCAGGTCCTGCAGGGAAAAGGGCAGGGCGTGGGTGAGCGATCCCATAAACATCATATTTTTGGGTACATCCAGCTCCTTGGAGAGGTCATCCACGCTTTCCGGACTGAATTCCCCCTTGCGCGCCATGTATTCGATGGTCAGGTGCGGATACAGTTCACGAATGGTACCGAGGTTCTTGTGGAGCCGCAATTCGTCTTCCGGGTTCTCACTGCCGAAGAAACGAAACACCAGGACGTTCTGGCAATCTTCATTCCGGTCGATATAGTTGAAAGCTGCCACCATCCGGGGCAAAGTTCCCCACCCTACGAAAACCACCACCCGCACGTTGGTGATTTCCTCAATCTTCTCGTGCACCCCCAGTCGCCATTTGCCAATCCGTTCCAAGATCCGATCGATCAGAATCAGAATACCTCTCAGGAGGGGAATGCGAAAGTATGCCAGAATACCGCCGATGACTGCCGGCACGAAATAAACGGCAAAATACCCCAGGAAGCGGAAATCAATAACAAGATTCCCAATGATTCCGGCGGTTGTGGCTAGCGCGCCCAGGATTACCGTGGTCCATCCGGCCCGATAGGTGCGTTTCAGTTCCCGTCGGTTTACCCGCAGCAGAATATTGCCGACCGCGAAGAAGGTCATCACTCCCAAAAACGAGATGGTATAGACCCCGGCGAGCGACAGTAGCTGGCCGCCGGTGAGATACAGGATAGAGAGGCACAGTATCATGAAACCGAGAATGATGAGCGGATAGCTGCCTCGACGGGTTTTTTTCAGCAAAAACTGCGGAAAACACTGATCCAGGGTCATGCGATGGATCAGTCCGGTAACTCCCACATAGCTGGTCAAGACCGCGCCGGACAGAACCAGGAAGGCATCCACCACGATGAGGGTGTGTAGGACGCCGCCGCCCACCTGTAAACCCAGGACCGAAATGAGGTCCTCCTGGTGTTTGGCGATTTCGGCGATGGGCTGTAAGCCCAAGGCCAGCAAGGCGATGAGAGGGTTGAAGATGGTGACCGCCACCCACATGTTGCGCAGGGTCAAGCGGAATACCCCGGGTTTTTGTTGTTCAACGAAGTTGGATGAGCTTTCAAAACCACTCACTCCGAGCATGGCCGCCGAAAACCCCAAGAACAAGGATTTCGCCCAGTTCTTTTGCTGCCACAAGGTTTGCAGGTTTATCCCCCACATGGAAGTAAGGTTTGAGCCTGCCAGCGTCCACAGGACAAACACAATCAGCGTAACCATATGAAGCACGAAAATCACCAGGGCTACTCGTGGCGGAATCGCTGATACCCATGATGCTGAGCCCCGCAAAGGCCACCAAGATCAGTGCCGTGATCTCCATGGGCGGCATCACCGGCAGTAGGTCTTTCAGGTATTCGGCCGAGGTCTTGGCCGAGATCACTGCCGTGGCAAGATACGAGAGGATCGTGAGGCACGCGGCTATGGACGCGTCAAACTTTCGAGTGCAGTTAAGCAGGCAGTTGTAGACGCCGCCATCGAGAGGAAGGGCTTCCACCACTTCGGTGTAGATCTTCTTGTACAGGTAAAGAACTCCGGCCGCCAGGAGGAGGGCCACCGGAGCCAAGACGCCCGCGTAGACAATAACAATGCTGGACACATAGAGGCATGACGAGGTGATATCGTTGCCGCAAATGGCGGTAGCATGCCAGGCATCCAGACGTTCCTCTTTGTGTTCCTTGCCCTGGAGGATGACCTCTGGCGAGGATTCGCCAGCCTCAGAAGACTTGCTGGACACGAATCGCAGTAGTTTGGATTTCATCGTGTTTCAACCTGTATTGTTTGCATCGAATCGACGGATTGGATGGTGATCGGACCAGTCGCAGCTTCTCAACCTTGATGTGTACACATAATAATCGTTCTTGATCTGGTAGGGTGTTACCGGGGGCAGGGTGCGCCCCTGCCGCCTGGGTTCCTTGATGGTCTCAAGTTGCTGTGATGGTAGATGGTCCTTGAACTGGAAGAGGTTGTCAAAATCCTGGTAGCACCCGGCACTGCCGACGATGCGAGCCAGCGGTACGCTCCTAGCGGGGTTTTCTTGCAAAGATCACTCCTGACCTTGCGGGGTGTGGGCGCCATACGCCTCCACCACGATCAGGCGTTGTTCAAGGAAGTCCGCGCAGGGCGTCGAAAAGGGCCGCCCGCAACGTGCCAATGAACACGCTGAACAGATCCGTGGGATTCCGTCGGCCGGCAGTTTCCAGGGAGAAAAACAACCGGGCGCGCAGGCCGAGGGAGATTTCGAGCTGCACCCCGGCACCGGATGTACCGCGGTTGCAGAGATTCCTTGGACTTGAACCCATGAGCGGCGGATTGCCGGCTAAGCTCGCTTCAAATCCTGCTCTTTCCAGTGCTTGATGAATCCGTTCTTTCATGAATTCGTCCAAACCACCCACCCAAATGGCAGAGCCGGCATCGTTTCGCCCATGGACAACAACCACCGCAGGGACTGTTGCAATCAACCCCAGACAACGCGGTTCGTCAAACTCCGTGCTGGTGATATGTATGGCCCTGTTGTTGCTGGGCTTGAGGCCTTCAAAGGCGTAAAAGGAGAAATCCCGGTCCGCCAGCCCGTCCGCGATTTCAGATGTCCCCGGCTCGATGCCGCCGCCGTGAGGCGCAACCAGGGCAATAGGCGCATGCCGGACGCGTCGCAGGGATACGCGAAAATCCCGGCCCTCATTCTCGCTTGCGGCTAGATCCTTGTAACTGGTGTATAGATCGACCATTTGCTCCTGTAAGCCCTGGGGTGTCGAAGTAACATTTATCACGCAAATCCTCGATGAGCCACTTTTCTCTGAACAGGGCGCTTGGTATTATGTATGCTGAATTCCCATGGAGCTCACCAGAAGGCAACAGATATTACAGCTTGGATTGTTTGCGGAATCGCCGTGAGCAACCGCTTGAGCTCAGATGCGCGCAGCTGGTGTCATTCTCGATTCCTTGCAGGAAGGTGCTGAACCCCGCATTGGCCAACACCGGTGGTCACCTGTAGGCCAGATAAATGGTTTCAAGGGGGATGGCCAGGGTTCGCTTGGGTGCCCAGCGTTCTGTTACGCTTTCTCCCTCGTACCGAACATTCCCCACGTGTTCAGGGTTTCCCATGGCTGAACGAATATCCCACGAAGAACTGGAACAACGCTTGGCTGATCTGAAGAGCGAGATTCTCAAGAGAAGCCAGCTGAAGAACGAGCTCGAAAGCCAATTGAACAAGTTTCGGGGTCTATATGAGCTGGCCACAGCCGTTTCGAGTGACCAGGATCTCGATGCATGTCTCCGATTCATCGTGGACAAGTGCAGGGAAATCCTCCGTGCCGATGTATCCTATGTTGCATTGCGTGATGAGGATCAGCGTGAGTTCTACAAGCACACTGTGTCGGGAATTCACACAGAGACCTTCAGGAACGTGCGGCTCCCTTCGGACAAAGGTCTGGGTGGATTGGTGGCAAGAACGCGACAAGGTCGCATCGTTGCTGATTATCTAACTGAGACCGACTTCAATCGAGGGGATGAACACATCATCGCCGAGGAGGGCATTGTCTCCGGCATGGCAGTACCACTTCAGATGGGGCAGAGAAATCTGGGGGTACTCTATGTATTCAACCGGACCAAAACCAGCTTTTCACAATCCGACTTGGATACCCTCTTCCTCATCGGTAATCTGGCGGCTGTCGAGATAGACCGCAAACAAACCGAGGAAGCGCTACGGGAGAGCGAAGAGCGTTACCGCTTTCTGGTAGAAACCACTGGGGACGCGATCTATCGTCTACGCTATGATTCGATGAACTATGACTATCTGAGCCCCGGTATCGGTAACCTTACGGGATACTCCCCGGAAGAAATCAAGAGTCTCGGGTTTTCCAAGCTGGTCAGGCGGATTGACTTGCCGGGCGAGGAGGATGTGTCAGCAGGTGTGCTTGTCAAGGATCGTATGGAAGGCAAGACCGGGGAGTACCGGGCAGATTATCTGGTGGTAACGAAAGCTGGAGACCCCAAGTGGCTCAGGGACCATTCTTTTCCCTGGTTCGATGAGTCGGCTAAGCTTATGGGTTCTGTGGGGATACTGAGTGACGTGACCGACTATAAGCGGGCTGAAGCGCTCGTGCGGCAGCGCACCGCCGACCTCGTTGAATCCGAAGAAAAATACCGAACACTGGTCGAAAACGTGCCGCTGGTAGTCTATCGGATCACACCCAAAGGGGAGATTCTTTTTGTCAATCAGTTCGTTGAAGAGCTCCTTGGGTATAGTCCCGTCGAGATACTGCGCCGTTCCAGCTTATGGACCGACGTGCTCTACGATGAGGACCGACGAAGGGTAACACAACTGAGGCAGAAGGGTCAGGAGGAAGGGCAGGAGCTTATAGCTGAGTATCGTGTTTTGCACAAAGATGGCCATATCGTCTATGTAGTGGATCATGCCATTCCGTTTCGGACGGCTGATGGGCTCGTAAGCAGGGTTGATGGAATCATCATGGATGTGACGGGCAGAGTAAAAATGCAGGAACAGCTCATCCAGAGTGAAGGCATTAAGACGATTGGCGAGGTATCAGCCCGGTTGGCTCACGAGATCCGCAATCCTCTGGTTTCGGCCGGCGGATTTGCGCGGCGCCTGCTGTCATCCATGAGCCCGAGCGATCCAAACCGCGAGAAGGTGGAGATCATTGTAAAAGAAGTGGGCCGTCTTGAGGTTATTCTGCGGATGATTCTGAATTACATCCAACCGCTCGAGCTGGAAATGTCGCCAACGGAACCGAATCTGCTGGTTGAAACAGCGTTGCGAGGAGTTGCCACAGAGATGACGGAGCGCGACGTGACGGTGCGTGCTGAGTTGTCACCCGACTTGCCGAGGATTTTGGTGGACCAGTCAAGAATGGAACAGGTCTTGCGGACTCTGCTGCGAAATGCCCTCAACCAAATGCCATCCGGCGCCAATCTGTCCATTTTTACTGCCCTCGAACAAGACATGTTCCAGCTTGTCATGAGGTACCCGGTGCGGCATGTGTCACGAGATGACGTAGAGCATTTCTTCTATCCTTTTACGACCTTTAAGGTAGACTACCCCCTCGTGGATCTGCCTATGTCAAAAATCCTGGTGCACAAACATGGGGGGATGATCGAAGTCAAACTTGGCAAGTCCGGGGAGATCTCCATCCGAATTCTCCTACCTGCTTGACCTCTCTGTGACCACTTATGGATGATGGCGGCAGAAGGGTATTATGCGTGGCCATGGCTGTTGGGTTCGCCTCCAAGCTGTTTCCGGTTCTTGTGGTGGAGGGATTCTTGATTGAGTGAGACCATGGACATATTGAAATTGCCGGCGCGGTTGGACTCGCTGGATACGTTCCTGGCGTTCTTGCTCGAAAAAGCGAGGCGGGCCGGTGCGTCGCAAGGGTTGCTTGGCGACATCAAACTGTGTTTGGAGGAGATCTTGACCAACATCTTTTTCCATGCCTACCCAGATGGCGATGGGCGCGTCGAAGTGAGCTTTTGCACCCAGTCAGATGGGACGCTGCGCATTGAGGTCACGGACTGGGGAATGGCCTTTGACCCTTTGACTTTCGAAGCTACGGATCTGGAACGGGATTTTTCCGAAAGAAACATTGGTGGTATGGGGATCTTCCTGGCAAGAAAACTGTCTCATCAAATGTTCTACGAAAGGAGCCGTGACGCAAATCACTTGACGATCACATTCCCATTGGATTTGGCCTAGTACATGCGGGCGAAAGTCCGCAACCAGTTTCTGGGTCTCCCCTTCCTTGGAGGGAGGGGCAATGCTGCTGAATTACGGTCCCCTCTCCCTCAGGGGAGAGGGTTAGGGTGAGGGAAGATCCGCTCTGAAAGCCCCCTCACCCCGGCCCTCTCCCCCGAAACGGGGGCGAGGGGGATGATGCTCTCCTTAATTCAGCAGCATTGGGAGGGAGGGGCAGGGGGGAAACTGGGTAATGACTTTTGCCGTCCTGTACTAGTGCGCTGGACCATTCTACCGAAACTAACGGTTTGGGCCGCACCTGCGCGCAAGGGCAAGCCATGGCCCCTCAGGTGGGGTGGAACAACCCGTGCAATGCTCTGTCAGCAATGACGTGAGTATTGTAAGATGGATTCTTGCGGAAAGGAGAGTCAATGTCCCTAAAAGTCAGTTCCTTGGAGAAGATGCCGCGAGTCTTTATTCTTTCCCCGGTTGGTTCTTTGGATTCGAACACATATGGGGTTCTGGAGAAAAAGGTGGAATACCTGCTTCAAGACGGCCAGGCAAAGCATATCACTCTGGACATGGCTGGGGTTGACTACATCAGCAGCATGGGGGTACGGGTCGTCCTCAAGACGCAAAAGGAACTCAAACAGCGCGGGGGAACCATGAGCATGATGAATCTGCAACCGCAAATCAAGAAAGTGTTCGAGATCATCAATGCCCTGCCGTCTCTGCAAGTCTTTGCCACGATTGAGGAACTCGACAACTATTTGACGGAGATGCAAAGACAGACCCTCAAAGCCAAGGTGTAGAAGGTGGGGATCGACCGGGCGGCAGCCGTAAATCGTACACCTTCCATGCTCCAGAGGACCTTCAGTGACCAGCGCTAGCGTGTCCCCAATTCGATTCTCACCAAGACGGATTTCTACCGCTGTGATGATCTTGACGGCATTCCTTCTGGCCTACCATGCCATCGATTCCCGCAAGCAGCAAATGACCTTCCAAAACCCGGTTGCCTTCACCTTCTTCAAAGGAGCGCTCTATGTAGTTGAGAAAAAGGAGAACACTGTCATTGAACTGGAACACTTCATAACCGGAGAGCCGATGCGTGCCAAGGGCTCATATGAGATCGAGCCGGATGAAGCGGGTTTCTACTTCATGGTCAGAAGAATGTACCCCGGTCCGGAGGGTTTGATCATCCTCAGCTACATCTATCGGCACGGCTCCCAGGAGTTTGTGGGGTACCGTTTTTCACAGTATGCGTCCCTTCAAGCCTCCCCCACCCCTATGCTGACCATTTTCCTTGAAAACCCCAACGATTTTCCCGAAGTGACCTATGCCTTCGACGAAGCCGGGAACCACTATTTTGGCAACAACTGCAAAGGGCACTACAACATCTGGAAACTTCCAGCTGCCGGGGGGATTACCATCACAGGCGGGCAGATACCCGCGGAGGTTCGCGAGCTTGGAGAGCCCAACCGGGCTCTGGACAAATGGGAAGACATCGCGGTTGGCCCGGATGGACGGATCTATTTGAGTTCTGGAGCTACCGGGAGGGTTGTCGAATACTCTCCCCACGGGGAGCGCCTTCGAGAAATCGGTGAGGTGGGGTTTGCCAACCGCGAGCTGCTGGCGCCTGGCGATGTTTTTTTTGCTCGTTTGTACCCGGGGGAACCCGGTTGTCTAACCGTAGCCAGCAGGGGAAACCGCTCTTGGGTCCAATTCGACGAAGGGGGTAAACCCTTCCGGTCGATTTTTCCCTTGCGGATGGGCTACGGGGAATACGATGTGCCGGTGGGCGCTTTCTACAACAGTGATTCCAGCAATGACAAGATTTCCTTTGATCTGGCCAACAAAGCCCTGATCCTTTTTGACGGAGATGTATGTGGCAGCAGCAGTTCGTACATCGCCTATCAATGGCCACGAACCGGTTCATTGCTGGCGTTGTCGGCGTTCATCCTCCTTTTCGGCCTTTCTCTTTCGCGAATCGCCCCCTGGGTAGCCGCAGTCAGATTTCCTTTCTTTGTCAAGATGCTGGTCCTTTTTGTTCCTCTCCTGATCCTGAGTGCCTACATCGTTGGGGAGAGCGTCAAGCTCATGCTGAAGCATGGGGTAGGGATGGAAATGATCCGCAGATCAGCCAACCTTGCTGCTGCGGTGATCAATAGCCTTGCACTTTCCGACCTCGAGCAAATTCAAAGGCCGGAAGATCGCGAAGGCCCCGTCTATGAGCGGGTCCATCAGACAATCTCCAGGATCGTTGATACGGGTGCCGTTGAACAAACCCCCAAATGGATCCTGCACAAGATCCGTGATGGCCGCTACTACTTTGGCATCAATATCTGGAAGGGGGCAATCTTCCAGCCCTTCGTGGTCCCTTCGGACCGGCTCATGTTTCATCGGGTGCTGACGGAGAAAACCTGTCAAAATGGCCGATTCACCGACGATCAAGGGGAATGGTTCAGCTATGTGTGTCCAGTCCTCGACGGGAACGGCGATCCGATTTACGTGCTGGAACTCTATCGGCCGGCTGAACAGTTGGACCGGGCCTTGCGATCGGCATCCAACCAGGTCTTGAGGATCATCGGTGTTACCGTTTTCGCGGCGGTGCTGTTGGTCTTTGCTTTTTCCTTTATCTTTACTCGACCGTTGCGCAAGCTCATCAAAAAGACGACGCTTATCAGCAAGGGAGATTTCGAACAGCAGGTTGAGGTGCGCTCTCGGGACGAACTGGGCGACTTGGCCAGGGCTTTTGACCGAATGGTGATCGACCTCAAGACCTATGTCGCCCAACTGGCCAAAACCACCGCGGAAAAGGAAGCCATTCAGAGTGAATTGCGACTGGCCCGTGAGATGCAGCAGGAGATCCTGCCCAAGGTGTTTCCGCCGCTTCCCAATGCCGATACCATCGCGATTTATGCTCAAATGGAACCGGCCAAGGAAGTGGGTGGTGATTTCTATGATTTCTTCCCCATCGATGACGACCACATGGCAGTGGTGGTCGGGGATGTCACCGGTAAGGGCGTCCCGGCGGGTCTGTTCATGATGCGGGTTCGTGCCATGCTGCGAAGCAGTGCCGTGGGAATCCTGAGTGCCGCGGAGGCGCTCGCCAGAATCAATCTCGTCATTGCCCAGGAAAACCCATCGGCCACATTCGCCACCATGTTCTACTTCATCTGCAACATCCGAACGGGATCCGTCACCTTCTGCAACGCCGGTCACAATCCCCCGGTCTGGCTCAAAGACGGTCAGGCGGCTTTCCTCGGCTCCTCGCCGGAAGCCGGCAGGGGGCTGCCGGTGGGGATATCGGAGGATGCGTCTTACACGGATGGCACGCTGATCCTGGGAGTCGGGCGAATCCCTGGTTGTCTATACCGACGGTGTCACCGAGGCCTACAAACGTCCAGGAGGAGATGTTCGGCGAAGAGCGGCTCAGGGAGGTTCTGGAAGCAAATATCCTTTTGGAGCCGAAAGAGCTGTGCCAGAAGGTTCTCTCCGAAGTCAATGATCACCAGGCGGATGCCGAGCAATTCGACGACATCGCCATCCTGATTTTCAAGTACGGAATCCAAGGAGCCTGAAGCCATGTCTACCAAGAAGACCAGAATAGATGCTGAGCAGATGGATCAGATTTTGGCAGAGGCACGGCGCAGCCGAGAGGAGCGGGAGAAGAGCTATCGAGAGCGTGCGTTCAAGCTTTTCCCCTTGGTCTGTGCGCGTTGCGGGCGCGAATTCAGCGGCAAGCGACTTCGCGAGCTGACAGTCCACCATAAAGACCACAACCACGACAACAATCCGCTCGACGGCAGCAATTGGGAATTGCTTTGTCTCTATTGTCACGACAATGAACATTCGCGGAATCTGGTTGCGGAAGGCTATGAAGACCTCAAGCCGGGAAGCGAAACAAGGGATACCACTACCTATAGGCCGTTTGCCGCTCTTGAGGCGTTACTGAAGGACAAGAAGTAGCTGTTCCCTTGGAAGATCGTGAGTATCGCTCAGTGGGTACCAACCATGGGACGATCGTACCGTGTCGTTCCGTGGCCTGTCCTTACCGGCCATAGCACGCTACGGGTTTCTCATGGATTTCTATGATCTTGGCAGCCGCCAAGGGAAGAGTCTCGGCACATTGCGCTGGAAATCGCGGTAAGCATCGCCAAACTCGGCCACCAGGTCCGCTTCCTCAAGGAATGTTCCGAAATAGATCCAGAGAGTCCAAAGCAGGTTGAAGAGCAGCCGATCGGCGGTCACATCCGGGCACGACCAAATCAGCACAATCGAAAAGCAATAAAGAGGGTGGCGTACCCAGCGATAGGGGCCACGTACCACGAACTCGTGCTGCCCAGTCGTTTTCCCGTGCAAGTGCGCGTCGATGCCGGCGAGGCCCAAAGAGTCGAAGCTCCGCAGCGTGGATATACCCCAGGCAAATCCCGCCATTGCCAGAAGAAACAAACCCCTCATCAGCAGACGTGGAAACCCTCCAAACCTGTGTACCCAGATGGAAGACTCCTGCCATAATCCCACCACAATGGTTAGTGCGACACCGGATACAATGGCGTACAGCGCACCGTGGTAATGGGGCGGGACAAGTCTTGCCAGACGTGCGCGAAACCCCTTGCGCAGCATACCGCTATGCTGCCCGAAGAACATGAACGAAAGCGTCGCATCCCAGGTGAGCGCAGCGGATTCTGACCAGCCCATCTTGACCAGATCCAGTGGACCGAAGAACAAGAAGACACTGAACAGCAGCAGCGATCCCCCGCCGGCAAGAGCCGCCAATGCCATGATCAAGCCAGTAGGTTTGGGCATCATTCATGACCCCGATCTGCTGACAAGACTTGCCTGACACAGGCAATCTGTTGCCTGCGCCCCATTGGCCCGTGCCTTCTGGCATGAACTGAAAAGGGCCTTCTTTTCGCGTGACACACACAACCTTCTTTGTTAACATAGTGATACTTGTGAAGCTTTGGAAACTCTAACCAATAGGCAACTTTTATGTCTTATTTGACCGGCAGAACCGACAACGCGCGTTGCGCTAGCAGCGCCGCAGCGGCATTGGCAGCCATGCGGCCCGCGGTTCTGAGAGGAGAAGCAAGGGTTTAACTCTCCAAATTAATGATAAAAACTCAGGGCTGCGGGCAAACGGACGCAGCCTTTTCCATCGGAAGGGCTGTGTAGGATTCGCGGCCCTTTTTCTTTCCGGCCGTTGAATTGGCAGGACACCGCGGCGAAACGAAAGGGATGACAGGGAGACCATGCGAACAGACATTCTACACATTGGCGCTGGTGAGCTTTCTTATGAGATCCGCAACATCATCCGGGTAGCGGACAAACTCCAACGGATGGGCGTAAAGGTCAATCTGGAAAACATTGGAGATCCGGTGGCCAAGGGCGAAAAAATTCCCACCTGGATGAAGGAAATCGTCGCTAATCTGGCCATGCAGGACTGCTCCTATGGCTATTGCCCCACCCAGGGCATCCTGGAGACCCGGGAGTTTCTAGCCGGCCGGAACAATTGTAATGGTGGTGTTCACATCTCGGCCAACGACATCATCTTCTTCAATGGTCTGGGGGAGGCCATTACCAAAATATACGGGTTTCTTCGCAGTACCGCGCGAGTGATTACCCCATCACCGACCTATACGACGCACTCGGCCTCCGAGGCCGCGCATGCCGGGCAACCGCCTGTCAGCTATCCGCTGGATCCGCACAATCACTGGTTCCCGGATACTGGGAAACTGCATCGACGGGTCAAGTATAACCCGTCTGTCGCCGGAATCTTACTCATCAATCCCGACAATCCGACCGGGGCGGTCTATCCTGAAGACCTCTTGCGGGAGATTGTGGCCATTGCGCGGGAATTCGATCTGTTCATCATTGCCGATGAGATCTACCAGAACCTGGTTTTCAATGATCAAAAAACCAAGCCGCTGGCGGATGTCATCGGCGACGTGCCCGGGCTTGCCATGAAAGGTATTTCCAAGGAACTACCATGGCCGGGATCGCGCTGCGGTTGGATCGAAGTTTACAACGCCGACAAGGACCCGCACTTCGCGCGATACATTCAAAGCATCCTCAACGCCAAAATGGTGGAGGTATGTTCCACCACCTTGCCGCAGAAGGCCATTCCGCACATTTTTCAGCACCCACAATATCACGCTTGTTTGGACGAGCGCCGCCGCCGATATGAGAGATTCTCCAACCTGGCCTATGAGCAACTGAAAAACGTTCCCGGTGTCATGGTGAATCGTACCAATGGGGCCTTCTATATGAGCGTGGCCTTCGAGGACGGAATTCTCAATCATCGGCAATCCCTTCCCATCACCAGCCAGGAAGCCCGGGCCTTGGTGGAAGAACTGACTTCCGATCCCGCCGTGCAGCCAGACAAACGGTTTGTGTACTATCTGCTGGCAGCTACCGGCATCTGCGTGGTTCCACTTACCTCGTTCAATACCGAAGTGCAGGGCTTTCGCATGACCTTGCTGGAACCCGATGAGAATGAATTTCGAACCATTATCGGCAAGTTGGAAAACAATGTGCGACGGTACATGGAATCGTGAGTAGCCAAGGGGCACGGCCTTCATGCTCCTGAATCCATGGGCAGCGGCCTGGCCGGGTGGGCGCTCGGCAGTTCCGGACTCGCAGCCTTAGGCTTGACCCGGTAGCCCAATCAGCCTCTCTGCAAGGTGCTTCTTCATGTCTTCGACCGCCTGAGCTGCTTGGGCGAAGACCTCTTCGATCTTGCCAAAGTCGAGCATACGCACGTCGCGTATCTCAGGCCGGACATAGATGTCTGGTTTGCGGTATTTCATCTTCTCAGCAAGTGCTGCCGATTGCATGATGTCGAAGCTGCCCAGGACGGATTCGATCGCATTCGGAATTTCTTGGGTATTCTGATCGCGGGTCCTGCTTACATTTACGGCGATCGATAGGTCAGCACGGTCCAGAATGTGATCGTAGGGAACCAAATTGACAACTCCCCCATCGACAAGGACTCTTCCGGCGATCGATACCGGAGCAAAGACACCAGGAACGGCCATGCTGGCCTGAACGGCTGAAAGTAGATCGCCTGTTTCAAAAACGACCTCCTCTGTTGTCCAGTAGTCTGCGGCAATGACGACGAGGGGAATCTCGAGATCTTCAAAAGTGTTCTTCTTGATTTCGCTGAAGAGGAATTTGAGGAAACCCTGCGTTTTAATAATTCCTTTCCGTGAGAAGTCCGCCGAAAACGCATTGACCCATTTCAATAAATCCGCGCGTTTTCCAATGACGTCATGCCAAGTATCATTCTTTAGAATGATATGTCTCTTGACATGCTCCTTGATTTCCTGTCCCGACATGCCCGATGCGTAAAGGGCTCCGACGATGGCCCCGATACTGGTTCCGGCAATGATGCTCGGCCGAAGGCCAAGCTGGTCGAGAGCCTCCAGCACGGAAATATGGGCCAAACCACGGACACCACCACCCCCGAGAGCCACACCGACCTTCATGGGTCCTCCTTTGTTAGTCTTTCCCAGCGGAGTAGCGGCAAACCGGCACGCACCCAACATTCATTTTCTCAGATGGGACAGGACTTCGCTTTCCAGGTTCTTACAATCTTCGATCTTCTGTTTGGCTCTTCCGGTACGTTCCATCCCCTCTCTCGTTATTGGTTTTCCAGCATGTACCCGATTGAATTCATCAGCCATTATGTTGGCTTCCTTACAAGTTTGGAATAAGGCTCTTCGTGATTCACTAAATTCTTTGAAAAGTCTTGGAGTTTCAAAGCTAGTCCCCTTATTATACAATTCAAAACTTGGTATTTTCGGATGTATAATGATTCCTGCCGTGGTTTCCACCGGGATCCAATCCGATGGCACCACTTCTGCCATTACCCATACATGATTCATTTCAGCAATATACTCATGATCTGATTTGTGCTTGACAATGTCTCTTTCAATATTTCCAACCATCAACTTTGCTTTAATTCCAGCAGTCTTGATGATGTCCCATACTTCTATTGCCATATCTGAACAGACGAAGAAATCCTCTTTCAAGTAACTATGTTTGCTGTGATAATCTTTCATAAGTGCAGCGATCTTGGTGTAATTAGGGCTCTCGGCCAGCCTCTTCCACTTCTCCAAAAGAGGCCCTGCTTGAACAGCGATTTCGCTGTCCCGGCTGCCTGGTTTTGCGCTGGCAACATCGCTATTCTCCTGTTTGCCCCATCTGGCAGAAGCCAACTGGTTCAGCTGATCAGCCTTCTGAGCATCGCCCTGTTTCTCGTAGACGGCAATGAGGGTGCTGATGGTCGAGGCCACCTTCATGTTCCGCGCACCCAAAGCCGATTCCTGGATGGATCTCAATCGCTCCAGGACCCTCGGCGGCTTCTGCCCAGTCTCCGGTCTTTTGGTAGATGTTGGAAAGGAGCGTCAGAGGTTGGGATAGTTTGATGCTGTCAATATCATGCTCGTCTTCTGCTTCAGCCAGAGCCTTTTTTGCTGATGGCAATGCTTCACCATACTTGCCCTCAGCATAAAACCCCGCTGCCCTCCTGTATGCGTCGTCGGTCTTCTCTGAATAGGCCGTTGAAGCGAAAACAAGGAAGACCAGGAAAACCGGGAAAACGATCAATAGTGCACCAAGTCGGGAAATGTTCCGGTTCATTTCACCCCCCTTCGTCAATCCATGAAACCAGGTGTTCATCAATGAAGGCATAATCATCGCCGGCATAGCGTCTCACCGCAGGCATCCACTCAAGGAATCCGCATGGCTCAAGATGGTCGGCAATCATCCTGGCTCGATGGCCTCGGCCATGGACAGCGGCCATGACAGATCCGCACTTCCTGAATCAGGAAAGAACCAGTTTGTAGTAGAATCGGGAAAAAACCGCCAATGCTTGAGGATTTTGGAGATGGAGCGGTTCCGCGCGCTGTACCTCGACTTCCGTGCTCCCATCAAAAATCGGCACTACCCGGGGTGCGAGGAAAGGGAATCACTTCCCGTATGTTGGGAAGACCGGTGATGAACTGCACCAGGCGTTCCAACCCAAGGCCAAAACCTGCGTGCGGTACTGATCCGAATTCGCGGAGCTCCAGATACCAGCGATAGGCTTCGGTTGAAATACCCTTCAATCGCATTTGCTCCAGCAACATCCCGGGACGCTCCTCCCGCTGCGAGCCGCCGATGATTTCGCCAATGCGCGGCACCAGAACGTCCATGGCGGCCACCGTCCGCTCATCCTCATTGACGCGCATGTAAAACGGCTTGAGTGCACGGGGAAAATGAATCAATACCACCGGTCTCTTGATCTTCTTTTCTGTCAGATAGCGTTCGTGTTCTGCTTGCAGGTCATTTCCCCATTCCACTGGAAATACAAACGTTTCTCCAGACGACTTGAGCATTTTGACCGCCTCGGAGTAGGTCACGATCTCAAAGGCTTCGTTCGCTACCTGGTTGATTATCGCCAAGATGCTGGAATCGACAAAGCGGGAAAAGAAATCAAGATCCGCGGCGCAATCGTTCAGGACCGCCTGGATGATGGCTTTGATGAAGGCTTCGGCCAACTTCATGTCGCCCTCCAGGTCGCAAAAAGCCATCTCGGGTTCAACCATCCAGAATTCCGCCAGGTGCCTGGAAGTGTTGGAATTCTCGGCTCGAAAGGTGGGACCGAAGGTGTAGACCCTGCCCAGGGCGAGCGCGTAAATCTCCGCCTGCAACTGCCCGCTTACGGTGAGATAGGTGGGCTTACCGAAGAAATCTTGGGAGTACCCATCGGACTTGGCGGAGGTATCCAATGGCGTGCCTGGCTCCAGGGTGGTTACATGGAAGACCTCTCCGGCACCCTCACAATCGCTGGTGGTGATGATGGGGGTATGGATGTAGTAGAATCCTCGCTCCTGAAAAAACTGGTGGATCGCATAACTCATACGATTGCGTACCCGAGCCACAGCTCCAATGGTATTGGTGCGCGGCCGCAGATGGGCAATCTGGCGCAAGAATTCGAAGCTGTGGCGCTTTTTCTGTAGGGGATACACAGCTGGATCGGCCCAACCCAACACCGATATTTGGACCGCATGCATCTCAACACTTTGTCCCTTCCCGAGCGACGTCCGGATCACCCCGGTAGCGATCAGGCTGCTTCCCGTAGTGACTTTTTCCAAAACTTCGGAAAAGTCGGAATGCCCCGTTTCTGCAACGACCTGAAGATTGTCAAGGCATGATCCATCGTTGACTTCAATGAAGCTCACACCGGCCTTGCTGTCTCTGCGGGTACGCACCCATCCCTCGACCTGGATGGTCTGGTTCAAGTAAGCCGATTCGTTTGCAAAGATCTCTGCGGTCCGCACTGCCTGTTGCATGGCTACCGATGGTCCTTTCTGATAGAAGCTACATTTTGTGTTTGGACTTCCGCGGTTTCCAAGGGGGGCCATCCCAGATTGCCGCTTCCACCAGCGGAATCGGTTGGGTTCTCCCTTTGACCAGTGAGGTTGACAATCCCGATGACCGCGGAACTGATGAAGCCTGAAGAGATGATAGACCAGAGCCAACACTGCCATCAAGCGCAATGTGACTGATGGCGCCACGCTTGATTTCTCGAAGCGATGAGTGCTACGTTAGTTCTGGCCGGATGGTTTCCCATCCCTCGGAAAGGCTGATTTTCTTTCCTGGCGACATCAAATGAATACTCCGAACCATGGCGATCGCTTTGAACCTGAGTTGGTATGCTTATAATCTGTTGGTGACCACGCTTGGTACCGGCCTTGGGTGGCTCTGGCAACATAGTGAAGCTTGCCGTCGGGACTCGGACTTTTGGCAGGGACGCTTTGGACGCTACCGCGACACCCACGGACTTTCGTTTGTGGGAAAACCTCGAGTGTGGTTTCATGCTGCGTCGGTAGGGGAAGTTACCGGCGCCATGGCAACGATTCGACTCCTGCGGGATCGTTCACCAAAGGTGGCCATTTGGCTCACTGTCGGTACTCCCACGGGCCATCGGTTTGCCCGTCAGAAACTGGTTGACGTGGCTGAAGTGCGGCCATTCCCCCTGGATTTTCCCTGGCTGATTCGGGACGCAGTTCTCAGCTTTCGGCCCGACCTGTACGTAGCGCTGGAAGGGGAGTTCTGGCCGAACCTCTACTGGTGGCTGCACCGGCAGAACATTCCGTCCCTGCTACTCAACGGCCGTATCTCGGAACCCTCGGCTCGGAACTACCGCCGTGCCAAGGGGCTCTTCAAACCCATCTTCCAGCGTTTCCAGTGGCTTGCCATGCACGCGGAGGATGACCGGCAACGTGCCATTGAGTTGGGAGCGGCCGCTGAGCGCACCCTGGTGCTGGGAAGCGCCAAATACGATACGCTTCTGGCCCGAACGGTCAACAGTCCTGCCGAGTCATGGCGGACAACCTTGGGGCTCCGCACCGGCACCCCCGTGATTGTCGGCGGCAGCCTGCGACGTTCGGAACGGTTGGAGCTGCTTCGGGTATACGGTGAATTACACCTTAAAAACCCGGAGCTGATGGGCATATTCGCCCCACGTCATCTGGATCAGCTAGCCACCATGACGGACTGGTTGAAGGCCACGGGCATCCCTTTTCAATTCTCTTCCCGGGTCCTTGGCGGTTGCGAACCACGTACCGCCTCGGTGATTTTGGTAGATCAGATGGGTTTGCTGTTCGATCTTTATGCCCTTGGAGACTTGATTTTCTGCGGCGGCACCCTGGAACCTCTTGGCGGGCACAACATCCTGGAACCGGCGGCTTGGGGAAAGGTGGTCTTTTACGGTCCGCACGTGGATCGGGTGCGGGCTGAACATGACAGCCTGGCAGCTTGTGGAGCCGGGATAGTGGTTAGAGATGGCCGGGACCTCCTGCATCAATGGCAGAGCTGGCTGCCCAGGCTGGACGAACTAAGAGACCGTGCGGATCGGGCTCGAGCTGCCGTTACTGGTTTGGGCGGCGTTGCCGCTCGACATGTGGACCTGATTCTGGATGTTCTCCCCAACTTCCAACTTGACCGGCACGGTGAGGTTATTTCGCCCCAGGCGGCAGGATGAGACAAGCGTCCCGTCTTGGTTCACCGCAACAGGGTATGAAGTGTCATGTAGCATCCGAGCACGGATGAAAATCCGCCGAAGGATGAGGACTTATCCCAGCACCTCCTAGATCATGGTGGTGAGTTCATGTGGGGGTGCCATGCGATCAAGCATCACGACATCATAGCCCAAGGAAACATGCATGAGCCTGCATCGGCTTAGACAGATTCTGGAGGACTACCGCCTGGGCGGTATCGATCAGGAGACGGCTCTCGGCCTGCTCGCCAAGTTCCCCTATGAGGACCTGGAATTTGCCCGCATCGATCACCATCGCGGCCTTCGTCGCGGATTCCCCGAAGTGATCTTCGGCGAAACCAAACCTGCCGGTCAGATTGTGGACATCATGCGCGCCATGCAGACCTGGCAGTCGGACATTCTTGTAACCCGGGTCGGTGCCTCCAAAGCGGACGAAATCGTCGCCGCCCTTCCCGAGGTTACCTATCACCCGTTAGCCCGTGTGCTGGTGTGGACTCATCCGGAAGCCCAGCATGGGCCCCGTCCTACTCAGGATGGCATCATCCAGGTGGTCTGTGCCGGATCTTCCGACATTGCGGTGGCGGAAGAGGCCGCCATCACCGCGGAAGTTATGGGCAACCGCGTGGAACGGTTCTATGATGTGGGTGTAGCCGGGCTTCATCGGCTGCTTGGCATTTGGGATCGACTTCAAAGCGGGTCTGTTTATGTGGTTGTAGCCGGTATGGAGGGGGCCCTTCCCAGTGTCGTGGCGGGCTTGGTTGCCCGCCCGGTAATCGCGGTCCCCACCAGTATCGGTTATGGAGCGTGTTTCGGTGGGCTCGCGGCCCTGCTCGGCATGCTTACCAGTTGTTCTCCTGGTATTGCCGTGGTCAATATTGACAACGGCTTTGGCGCCGGCTACATGGCGAGTCTCATCAACCAGTGCCGCGACAACCAACCCGGCTATCGCCTTGGCTGCCATTCGAGAGGAGGTGGCCCCCAGGAAGAAAGCTGATATCGGTCTTTGCTCTCGGCTGAATTCGAGCTTCGCTCTACGGAGATTCTGTGGCAGAATGATTCTCACTAGTGTTTGGTTGCGCTAGTCCCAGAGCCTGCAAAAGGTATATTCGGGCCGGTAGGTCGCCCCATCAACGTCGCCCGAACCGGGAAGCTAAGACCCGAAACCTTTTCCTGACTGGGTTCTGGATGTCACCGGCAGGGCAATCCGGCGCTTGGTGGCGAGGATACGGTTTTTACCAGCAAGTCCTCGCAGACTACCGCGTACAGCAGGGTGCCGGCCGTGAAGGTATTGTGGGGCGGCTCGGTGGCATACCGGGGCGTCACGTATCAAGAAGAAAAGGGGGTACAATGGCCAGAGAACATCGCCCCAACGCGCGGGAAAGCGCGGTCATTTCCAGGTTGGATCACGCAAAGGAAACCGAACGCGTGAATGCCATGTATCTGCTCCGGGAACACCTCGAAACCCTGAGCAACCGGATTGCCATCCGCCTGATCGAAAAACGACTAGTAGAAACTACCAGCAAGGACGAATTGGACCACCAGCTTGCCAACTGCCTACGTACGCTGCTCACTGCCGAGGAATTCGACATTCAGTATCTGGTAGCCAATGTTCGTAAAGTGGTGCCAAGGCCTCATTTCGTTAGCCTCTATCTGACTGCTTTTATCGTTGAGAGGCTGATCGAACACAAGACCATTGTCGACATCTTCGGCACCGATGAAGAAATCTATCGTTGTGTGAACAATGAGGTTTACCGGCTGATCCCTCTTTCCTGAAGCGGTCGCACCGCTTGCCCTGGGCAACCTGGGTGTTCACGCCTTAGACGCGCTACCCTCGTTAGCCGGACCGATTCTCGGTTGTCTGTTTAACCTGCCAGAATGTCTTGGAAATCATCGTCAGTCAGCTCTATCAGCGGGATGCGCGCTTCATCACCATTATCTTCGAGGCTTTCCATAAACTCCCGAATCTCGTAAGGATCACTCAGTTCTTCGATCCAGAAAGCATCCCCCACTCCGTGTTCCTCGAGGCAATTGCGGACCCTTTCCTCGGCTTCATCAAGATCATCGGCCTGCACCAGGTAGGGAATAGTAAAATGCCGTTCCTCACTCACCTGATATCCCAAAACCACCTCAAATACGTAATGTCCGTTTTCCGAAGCGAGTATCATCCGCTTGAACCCTCACCGTCGTCACTAAAATGCCTATGAAGCTTCTGCCACACACCACGGGAACCGTGACATTGAATTCGAAGCAACAGCAACGAGCACTGAATATCGTACTCTCTACGGACGCACTTGCTGAGCAAAACTTCGCCAGGGGAAATTCCTGCCGGGGCAGTCGGTTTTGGCGCTCCCAATATCGCGGTGGCCGATCACATGTGATATGGGAATGCGATAGTACTGCCGAAGTGTCGTCACGAGATATACTAGGGCTTCCACCTGTGCCGAAGTGGGCCGTTCGTAGTTGAAATTGCCCACCAGAGCGATGCCGATTCCCTGAGTGTTCATCCCGCCCGCCTGGCAGTGAGCTCCCGATTGTTGCTTGATCCAGCGCGGGGAAACCTCTATCTGGCCATCACCCTTACCCAACGTGCCGTTATCGATCAGGAAATGATACCCGAGCCCTTGCCAGAATCCGCGATCATGATGGGAATTGTGGATAATGGTGGCTTTGCCGATTTCCGTGGCCGTATGGTGGATGACCAAATATTTCCACCGGGTGCTGGCGTAGAGCGGCACGATATTTCGTAACCCCTTGGCATTGGGGATGGTAAGTTTCTGGCCGATGCGAATGGGTTCTCCCGGCTGCAGATGATTGGTGTCGTATATGCTCTGCTCGGAAACATCATACATCTTGGCTATGCGCCAGATGGATTCCATGGGGGCCACTTCGTGGATGATGGTGCGGCGTAAACCGGAGGTATCCAGTGGCTTCTCCACGACGCGCGTTCCCCCGGCCGGCGATGGTGCCCTCACACTGGGTGCAGGTGTTGGCGGGGTTGCCGTAGGTATTCTCGATTCCGGGACTCTCATCGATGGAAACCGTGTTTCGGAAGTCCCTGCCGCCGGACTCCAGACTTCAGGAGCTGCGGATGGCATCTCCGTTCTTCGGTCCGCCTTCGTATGGCGTGCTGCATCCAGCAGAGCAAATCAAAATAACCAAAAACCACAATGGGCCAGCCCATTTACTCCAGATCTCGTTTGGCTTTATCCCCATGGAAGATACTCCAGCTAGTCACTGGTTGCACCGTACAATCGGTGACGAATCATGTTCAGCCGCCTTGCAGCAGTTCTCAAGCCTGTCGTGAATTGTAGCAGGCACGAGCGATATGGCAAGATGCCGGCATGTAACCAGCGGTTCCAGCACCCCGAACCCATGCATGGACGCCAATGTCGATAGGGCTTCCGGCTTGCACTCAACAGCGATTCCGTTGTAATTGTTGCATCAAACATGTGGAGGTGGCCTTATGATGACCATGGCTCACATGGATTACGCGGCGCTGGATCGTCCCGAAGTACTTCATCGGCTGTTTCATCCCCGACCGGAATGGCGTTCGACCATCACCACCACTCCGGCGAGGGATGAACTCATCACAGTGGATACGAATGTGGTAATCGGGGCTCGGTTTCATATGACCGCCCCAACGGGGCCCAACATTATCTTTTTTCACGGCAATGGCGAAATTGTCGCCGACTATGACGACCTGGGCCCGGTTTACAATCGCCTTGGAATCAATTTCCTGGCGGTTGACTATCGGGGTTACGGGCGCTCCACGGGGACACCCACCGTCAGTCATATGATGAGGGACAGCCACGTGGTTTTTGACCATGTACGCACTTGGCTGAAGAATAATGCATACACTGGCCCGGTGGTGGTCATGGGACGATCCCTGGGAAGTGCGTCGGCGCTGGAGCTGGCGACTACTCATGGCTCGCAGCTGGATGGTGTCATCGTTGAAAGCGGTTTCGCCTATGCGGGGCCACTGCTGCAACGCCTGGGGATCAATCTCTCGGCGGTCGGGTTTCGGGAAAGCGAAGGGTTTACCAATCTGGACAAGATCCGCGATTTCCACAAGCCGGTCCTGATCATTCATGCCGAACTCGACCACATCATCCCGTTTGCCGATGCCCAAGCGCTCTATGACAACTGTCCGGCTGGCGACAAGATCCTGCTCAAAATTCCCGAGGCCGGTCACAATGATATTTTTGCCCGGGGTCTGACTCAGTATCTGGCGGCCATCAAGGCGTTCAGCAGCAGATTGGGCGGAAATCGCTAGTTCACCCATACCCATAACCAATCGAGCCCATCTCCAGGGAGGCGATACCGACCATGAGCACCGAACCCAATAAAATCATTTACACCATGATGCGGGTGAGCAAGTACTATGACAAGAAACCCATTCTGAAGGACATCTCCCTTTCCTATTTCTACGGCGCCAAGATTGGAGTGTTGGGGCTCAACGGCTCGGGCAAGAGCTCCTTGCTGCGGATCCTGGCAGGCGTGGACTCGGAGTTCAACGGCCAAACCATTCTTTCACCCGGCTTTACGGTGGGGCTGCTGGAGCAGGAACCCCAGTTGGACGACAGCAAAACTGTGCGCGAAATCGTCGAGCAGGGCGTGCAACCCACCGTGGACCTCATCAACGAGTTCAACCGCATCAATGAACAGTTCGCCGAACCCATGTCGGATGACGACATGAACAAACTCATCGAACGCCAGGCGGAAGTACAGGAGAAGCTCGACGCGCTGGACGCCTGGGACCTGGATGCCCGCCTCGAGATGGCCATGGATGCCTTGCGTTGTCCACCGCCGGAAACCCCGGTTGGGGTGTTGTCCGGTGGTGAACGGCGCCGCGTGGCGCTCTGTCGACTGCTGCTGCAGCAACCAGATATTCTCCTACTCGATGAACCCACCAATCACCTCGACGCCGAAACCGTGGCGTGGCTCGAACAGCACCTGCAGCGTTATCCCGGTACGGTCATCGCCGTCACCCACGACCGTTATTTCCTGGACAATGTCGCCGGCTGGATTCTGGAACTAGACCGCGGTCACGGCATCCCCTGGAAGGGGAATTACTCTTCCTGGCTGGAACAGAAACGGATTCGATTGCAGCAGCAAGAAAAGCGCGAATCCGAACGTCAGAAGACCCTGGAACGCGAGCTGGAATGGATCCGCATGTCTCCCAAGGGGCGCCACGCCAAGTCCAAGGCCCGCATCAGCGCTTACGAGAGTCTCCTCAATCAGGACGTGGATACGCGTTCCCGGGAGCTGGAAATCTACATTCCGCCTGGACCGCGTCTGGGGCAAGTGGTCATGGAAGTGGATCAGCTCACTAAGGCCTACGACGGGAGACTCCTCATGGAAGGGTTGAGTTTTTCCCTGCCGGCCGGTGGAATCGTGGGTATCATTGGTCCCAACGGTGCCGGCAAGACCACTCTATTTCGTCTCATCACCGGCGAAGAAAAACCCGACGGAGGATTCGTCCGGATCGGCGAGTCGGTGAAACTCGCCTACGTGGAACAGAGCCGTGACCTGCTTGACGCTAACAAATGTGTTTGGGAAGCCATTTCAGACGGCGATGACCAGATCCAGCTCGGGAACCGCTCCGTCAACGCCCGCGCCTATGCAGCCCGGTTCAACTTCACCGGCAACGACCAGCAGAAGAAAGTGGGCCTGCTTTCAGGAGGGGAACGCAATCGGGTACACTTGGCCCTCGTTCTGAGAGCCGGAGCCAACGTGATCCTGCTCGATGAACCCACCAATGACCTGGATGTGAACACCTTGCGGGCCCTGGAAGAGGCCCTGGAGAACTTTGCCGGTTGCGCCGTGGTGATCAGCCATGACCGCTGGTTCCTGGACCGGATCGCCACTCACATCCTGGCTTTTGAAGGGGACAGCCGGGTGGTTTGGTTTGACGGCAACTACACCGAATACGAGGCGGACCGCAAGGCCCGGCTGGGAGACGCCGCCGACCAGCCGCACCGAATCAAATATCGGCAATTGACCCGGGTGTGATGGTCATTTGTTGCGATGTTGCTCGTGCAAAAATTCTGTGTTGCCTGCGCGGGATCTGTGAAACAAGGATGTGGGGAGAGGGCGACGCGGAGGAAGGGAGCTAAGCCCTTTTCGCCCTGTCTCCCCATCACCCCCTCCGCGCGTCGCCTCCTATCCACAGCATTGTTTTTAACCGCCAACCATGGGCAACTATTCAAGAGATTCTCGGGTAGGGAAGGGGAGTAGATAGTGAGCCGCGCACTTGGCCATGAGGGCTGCTGCCAGCACCAATGCATCCTCGTCAAAGTCGAAATTGGGATGGTGATGGGGGTAATTGAGGTGGCGTTCGGCACTGCCGGAGCCCACGAAGAAAAAACACCCCGGCACGCGGCTCAGGAAGTGGGCGACATCTTCCGACGCCATGACCCGTTCCCCCTCGGCCACTTCCTGGACACCGGGCAGTTCCCGGGCTTGAGCCCGCACTACGGAACTGGTCTCGGCGTCGTTGATCACCGCTGGTGTGAGCAATTCATGTTTTACCGTAGCCTGGCACTGCATGACCGCCGCCAAGCCGCACACGATCTCCTCGACACGTCGGGCCGCAACTTCGTAAACGTCGGGGTTGAGGGCACGAATGGTGCCCTGAAGCTGTACCACACCCGGGATGATGTTGAAGGCTTCTCCCCCGTGAATGGCGGTGATCGAGACCACAACACTGTCGAGGGCGCTCACATTGCGACTTACGACGGTTTGCAGCGCGGACACGATCTGCGCAGCAGCGACGATCGGGTCCCTGCCCTGGTGGGCCAGGGCTCCATGAGCACCGCGCCCCCGCAGGGTGATCTCCAGCTTCCCGCCGGCCGCCATCATCGGACCAGTGGTAGCCGCCACCCAACCCACCGGTTTGTCGTTGATCAAATGAAAACCCAGAGCTCTCTCCGGTACGGGATGCTCCAGCACGCCATCGCCAATCATCGCCAAAGCGCCCACCATCATCTCTTCGGCGGGTTGAAAGACAAATTTGAGCCTTCCCGCCAGCCGACTTCGCAGCTCCGAGAATGTCCGCGCCACGGCCAGCCCCACCGCGGTGTGACCGTCATGACCACAGGCGTGCATCACGCCAAGCGTCTGCGACACATATTCGGTACTATTAGCTTCGGTGATCGGCAGCGCATCCATATCGAAGCGCAGGAGCAGGGTCGGTCCCGGCATCCCCCCTTCCAGGTCCCCGACCACACCGGTTCGTCCGACCCGCGTCCGAATATTCAACCCCAGGGCCGTCAATTCCCGCGCCACCATGGCCGCAGTGCGCTCTTCCTGAAATCCCAATTCCGGGTGCCGGTGCAGGTCACGGCGGCAAGCAACCATACCGGCCCGCAGATTCTTTGCGCGCGCCAAAAAGTCCAGATCCACAGGTGTCGTATCCTTTCGTTGCGGTACCGAATCTCAATCCATTGCTGTGAAATTCTATCTTTCTTGAACCAATGTGCAAGCAATCGTTTAACCAAACCAAGGTTTTCCATCCGATTGGAATCTTGACAACCCTGGATGGCTTGTGAGAGAGATTTTTTCTACCATCTCACCCTTCACCATAAGGAAGCGCTCTATGATCGCTGTAACGATTTGTCCGCAAGTTGATAGGCATAGATCTATTTTCCCGCTGGGTATCTTTGCATCCGCAACCAGTACGATCAGAGGGAAAGATGGCTCAAACGGGGATCGTCGAATGCCTACGTCGAGTAGTACATGGCTTGCCAAGACGCTTGGCCTGGTGTACCTACTAGGGACCCTGGCACTGACTGCCTGTTCTCCCCAGCGTTTCGTGGTCAACCGCCTGGGTGATGCGCTGACGGAGGGTTCATCCGTATACGCCACCGACGATGATCCGGATCTGGTCGGCCAGGCACTGCCCTTCGGACTTAAGACCATAGAAGGCCTTCTGACCGAATCGCCCCATCACAAAGGACTGCTCCTCGCGGCCACCAGCGGATTCACCCAGTATGCCTACGCTTTCGTGCAAACCGAAGGGGACCTTGCCGAAGACACCGATCTGGCACGGGCCTTGGCGTATCGGAACCGGGCCGGCCGGCTCTACCGCCGGGCACTGCGATATGGTCAGCGGGGTCTGGAGGAAGTCCGCCCCGGTCTTCTCTCTTTGCTCAGGTCCGACAAGCGCACCGCTTTGGCCCGATTCAAGAAAGCGGATGTGCCGCAGCTTTATTGGACAGCCATGGCATGGGGAGCAGCCATTTCGTTAAACAAGACCGACTCGGAATTGGGAGCCGACTTACCCCAGGTGGAAGCTCTTATGCGGCGTGCTTTGGAGCTCGACGAAAGCTTTAGCCAGGGTGCAATCCACGATTTCTTCATCGCATACGAGGGTGGCAGGCCGGCAGCAGGGGGTGGGTCGGTGGAGCGTGCCCGTGAGAGTCTGGCGCGGGCATTGCAGCTCTCGGGTGGTCAGCGGGCGGCGCCACTGGTTTCCTTCGCCGAAACTGTGGATGTCGGCCTTCAGGACCGGGCCGAATTCGAGAAGCTCCTGAATCAGGCTCTAACAATTGACATCAATGCCTTACCGGAGCAGCGACTGGCGAATCTGATCGCACAGCGGCGGGCCAAATGGCTCCTCGCTCGTAAGGACCGGCTGTTTTTGGAGTAGATTAAGGAGAGAAGCGACCGTGGATAGGCAGAAAAGGATCTCAGGCTGGTGGTTCTGGCTCATGGCGTTGACCATTCTCACCGCGACGAACATTTCATGGGCAGCTGGAGAGGTGACCATCAAGATGGCAACCCTTGCGCCCCAGGGATCGGAATGGCACCAGGTCCTCCAGGAAATGGGCGCGGCTTGGGGAAAAGCGTCCAGCGGTCAGGTGGCATTCCGCCTCTATCCGGGCGGTGTGGCAGGCGATGACACCGATGTCGTCCGCAAGATGCGGCTCGGCACGCTCAACGCCGGTCTGCTGAGCGGCACCGGGCTCTGTGAAATCGATCGCAGCGTGCTGGCTCTTCAGGTGCCCCTCGTCTATGCCGACTATGATGAACTGGACTGCGTTTTGGAGCAGATGGGGCCGCAGATCGAAAAACAGCTCGAGGCCAAGGGGTTTATTCTGCTTGGTTGGTCCGATGCGGGATGGGCCCATTTCTTCACGAAGGAGCCGGTCAGAACACCGGAGGACATGAAGAAGTTGAAAATGTTTGTCTGGGCCGGCGACGATCGGTATGTCGAATTGTGGAAAAAGGCCGGATTCAACCCCGTACCCCTGCCCTCAACGGAGATTTCCACGGCGCTTCAAACCGGACTGGTCAACGCGGTTACCACGACCACGCAAGGCGCGGTACTGCTCCAGTGGTACAAGCAGGTCAACCATATGAGCGACCTCAAATGGGCGGTGCTCCTTGGCGGCATCGTGGTAACCAAGGCGGCCTGGGAGAAGATCCCGGCCGACGTGCGCCCGATCATCAAGGAATCGGCCCGCAGCGCCTGTCGGCGCCTGAGCCAATTTGCTCGGCAGACCGAGCCCAAGGATATCGAGGTCATGCAAAAACACGGCCTCCAGGTGGTCCCCGTGGACAATGCGGCCCTCAACGCATGGCGCCAGCTCATTGATGGTGTTCTGCCGCAGGTGCGCGGTGCGTACGTGCCGGCCGAACCCCTTGATATGGCGCTAAAACTGCGCGACCAATGCCGCAAGCGGGCAGGCAAGGTGACCAAGCCTTGACCGCGCACCTCTTGATCCGTGCCGCCGGGCACGGGGTCCTGGTCGCCGCCTTCCTGCTGCTGACCGCCATGCCGCTGGTGGACTTTCTTGGACGGCCGTTGGCTGGTTTCCACATCCCGGGCTCGGCGACTTACACGCAGCAACTCACGTTTTACCTGGCATTCCTTGGCGGGCTTCTCGCCACCTGGACCGGCAAGCACTTGACCCTGTCGACGGCCGTCCTGCTCCCCGAAGGACGCGCTCGGCAAAGCGCCGAATTCTTTGCTGACTGCGTCGCGGCGTCAGTCACCGCGGTGTTGACCTACGCCAGCGTCGGCGTGGTGATGGCCGAGCGCCAACTGGGACACAAGTTGTCCTTCGGACTCCCGACCTGGGTGAGCGAGAGCGTCATGCCACTGGCGCTGGCAATGATGGCCCTGCTTTACGTGCACAGGTCGGCACGGAGCTGGCTCGGACGTGCCGGGGCGGTGGTCGTCGTCGCCGCGGTTTTCGCCCTGGGCTGGGTCCATCCGTCGGCCTCCATCTCATGGGCCTTGAGCGGTCTATTGCTGGCGGCAACGCTGGTCGGGTCGCCGGTGTTCGCTGCCATGTCGGGTCTCGGACTCATCCTCTTCTGGCAGGAAGCCACACCGGTCTCGGCGGTCTCGGCTGAGATTTACCGCCTGATCGCCTCACCGACACTACCCGCCATCCCCCTTTTGACGGCAACCGGGTTTGTACTCGCCGAAACTCAAGCCCCCCATCGACTGGTGCGATTCTTCCGAGCTCTGTTCGGGTTTATGCCCGGCGGTGTGGCCGTGCTGGTCGCCTCGGTCTGCGCGCTGTTCACCGCCTTCACGGGGGGATCGGGTGTCACCATCATTGCCCTGGGTGGGTTGGTTTACCCGATCCTCCTGGAAGACGGCTACTCGGAACATTTTTCCCTGGGCCTGGTTACCGCCGCCGGCAGCCTGGGGCTGCTGTTTCCACCAAGCTTGCCGGTGATCCTCTACAGCGTGGTCGCCAAGGTCCCGGCAGATCAGTTGTTTGTCGCCGGGCTGGTGCCGGGACTGGTGCTGCTGGTGCTGGTGGCGCTCTACGGCATCTACATCGGCCGTAAGATCAAAACCGCCCGCCAGTCGTTCGCATGGAGAGAAGCGCTAGCGGCAACCTGGGAGGCCAAGTGGGAACTTTCCATCCCGTTGGTGATGGCGTTGCTGTTTGGCAGCGGCCTTGCCTCATTGCTCGAGACTTCAGCCTTTGCCTGCGCCTATACCATGGTCATCGCTTGCTTCATTCACCGCGATCTGCACCCTTTGAGGGAGTTACCGCAGACGCTGGTAAAAGCCGCTGCCCTGGTGGGTGCGGTTTTGATCCTGCTGAGCTGTGCCATGGGGTTGACAAGCTATTTGGTGGACGCCCAAATCCCCGATCAACTGCTCGCGTTCGTCAAACGCAGCATCCACTCACCGCTGGTCTTCCTGCTGGTGCTGAACGGGGTGCTCCTGGTGCTGGGCAGTGTCCTCGAAATCTTCTCCGCAATCGTTGTCCTGACACCGCTGGTCATCCCGCTTGGTGCCGCCTTTGGGATTCACCCGGTCCATCTGGGCGTCATCATCCTGGCCAATCTGGAGTTGGGTTTTCTCTTCCCACCGGTCGGACTCAACCTGTTTCTTTCGTCCTCACGCTTTGGCAAACCGATGGTGGTGCTGTACCGCCACGTTCTGCCTTTCCTGCTAATCCTTGCCCTGGGTGTCCTGCTGATCACCTACGTCCCGTCCATGTCCCTGGGTGTGCTGCGCCTTTTCGGTCTTTCCTGAACGGCTCGAGAGCAATGGGCAGCGCTCAGACCGCTGCCTCTCCTCGTTGTTGCATTCTGCAATAGTTGCCCAACGACGCTGCAATAGCAGAAAACATATTGAAATTTCTACCAATTCTATGTTGCTCCCGCCATGCGTTGCAATATGCAACATCGCGATATTTATCACAACACCCTGCCTCAGATTATATTTCAGTGTTACATCAGTATGTTAGAGAGATTTCAAGGATCTGGCATGAACCTTGAGTAGAGGATCTGTAACTGCTCTGGTAACCCCCCATGGACAAAATATCTGTTTCAATCTGGTGGGGCCAAAAGGAGGTAAAGCAGGCCATGATGATCCGACTGAAAGATTGGGTTTCAGGTAAGTCCAAGAGCGACCAGTTGCCTAATAGGGAAGTGGGCAACAGGCGGGAATTCGAGTCTCCTTCACTCGAATTCGCGACTTCGCCGGATCGTCACTGGATCCATTCGGCGCCTGAACAAGAAGGACCCATGAACTGCGCAGGAATTCGACGCCCGAAGATCCTGATAACGGGTGATCAGCCCCACTTTCCCGACTGCGTTCTAGAGTACACTATCCATCTCGCCGAGCGACTCCATTACGACATCCTTGCCATGCATGTAGGGAATTTTGGGGAGATATCGGTTCAGTCCCCACAGCATGGCCAGCTTCGCCAGCACTTCCACAGGCGCGCCCGGGAAGCTGCAGAGGTCCTCAAGCGTAAAGCCGAACAGAGGGGTATTCATTGTGAACACTTAGTGGAGTTCGGTGACCTGGCGAGTGCGGTGGTCAAGCTTCACCAAGAAGTCAAACGAATCGAATTTGTGATCACGGATTCAGAGGCAAATAAAGAGCAGATTTACGATGAAGTAACCATTCCCGTTTTCAGTGTTACCCCAACCTACTGGTGGTCAGAAAAAGGAGGAAAGATCATGGCCAAAGAACTTACATCCAAGAAGAAGCAAGCATTGGGCAAAGCGATCATTTTTGGGATTGCTTCGGTGGGCATGTATGCAGCCGTTTTTACCAATTCGGACACCATCATGAAGTACTTCACTCGAGGCAGCTGGTACGCAGCGTTACCCATCGCCACCGTATTCGCTTTCTCCTTCGTTCATGGGAGTTTTGCCGGCCATCTATGGTCCGCCCTGGGAATCGAAGCCAAGAAGAAAGACACCCTGCACAAGACCGAGGAAAAAGTGCTGCAGCCCAGAAAGCAGTTGCGCAAGAAACCCCGTGCTCATGCCTATGTGAACCCCTGGCACAGAATCTAAGGGAAGACTCTCAAGGACGGCACAGGGAACACCATTTCATCGATCATATGAGTGCTTCACGAGAAGGAGTAAAAAGATGCAAGATGCAGTCAATTTCATTGATCTCAACATGACCTACATTGGGTTTCTCTTCATCGTCGGCTTCATCGGCGGACTGGTGAGCGGTTTCATTGGATCCGGGGGTGCCTTTGTCTTGACCCCCGGCATGATGAGCCTTGGCGTGCCAGGAACGGTCGCGGTGGCCAGCAACATGTGCCACAAATTCCCGAAAGCGCTGGTCGGCGCCATCAAACGCTTCAAATATGGTCAGGTGGATATCAAACTCGGTCTGGTCATGGCCGCATCAGCCGGTGTGGGAGTCCAGGTGGGAATCAAGATTCAGCAGTGGATCCTGGAAAAATGGGGGCAGGCCGGTTCGAATCTCTATGTGAGTGTTTCCTTCGTAGTGGTTCTGGTGGTTGTTGGCGGGTATGTGTTCTACGACGCGTGGAAGACCGCTCGCTCCGGTGGCGAAGAGAAGGTTTCGGCTCTCGCCAAGAAACTCCAGGCCATCAATCTGCCGCCCATGATGACCTTCAAGACGGCCAATGTCAGGATTTCCATGTGGTTCACGATTCCGGTCGGATTTGCCACCGGGATGCTGGCGGCCACCATCGCAGTGGGTGGTTTCATTGGAGTACCGGGCATGATCTACGTGGTGGGCGCCTCCGGCCTGGTAGCATCGGCAACCGAACTGGTGATCGCCTTTGTCATGGGTCTGGGAGGCTCAATCAACTGGGCCATGCATGGCATGGTGGATATTCGCCTCGTCCTGATCATCCTGGCGGGCTCTCTGTTGGGTGTGCAGCTGGGGGCTATCGGTACCACCATCGTCAAGGAACACATGATCAAGATCGTTATGGGGAGCATCATGCTGGTCGTCGCCGTGAGCCGTGGTCTGGCGATTCCCACCTATCTCAATCAGCTCGGCGTCATGGCCATCAGCGAATCGATGGACACCCTTTTGACCAGAGCGAGCTTCATCTCGATGTGCATCGCTTTGATAATAGGGGCCATGATCATACTGGGAAGCATGTGGAAGGCCACACGGGCGGATCGAGCGCTCCGTGAAAGTTACGCCAAAGCCTAACCCACTGTTCCAACTTCAGCCACAACAATCCCCCGCGGTCCTTTCCGCCTCACTCTGAAGAAGTGGGGAGAAAGGACCGCGCTTCTTTTGGCGTCCGGGGTCAGCATGGCATCCTCGCTTCACGGCTCTGATTTGTCCCGATAGACCAGCACCGGCCGTGTCGTCCAGCGCACCAAATTCAGCGCCTCATCACTGATGACCTTCAAGTACTTGGGGCGTTTGTGCCCATAGGCTCCCAGCACGATGAGATCGTAGCGCTCGACCACGACCTCCTTGAGGATTTCATCGGTGAAATCCCCTTTTGCCATCTTGGTTATGGGTCGATGCCCCAGCTGTTGCATGGTTTGATCACCTTGCAGCAGACAAGCCTGGGCGAGGTCCTCGGTCTCACCGCGTTCCGTTTCTTGAACGTGCAAAATGGTGATTTCGGCGTTCCGGTTGGCCAGCAGCGGCGCCACGAACTTCAAAGCGCCCTGATCGCATTGCGAACCGCGATAGGCGATGAGGACCCGCTGGATAGGCCGGAAATCCCGAACGATCCGATGAGGTCCACGGCTTCATTGCGAGCTTCAGTCAGGATTTCATTGGCGGTATCGCCTGTGCGGAGCCGCACCTTGAGGTCCTTCTTGACGCCGCGGCAGATCCTAAGTTGTTCCCACTGGCCGCTCTTAAACGAAACCCATTCGTACTGGGGTTTCTTGAGGCTGTAAGGGGAACCCTCATTGCCCCACTCACTAAGGAAAGTCTCTCGGTAGTTGCTAAGAGCCTGACTCAGAGGCCGGCGCGACAGCGCTTCGGTGCTGACAGATCCAACGTTCGCGCCAAGATCCCCTGGGATAACGCCCACAAACGTGACGTCGGCCCAGGTGTTCATGGCCAGCCGCACCACTTCCTTCATGGCAAACTCACTGTAGTGTTGCTCATCACCTGCAAATAAGATCCTCATCGCGAACCCCCTTTCTCCCGATATTTGCGCTCCGGGATTGGTAAAATGGATCTTTTCGGGGCTGTGCCCAAGTCATATTCGGACTACCGCCAGCAGAATAGGGTGGGCAAAGACAGCTGCCCCAGGAATTCCACCAGCGGGTTTCTGGTCTTGGTGGGTCTATCCATGGCAACGACGATCAACCCATAATTTTTCATCTCATGCACGAGCGATTCGGTCTTGCCAAGGAACTCCCGCGTATCACGGACAGTCCAGCCATATTCTTCAGCCATCTTGCGGGCATCATTTTCTCGAAATGAGGTGCTGTGTTCTTCCCGAAAGCTGGAAAGGGAAATGTCCACTTTCAGTTCGGTACCAGAGAGAAGTTTTTGAAGAGCCGCAAAGATGCAACGACAGCCCGGATCGTCACGGATTACGCACAGGACATCACTGACCGGCAGCAGGTTGGGAACCTGCAGTACCGGGCACACGGCATGCTGATAGACGCGCGATTCGATTCTTTTGGCAAGCGCCTTGGGAGTAAGTGGGGCCGGGCTCCCTTCAACATAGAGGTCGTATCGGCCGCTTTCGAGCTCCTGCAGAATCTCCTTGTCACGATCACCGGAAAGTACCAGCGGTTCTTTAAGGATCGGGCAGCTACTGCTTTCGGCCACCAGTAGTGAAGAGATTTCCTTCTTGCCCTCCTCCACCACCTCCTTTTCCCAGGTTCGCCGTGCCCAGCCGGCACCCATCGTCAACCCGCGGGCGTCGGATTCGTGGACATGAATCGTTTGAATATCCACCTCGGTGCCCTTGGCCATCTGACAAGTGTAACGGAGCGCGATGCTGGACGCGAGATCCGCATCAATGGATACGAGCATTCTGATCATGGTTTCTTCCTCTTTCTTCAAGATATTTCAGGGAAGTTGCTTCCAATTTCCTATCAATCAACCTGACGAGTATTCCTGGTCGAGACCTACCTTCCCGTGCGCCGCTTATTTTCGGCTTTCTTCACCACATCCTGGATTTCGCCGAGTTTGAAGGGCTTGGCGACAAAGTCAAAGACCCCTTTCTGATAGGATTCCTTGGCGGTTTCCATGGTGGCAAAACCGGTGATGACGATCACTTCGGTTCCCGGAGACCGTTCCTTGACCGCGGAGAGAAACGTCATTCCATCGATACCTTCCATCTTGAGGTCGGTGATAACGATGTCGAATTCCTTGGTTTTGACGCGTTCCATGGCTTCGGCGCTGCTGGTGAACGCTTCCACCTCATAGCCCGCTTTTTCCAGTGCCGGGTGCAGCCGTTTGCAGACAATGGGCTCATCATCCAAAATCAAGATCTGCGTTTTGTGATCCGTGTTCATGGGACCTCCTTCGAGGGTTCAGCCCCCTCTCGTTGCCTGGTTGTTTGTTGGAAAAAATCTTCCACATATTCATCCAGGTGTTGTTCGCTGTGCATACGCACGTCCAATTGGCGGGTGTAACCGACCAGACAACCCAAAAGCCACATTTTCTCTTCCATTTGTTCCCGCTCCAGTTTCTTTATTCGGCCCACCACCAGGTCCCCGTGGATTTCCACGCGGAAGTTGAACCGTTCCAGGATTTCCGCAATGAACTTGGCCCGACGCGATCGTCGAATGGGGTCGGTAACTCCGCCTAAAAAGCGGAAATAGGCGTAGTTGTCGTTGGGATTTTCGGCAATGTAGGCGTCGATGATGTTGAAATGGTAGCCAAGGCGCAGATTCAGATCGAAGTGCTGGCGAGAAATGACCGCCAGATTCTGGCCTACCTGTTCGGGGCTGGCAAGCTGTGACGAAAAAGTGCGGGTGAGGCTTGACATGAAACTGCCGAAATCTACCGCCATCGGCTCCGTGTTCCACATGCCGCGTTCCATCAAACCACTAAGAAAGGCACGCATGGGCACCGAGGTGATCTGCTCCGGGGTGATCTCCCGCTGATCGGGCTGGGCTTCGATCCCGCCACCAATATCAAGTACGATCAGCCCCAGGGGGATATCGAAGACCAGTCGCCTGGCCTTGTGGTCGACGTCTCGACGCCGGGACTGCCCCAGCTGAATCACTTCATCCACCGCCTTTTCGTGAATGAAGCGGATGATGTCATGCATGGTATTGCAGCCGGCCGGGGTGAAGTTGGGATGGTGCGGGTCCAGCAGGTTGAGTGGACTGATTCGTTTGAGCATACGGCTCAGGAGCCGGTATTCATAGGATTACCTCAAACACATCCTCTTCGGTGAATTCGTAATAACAAAGTTCGGTCACAATGCCGGAGTAGACAATGTTCTGGGTTGCATCCAGAGTGACTTCCATGCCTGGCTGCAGGATCTGGGTGGCAACACCGGTGTTGACCACGGTGGGTACCCGGAACTCGCGAGCGATTGTAGCCATGTGCCCAGTGGGAGACCCAATGTCGGTGATGATGCCGTGCGCCTTACGCATTACTCGCGCCAAGCGCGGGGAGGTCTGCTTCGCCACCAAGATGGCGCCCTGGGGGAATTCTTTGAGGTCTTCGTCGCTGTGCACCACGAAAACCATACCGGTGGCGATCCCGCGTTGGACCACCGCGCCTTTCCCCTGGAGCAAAATGGGGTAGTGCTGCGTAGTTTCAGCGATGTCCGAGACCATATTCCGGGTTTGCGGTCTGATATTGAGCGGCCGAGCCTGCAGGATCACCAAGCGATCGTCGGCATCGAGTACCCATTCGATGTCCTGGGGACGTTTGAAATAGCGTTCGATCAAGAGCGCCATTTCCGCCAGCTCGCGTAACTGATCTGGGCTCAGGCAGGGCCGATACTGCCGCTCATCCTCCACCTCGCGCCATTGTGTGCCTCCCTGAGGATGCGGCACCAGCATTCGGGTCTTGGCTACCATCCTGAGCGACTTGATGGCATGGGGCGGTGTGCGCTCCAGGGTGAACTGATCTGCCTGAACAGCTCCTTCCACCATGGGGGCTCCCAACCCCCAAACGGCCGACACCAGTATGGTGGCCTTTTCCGGCACGGCAGGATCCATGGTGTAGAGCACCCCACTGGCTTTGGCATCCACCATCACCTGACAGCCAACAGCCATGGCGATTTCGTGAATGCGCCCGCCCCGCAAACAGCGATAATCCAAGGCCGACGGTGAATAGGCGCCTGCCAGGACTTGTTTGTACGCATTGGGCAGGTCGCCAGGGGAGACATTGAGCACACTTCGAAACTGACCAGCAAAGCTGTGTTCGGCATCTTCCGCCCAGGCGCTGCTGCGCACCGCCAGGGTGAGGTCACGCCCGGAAGTCTTGCCGCGCAACCGCTCCAGTGCTCGCGTCATGTGCTGTTTCAGCTCTGGCGGCAGTTTGGCTTGGAGAATCCAGCCCTGGATCGTTTGCGAGACCTGATCAGTATCTTGGCATCCGCCATCCTCCCAGGACTGAAGCAGTTCGACGATGGTTTCATGGATGTCGTTGTGTTCCAGAAAAACCTGGAAGGCTTTGGTGCTGACGGCAAACCCATCAGGCGTCGGCAACTCCAAAACATTTCGAATTTCAGCCAACTTGGCGTTTTTGTTGCCGGCTTCGTCGCTGAAATCCTGGTTCAAGGAGTCGTAGGAGATGACTAAGCCACTTTCGGGTATGGCCCATTTCCCCTCCAGTTCCTGCTGGATCTGCATGCTGATGCGCTCGAAACTGGTGAAAAGATCAAAATACTTCCTGGGGGCCATCACATTCAGATCATGGATGAGTTTGTAGACCAGCCCGCTGATCTGTTGCGTGACCGTGATAACGTACTGACGGTCAAAGACGTAGTCTCCGCTCAGCTTATCACCCATGTCGGCGATCCGTTCCATGGCCTGGTTGTTCGTCTCCAGAATGCTCTGGAACTTGCCGAACAGAGTGGCAAAGGGAACCTGTTCCTGCTTTGCACGCCTCGTGAAGAAGATGTCTTTGATCCGAGTGATCCAGTTCATGAACTGGTTTCGACTCCCGTGTACGATGTTGCCAACCACTTCCAGACGAAGTGCGCCCTTTCGCTTTGACTCAATGGCTGCCCCCCTTGCTGCCGCTAAATACTACCCCAATGATGAGGCCCGCCACCAGGGCAACCACAACCGCAAACAGACCGAAAAGAGCTCCACGGTCGAACGCAAAGGAAGACAGCCAAGCAGGAAAACCAACCATTTTCACGTCCAAGGGTTGCACGGCTTGCGAGATCACTTCCCCCTGGCGCACTGCGTAGACTTCCACCTGGTATTTGCCGGGAGGAAAACGAGCCGGGATGGGCACGCTCACTTCAAAGGATTTTCGCGTATCACTGACTTTACCGTAGTGGAGCAGCCCTTTGTTGGAACGATAGAAGCCTTCTTTATCCTTCAGCTTGATGAACTGCTTGAATAGAGCATCGTGATCTGCCGAAATGGGAACAATCCGGGTGTCTTCCTGAAGCGAGGCCCATCCCAGCTTCCGCACTTCGCTGGATTCGGGATGCGGGCCCAGCAGTTGGGCCAGATCTTTGGCAGTGTAGATCATGAATACCGAGGGGATATTTTCAATGGTGATGGTGTCCAAATTCATCCACAGAATGCCGCCGATTCTGCCCTTTTTCTTCAGATGCAGATCACTGTGCTGTCCCATGATCCTCACGATCGCCTCGCAATCCTCGGGTAGCTTCCCGGTCACCAGGATCTGGCTGCCGTGAAAGAAAGCATCGATGGCAACGCTTTCGGGGGCAATGGTGAGCTGAAGCCCCTGATCAGCCGCCACTGGTGAAAAGAATACCCACATTCCGAGGGCAAGAATCAATAGTGCGAGCCGCCATAACTTCATCTCAGTGCCCTCCTATGGTGGCCAACAGTGTATCGGGCGTCAGCAGAAGGTCCAGGAGCATCTTGACCATGACCAATAGTACCAGGCTGGCCAGCAGAATCTTCAGCTGATCGCCTTTCAACCGTTTGCTGACCTTGGCCCCCACTTGAGCTCCCAGGCTGGATCCCAACAACAGGATCAGCGCCAGGATGAAATCCACGTTATGGTTGGTGTGGGCCTGCATGATGGTCACATTGACACAGGTGAACAGGATCTGAAAGAGGCTGGTACCCACCACCACATGCATGGGCATCCTCAGCATATACACCATTACCGGTACCATGATGAACCCGCCGCCGACTCCCATTATGGCAGCCAGCACGCCCACGAACGTCCCCAGCACGAGCGGCATCAGGATCGAAAGCCGCACGCCGGATTTAGCAAAATCCGTTTGCCATGGAGCTTCTGCACCAGTTGATTGTAACGCGACTCATTGGTTGTTACGGTTGCAGTTACGGTTCTTTTCCGAAGAGCCTGCAAACTCTCCTGAAACATGTAAATACCAATGAAACCGAGCATCAGCACGTAAGTCATCTTGATCAGGAAACCCGCGTTGCCCAAGGCCCGCAGGATCTTGATGATCTGAACCCCAAGAGTCCCGCCAACCACACCACCCACCAGAAGCAAAATTCCCATCTTAAAATCCACATTACCCAATCGGAAATGGGCTAAGGTACCGGAAGCAGACGCCCCCACAATTTGATTGGAATCCGACGCAGCTGCCACGGTAGAAGGGATGCCGATCATGATGAGTAGGGGGGTCATGAGGAACCCCCCACCTACACCGAAAATCCCCGAAAGCAGGCCAACAATCCCGCCCATGCCAAAAACTAGCAAGATATTTACACTGTTACCCGCAATGGGTAGATACATATGCCAGGGAATGTCCATCTCTTCTATCCCTCCTCTTGGTGGCATCCGGGACCGTGGCCCGGCAAATTCGTTCGGTGGCTCTTGCGTTCACTCCACAGGTTTATCATTCACGGGTTTTCCTTTTCTTGTACCAGTTCAATGCGGCAATTGATGCGATGCCGCATGCCGGCAAGCCATTGATGAAATTCTTCCAGGGCCTGTTGCCCCGTTTTGGGAAGGGCGAGCACCAGAAGCGTAGTTGGATTCTGCTGGGTAAACCGGACCACCTCCTCACGATAATTCCCTCGGGTCATGTAGAATTCGACTTCCACCCCGTCAGCACGGCCCTTCTCAATGAGCAGCTCCAATCGTTTACGGACCGCATTCTCGAGTTCCAACAAGATGTCTTGGTGGGCGGGGAGATTATCCACGCTCGATACGAGAAGAACGGTGACCTTGGCATCGATTCTTGTGGCCAGCTGAATAGCCCTGTGCACCCCTTCCAGATTGGACTGTCTTACATCCAAGCCCACAAGTATCCGTTCCATTCGCGTTTCCCCCGTGTCGGCCTATAGGGCAAGATCAGTGCCAGGCACTGGGAATGTCTTCGGACTATCAGACCACGGTTGCTAATATAAACCCGGTCGTCGGCGCTCAAACGAGCTCCAACAAGGGATGGCCGTCGAGCCCAAGATCCCAGAGCAGCAACAGCCTATCGACAGGACTGGCTGCCTGGCCGCTAGGCAGGCGAAGGTAGCAAGGTGCTATTTGGGGAGGGTGTTTCAGAATGAAATCGGTTTTCGTAAGGATGTCCCGGGTCGCATCAAGGCGGGTCTGATTCAAGGCCAAGGACGATTTATGGTGAGATTACTGCAGGCGATACTTGATCAGCTTGCGCCAGAAGGTGGTCCGAGGGAGGTCAAGGATTTTGGCGGCAAGGCTCTTGTTAAAACTAACCTTCTCAAGAACTCGCTGAATGTGCTGCCTTTCCATTTCTTCAAGGCTTTCCAGCTTCTCTCCCTGAAAGGTCTTGAATTCCAGAGTTCGGAGATCGGGTGGCAGGTCAGCCACCTGGATTCGCGCTCCTTCACTCAGGGCCACTGCTCGTTCGATGATGTTTTTCAGCTCGCGAACATTGCCGGGGAAGTCGTAGTGCATGAGGATATCCAGGGCAGGGTGATCAATGCCGTTGACCTTTTTCCCAAAAGCTCTGCTGTATTGCTTGATGAAATGAGTAACCAACAACGGCACATCATCCAGCCTTTCCGATAAAGGCGGAAGATGAATGCTCACCACGTTGAGGCGGTAGTAGAGGTCTTCACGGAACTGGGCGCGTTCCACCTCTTCCTTGAGGTCCCTGTTGGTGGCAGCAATAACACGAATGTCCAGTTCGATCGGTTTGATCCCACCAACCCGCAATACCTTCCTTTCCTGAATCACGTGCAGCAGCTTGACTTGCATGGAGGCTGGCATCTCGCCGATTTCATCAAGGAACACCGTGCCGCGCGAGGCCGTCTCCAAGAGCCCGATTTTGGTGGCGCCGGCCCCCGTAAACGCCCCCTTTTCGTGGCCGAATAGTTCATTGGTGATGAGTTCCTCGGTGAATCCGCCGCAGTTAAACGACACGAAAGGGGCTTCTTTGCGCGGGCTGAGGTTGTGGAGGGCTCGGGCAATGAGTTCCTTACCCGTTCCGCTCTTACCCTGCAGAAGCACATTACAGTCCACACCAGCCACCTTTCGCGCCAACGAAAAAACTTCCTGCATGGAGCGGCTGTTACCGACGATTTCGGCAAGTGATCCCTTCTCACCGAGGGCAGCCCGCAATTCGCGGTTTTCCAGTCGCAAGCGCACTTTTTCCAGGGCACCTCGAGCTAAGAGCCGGATTTCCTCCAATTTCAAAGGCTTGGTCGCGTAGTGATAGGCTCCTGCCTTGATGGCTTCCACCGCCGTATCCACAGAGGCATAACCAGTGATAACGATCACCTCGGTGTCTCCGCTGCCTTTCTTAACCCTGTCGAGCACCGTCAGACCATCGGAATCGGGTAAACGCAGATCGGTAAACACCAAATGGAACGGTTCCTGAGACATGCGATCCCATAAGGCCTGGGCCGCCAGGAAAGTCTCAACCGTATAACCTTCGCGTTCTAAGGCACGCTTTAGCCGTTTGCAGACGGTCGGCTCATCATCAAGGATCGCTATGCGCATTTGCATTGGATTCATGTTCTTCCGCTACAGGGATTGGCAGATAGACTGAGAAAGTCGTGCCGACGCCCACTTCACTGGCTACTTCGATGTAGCCGCCATGACGTTTGACCAGGGCATAGGCCACGGCCAACCCTAGCCCGGTCCCTCTCCCCACCCCTTTGGTGGTGAAGAAAGGTTCGAAAATATGCTGCAAATGCAGAGATTCAATCCCTTTACCGGTATCTTGGACGTCCACGCGGATATGATCGGTCCCATGCCGCTCGGCTCGCACTCGAATGGTGCCCCCGCCTGACATGGCCTGAATGGCATTGATGAGCAAGTTCAAAAAGACCTGTTCGAGATTGCGTGAGCTCCCTCGGATATTGGGGGTTTCCGGGGGAATATCCATCACCACCCGGATTCCCGCCAACATGATCTGATTCTTCACCAGTTTGATAGTCCTTTCGACCACTTCCTTGATGTTGAGAACAGTGTAAGCTGGCCTTTCACTGCGCGAGAAGTCCAGCAGGTTGCGGACAATTTCGCTGGCCCGTTCAGCCTGGTTCAGCACGTCCAGGACCAGTTCCTTACCTTCGGGTGGCGACAAATCCTCATATTCCTCCAGAAGTGTCTCCGCGGTAAGATAAATGTTGTTGATAGGATTGTTTAACTCGTGCGCGATCCCGGCGGTGAATGTCCCGATGGCGGCGATCTTGCGTGATTGCACCAGTTGCTCCTGACGCGACTCCAATTCACCCGCCATCCGGTTGAAGGCCGCAAGCAGTTGAGAGATCTCGTCCTCCCCGCTACCCTCATAATCGATAGGGCTAAAATCTCCTGCCGCGATTTTTCCAGTAGTCTGTCGCATGAGGGCCAGAGGTTTGAGCACCTTGCTGGAAATCAAGTGGGTTACAACCATAAGGAGCAAAAGGGAAATCCCAAGGAACCCAAAGGGCAGAGTCAGAGTCACAGTGAGCACGTCTTGGATGCGTTTGCGTTTGTACATGAGCAGATCGTTGGTGAAGTCCGCCACGGCCTTCCCGAGTCGGCGGACTTCCTCGCCTTTCTCCTCCGGCGACGCGCGATTATCCGGTTGTGCAAAGGCCAACATGATATTTTTGTAGTTCTTGACGCTGGCATCGAAATAGTCAAAAGCATTCCTTCCAAAAAGCCTGATGATGTCTGGTGCCAATTGCTGGGTGAGCTTGTCCACCTGGTTGAGATAGTAGATATTCTCATTCAGACTGTCATAATCCCGATAGAAGAGGAAATTCTTTTCGTATCGCCGAGCTTCCAGGATATCGTTGAGGAGATCCTCGAATTGCTCGCTGACGCGAAGCTTTGTCCGAATCGTCGCGACACTCCACCAATACAAGACCGAAAGGGTGCATATAACAATCATACACACGATGAAGATGGCGATGATACGACCTCTGATGGTTTGCATCGTCCGCACTCCTCCCAGGTGCGATGGTGGTTTGAATCGAACCGCAAGCCGAAAAGCCCCTTCAGAAATCTATCAGACAGAGTTGAGGTTCACCCCCGCGGGTGCGTGCCGTCCCGAAGGACGTGCGCGTGCACCCAAGTGGGGCGAAGCCCGACGAGGGTGAAGCTCCAACGAGTGATAGCCGGCGCGAAGCGCCGGATAGCACCGTTGGAGTGACCTCAACTCTGTCTGATAGCGTGGCGCGAAGCGCCGCGCTATCAGCATTTCTGCTGCCAGGGTCCCGCAAGGGTCAAAAACCAACGGCATCGGTTCGTAGCGCCCTGGCTACCATAGCTCGCAATGGTCGAATTCGCAAGGTGGATCTGCTGCACAGTGCTCCAATATGAAACACATATCCAGGATTGAAATGAAAAACCTAATTATACTATTATGGTAGCAGATTACAGTGGCTCTCTGCGATGTTCAAAATGAAACATTTTCGATGCGCGAGTATTAGTGTCCTGGGAGTCTGCATCACATCCTCCGTGAGAATCCTTCCATGGCCTTCTTGCTGGATGCGGCGTAAAGGTGACGACCCCTAGTGGATTGTCGGTTTAAATCAGGATTGCCGCCTGCAACCGGCTTGACTTCCCCTATTGGAACGAGAAGAATCCAAAGGGAAGGTCCGATGCCGCCCTGTCAGCAGCAGCGTCGGCCCCCAATAGCTTATCCCTTGCCCACGCTGCTTTGGGAGGGCGGCCATTTGCGAACCGGCATCCAGGATCAAGCTCGATCTGAGAGCATCCATGCCAATCACCTATCGAGTTTGCTTTGGTCTTCGCGCATGGAGCTTCTACAATGGAGGCAATGGGAGTCAAAAAGCGGATTGGCAAACTTGAGCACCAGGAAGTGGGTAACCGACCTATGAAACAGATCCTCATCACCGGGGCACGCCAACACAACCTCAAGAACATCTCACTGGCGCTGCCTCACCAGCAATTGATTGTGATCACCGGAGTGAGTGGCTCAGGGAAGTCTTCCCTGGCCTTCGATACCCTGTTTGCAGAAGGACAGCGCCGCTATCTGGAATCCCTGTCCACCCAAGCCCGACAGTTCCTGCAAAACCTTGATCGGCCGCAGGTGACCAGCATCGAGGGATTGTGCCCGGCTATTGCCATTGAGCAGAAACCTCTGCCCAGGAATCCCCGTTCCACCGTGGGCACCATTACCGAAATCCATGATTTCCTGCGCGTGCTTTACGCCCGGTTGGGAACGGTCCTCTGCTCAGCCTGCGGCCACATGATCCGGTCGCACACCATCCCCCAGATGGTCGATGAAGTGCTGGCCTGGCCTGATGGCAGCCGCCTCTGGGTTCTGGCACCGCTTGGTTCCGTGAACGCCGGCAGACTCCCACGGCTTCTCAGCGGTCTGATGCGTGACGGCTTTGTGCGGATTCGAATCGATGGTCGGATTTCTCCTCTCGAAGAGCTCCGCAAGTTGCCGCGGCAACCTTCCTATCAAGTGGATGTGGTGGTGGATCGTCTGGTCCTGAGCCGTGAGAGAACCCAGCGCCTGGCAGAATCACTGGAAACGGCAGCCCATCGAAGTGATGGCTGGGTGACGGTGCTGCAAGAAGGAGGCGATAAACAACGTTTTACCGAGAGATTCCGCTGTGTAGATTGCGGTTGGGAGGCGACTGCGCCGACGTTGAGTCTGTTTTCCTTCAACCACCCGGCGGGAGCTTGCCCTCAGTGCAAGGGCCTGGGCATGCTGTCCGAAGACGCTATCCCGAACGGAGCAGGTCGTCATGGCGCCGAGCATCAGGGCGATGATTCGCCGGCACAACCTGGCTGGATACCTCAGGGGACCAGCCCTTGCCCGGTCTGCAAGGGCGCGCGTCTCAACCGCCAGGCGCAAGCGGTGACCTTGGGTGGGTTGGCCATTCATCAGCTCAGCGCTTTGTCGATAGTGAAGCTTCAGGATTGGCTGGTGAACCTCGAGTTGCCCGGGCCACGGCGAGAGATCGGGTCGCGGGTATTGGAAGAAATCAGTCGGCGCCTGCAAACCCTGATTGAGCTTGGCCTGTCCTACTTGAGCCTGGATAGACCAGCCAATAGTCTTTCCGGTGGGGAAGCTCAGCGCATCCGGTTAACGCACCAGATCAGCACGTGCCTCGCCGGGGTGCTGTACGTGTTGGACGAACCGAGCATCGGCTTGCATGCTCGCGATCACGCCCGTCTGCTGGAGATCATGAAGCGTCTTCGCGATGCCGGGAATACCGTGGTGGTTGTCGAACACGACCCCGCCACCATTCGTGAGGCGGACTATGTGGTGGATATGGGACCAGGAGCAGGAGAACAGGGAGGTGATGTCCTTTATGCCGGCCCGACTTCAGGACTTCTCCAACATCCCACATCGTTGACCGGACAATACCTCTCAGGGCGGCTTCATTATCCCGTTCCCAGGCAGCGCCGTGTAGCCAATGGTGCTTGGTTGCGCCTAGTCGGTGCCCGAGGCCACAACCTCAAGAATGTCACTGTTGCTTTCCCAATCGGCTGCATCACCTGCGTAACCGGAGTATCGGGTTCCGGCAAGAGCAGCCTGGTGCTACGCACCCTGTATGCAGCCCTGGCCCAGAGGCTTTACGGTGCCTCCCTGCGGCCGCTGCGGCATGATCGAATTGAAGGTCACGACTCCCTGCAGCGCATAGCCCACGTCGATCAGAGCTCTCTGGATCGCACCCCACGCTCCAACCCAGCCACCTACACCGGGATCTTCACCCTGGTGCGTCAACTCTATGCTCAGATCCCCGAAGCCCGAGCCCGAGGCTACCGAGCCAGCCGTTTCTCGTTCAACCTCAAGGGGGGACGGTGCGAAGTCTGTAAAGGGGATGGGACCCAACGATTGGATATGCACTTCCTGCCGCCGGTGTCGGTGACCTGCCCCGCTTGCCACGGGACTCGTTTTCGCAGGGAGACGTTGGAAATCCACTTCAAAGGGAAGTCCATTGCGGACGTCCTGGATCTAACCATTCAGCAGGCATCGACCTTTTTTGAGAATATCTCGGAGATACACCGGCGCTTGGCGGTGCTGCAAGAAGTGGGGCTAGGGTACATGCGCCTTGGTCAGCACGCCACCGAAATCTCAGGAGGTGAGGCCCAGCGCATCAAGCTGGCTCGTGAACTGGGGCGGCGAGAAAGCGGCAATACTTTATATGTACTTGATGAACCCACCACCGGTCTGCATGTGGCTGATATTTCCCGCTTGCTCCACGTGCTTCAGCGACTTGCCGAACGCGGCAATACCATTATCATCATTGAGCATCATCTGGAAGTCATCAAGGCGGCCGATCACGTCATAGACATGGGGCCGGAAGGCGGTGACGAAGGGGGTAGGGTGGTGGTGTGCGGAACTCCGGAGGCGGTTGCCTGTTCACAGTCGTCGATGACCGGTCGCTACCTGCGTCCACATCTGCAAGCAGCCGGCGTTGCCGGCAATGGAGGAAGCTGACCCGGCAGTAGTCCGGTTAGGTGCCGGACGATAGGTGATACGCAATGCAATCCAGTTTAATTGTAAAATCTACATTTTCCACGTGACAGCAATCCGGAACCTGAATCTGGACTGGGGCAAAGTTCAGGATGCCATTGATCCCCGCCAGGATCAGCTGATTGGCCACGCTCTGGGCGGCGCCAGCCGGTGTGGTGATGGCCCCAATGCTGATGTCGCGCTCTTTGATGATCTCATCCATTTCGTCCACATGGTTGATCACCTGCCCATTGGGGAGCTTCCGGCCCACCTTCTGCGGATCCATATCAAAGGCGGCGGCAAAAATGTAGCCGTGTTTGAGGAAATTGCTGTGGCGGATAAGGGCTGAGCCTAGGTTGCCAATGCCGATCATGGCGAGGTTCCAATTGCGATTAAGGCCGAGGATCTCCTTGATCTCATTGACCAGGTCGCTGATGCGGTAGCCGACCCCGCGCATGCCAAATTCACCGAAGTACGCAAGATCTTTGCGGATTTGAGCCGGGTTCACGGCGCATTGTTTGGCCAGGCGTTCCGATGAGATCACTTCCTGGTCCTGCTCCAACAGTTCCTGCAGGGTGCGCATGTAGATGGAAAGCCTATTGATTGTGGCCATGGGGATTTTGGCAAATTTCATGACAATTCCCTCGATCCATCGACAGCTCGAATAGTAACGCGAGAACGCCCGCCAGCGCCTCTAAAGGCCGAGGATTCCGGCGCCTGGCGACAACTATGTGATAACGTTCACATTTTATGCCCAAAAAAAAGAACCAAAAGGTTCACGGCCTGCGCTTCGGTCGTTGCCTTCCCGCTGGAAAGGCGAACCGGGGCCAGGCAACGCCTGGCCCCGATCCACGCAACAACTGAACGCTTTGCTTACGGCTCCTACTTGACCAGACCAATGGACGTCTGGATCAGCTTGGAAACCGGGTTGGCGTAGATGAGGATCAGGCAGATAACCAGCGCATAAATACAGAGCGACTCGATCATGGCCAGACCGATCATCATGGTCACGGTGATCTTACCGGAAGCTTCGGGATTGCGGGCTACGCCTTCCACGGAAGCCTTCACCGCCATACCCTGGCCCAAACCGGTACCGAAAGCTGCGATAGCGATACCAAAACCAGCGGCCACAGCCGAATAGATGAAGAAATTCAGCCCAGCTACCTTTTCGCCTTCACCCGCAACCGGTCCGGCTGCCAGAGCCACCGTAGCCAACGCCAACACCAGCAAAGTGGTCAACAATCCGATTTTCTTCATGAACCAATCCTCCTCCAAAAAGTGTTTAGTGTTTTATCATTCGCGGCCTTCTTCCGACCGATACCGCCAAAACGACTACTAATGAGCGTGTTCCATGGCACCGGCAAAATACATCATGGACAGCAGGCAGAAGATGAACGCCTGCACAAAGCCGGTGAACAACCCCAAAAACATGATAGGCAGAGGTGCTAGATAAAGCCCTGCGAGGAAGAACAGAATGGCCAACACCAGTTCTTCACCGAAGATGTTGCCGAATAGACGGATGGACAAACTGAGCACGCGCGCGCCGTGGCCGATGAGCTCGATGGGCATGATGAGTGGTGTCAACCAGGCGATGGGGCCCATGAAGTGTTTGATGTACTTGGGGCCGTGAAACTTCACGCCGATGACATGGGTGAATACCACCACGATAAGGGCACAGGCCGCCGTGGTGTTGATGTTGGCAGTGGGGGAAAAGAACCCCGGAATCATCCCCATATAGTTGCTGGCCAAGATGAATAAGCCGAGGGTAGCAATCAGAGGAAACAGAAAGCGGCCTTCCTCACCGGTCACATCGATCATGAAACTCTCGATGCCGCCGACCACCACTTCGAAGAAACTTTGGCCGCCACCGGGAACCAGTTCCATTTTGCTAACCGCCAGCTTCGCCAGCACCACCAGCAGGATCATGATTACCCAGGTGTAGGTGACATAGGGCAGAAGAAAAAACTGCACCAAGGAGTGGGCCTCCTCAGCAGTGGCGACCACAGGCAATCCCAGTTTTTGAAACAACAGGTTCAAGAAAAGTATTGGGTGCTCCATAAGCTACCTGTCCCCCCTTCGAAACATCGCTACAAATTGCTGAATGCCGACACCGATGATACTCACCATAACCAGCGACAAGCCGATCAAAAACGCAATTGGGTGAACCCACTCATACCAAATCACGGTAAATACCACAAAGACCGTGACCAGGAACCTCACATAGTATTTCCCGAAGAGTGCTCCCTTGTTGGGGACCGCGCCCGGAATCCCCAAAGCCTTGCGTAACTGCCACTTCATGGTTTCAAAACTGGTGGTCATCACCACCGCGCCAAGCAACACCCCGCCCGCCAAAGGCCAAGAAAAAAACACTGCCGTTCCGAGTGGAACCAGAACCGTCAACACCAGGTTCGTGATTTCAATCCGGCGCAGCAGCTTGTCATCTTGAAGGATCTCCTGCAAATCCGTTTCCGGGGTGCTCTAACCATCCTTCTCCTGCTTTTTCATGAAACGGTAGTAGTTGCGAAACCCAGCAATCACTCCCATCACCAGAAAAACCAGAGTGAACAATGGCAACGTACCAAACTTCGAATCCAGCCAGTATCCGATGGCCAACCCAATGAAGATGGCGAACACCACTGACATACCGATGGTACTGGCCAAACCTACCAAACGAATCTGTTTCTTGGTCTCATCTTTCATGTCGGTTATCCGACTTCGTGTAAATTATCACAGCACCTAGCACAGGCATGTGGGCAAGTCAATCCATTTTTGCTCCATGCCGCCGCGACGCGATTCCTGTCCCGCATCCATAGGATATCCTTTTGAATCTACATGCAAAAGCCGATTTTTGCCGTACCCCCAGCCAAGGTGAACCACTTCCCTCTGGAACAGCGTTGGTGGTGGTTCGCCGTGGACATGAGCGAGCTATGTCCGCAAAGCTTTGAAGGCTTCCGCCGCGGCTTCGATGGTGTGATCCAGGGCCGCTCGATCATGGGCTAGTCCCACGAAGCAAGCTTCGAATTGCGATGGCGCAAGATACACTCCACGACGCAACATCTCCTGAAAAAACACTGCATATTGTTGGGTGTCGGCTGCTTGTGCAGTGGAGAAATCCACCACTGGTGTGCTGGTGAAAAACGAACATCCCATGGAGCCCACGCGATTGGTCACCACCGGCACTCCGGCCTGGGCCGCCGCTTTAGTAAGTCCTGACACCAGGTAGCGGCCTTTCTCTGCCAGTTCCTGATAGACCCCCGGCTGGGCCAACAGTTCCAATGTGGCCAGCCCCGCGCTCATCGCCAAGGGATTGCCCGACAGCGTGCCGGCCTGGTAGATATCACCCGATGGCGCCACCCGCTCCATGATGATCTGTTTGCCGCCATAGGCGCCAACCGGTAGCCCGCCGCCAATGATTTTCCCCAGACAAGTCAGATCAGGAAGCACGCCATAGAGTTCCTGGGCGCCACCGCAGGCCAGACGAAAACCGGTGATCACTTCATCAAAAATGAGGACGCTGCCGTATTCATCACAGCTCTTTCGCAATCCCTGCAAGAAGCCGGGTGCTGGAGCCACCACCCCCATGTTTCCGGCCACCGGTTCCACGATGATAGCCGCCACCTGTTCACCTTCGCGGGCCATGGTCTGCCGCACCTGGTCGAGATCGTTGTAGGGGAGGGACAGCGTATGCCGTACCAGTTCAGGTGGCACTCCGGGGCTTCCCGGGATACCAAAGGTGGCCATTCCGCTGCCCGATTCCACCAGGAGGCAGTCGCTGTGGCCGTGGTAGCAGCCGTTGAACTTGATGATCTTACTTCGGCCGGTGAAGCCGCGGGCGAGTCGAATGGCGCTCATGGTCGCCTCGGTTCCGGAATTGACCATGCGCACCATGTCCATGGACGGGACCATCTCCACCACTTTCCGGGCCATGGCCACTTCCAGGCGGGTCGGGATGCCGTAAGAAGTGCCTCGCATGGCCGCCTGGGAGATGGCTTCCACCACCTTGGGATGGGCATGCCCTGCGATCAGTGGCCCCCAAGAGCACACATGATCGACATAACGGTTGCCATCCTCATCCACAATCCAACAGCCATGCCCCTGCTTGACAAAAAGAGGGGTCAGACCCACCGCCCGGGCAGACCGCACCGGGCTGTTGACGCCGCCAGGAATCCATTTACAGGCCTCCTGGTACAAGCTCCTGGAATTGTCCCATCGCATGCTTCATCTCTCCCACAATGCATCTCGAGCTTCAGGACATTGCTTGAAGTGGATACATCCGTCGCAACTGCCAGTAGGTCCAACTTGATGGTCTCGTAAAAAGTCGAAAAGCACCGTTGCCCGTCATTCTGGCGAATCGCCATGACCTGGTGGGTCACAACGAAGCATGCAAATCCCCCCTGCCCCCTTCTGTAAAGGGGGGCTTGGGAGAGGGGGATTTCATATAACGGCCGGAATCCAGGAATCTTACCTACTTTTGGTTCCTCTGGACCCTGGCCTTCGCCGGGGTGACGACTCTATTTTTATTAGATCAACTTGAATTTCTTGGAAAAATCTCATTTCCGGGGAACTTCCAAGTAGAAGAGCCCCCGCCTTTTAAGAACGTCTGGAACCGCTTTTCTCATGGGGGCCAAGCGGGATCGGAAACAGCCATAAGGACGGCACCGACTCACAGCGGGGTAATTTCGAACTGCTCAATGTGAAAACCCATCTCACCCTTGAAGCTCACACGCGCCTGCAGTTGGTCTTCCATCATCTCCAGGGCAGCGCGCTCCTCATCGCAGAACCGCGCCACCACTTCCGGATGGGCCATGACCATGATGTTATGGCCGTAATAGTCGCGACGGTCGCGTTCCAGCTCCCGCAGGATTTCATAACAGATGGTCTGCTTGGATTTGAGAAACCCCTCGCCTTCGCAGTAAAAACATGGTTCACAGAGCACTCGACCGATGCTTTCCTTGGTGCGTTTGCGGGTCATCTCAATCAAACCCAATTCAGACATCCGTAAGATGTTGCTCTTGCTCTTGTCACGCTGCATGGCTTCACTCAGAGCGTTGAATACCTTGTCGCGATTACTCTCCTTTTCCATATCAATAAAATCAATGATGATGATTCCACCAATGTTACGCAGTCTGAGCTGGCAGGCGATTTCCTTGACCGCTTCGAGATTAGTCTTGAGAATGGTCTCCTCGAGATTGCGCTTGCCCACGTAACGGCCGGTGTTGACATCGATGGCGGTGAGGGCCTCGGTGGCTTCAATGACGATGTAGCCCCCCGATTTCAACCAGACCTTGCGCCCCAATGCTCGCTGCACTTCCATTTCAATGCCGTAGGCGTCGAAAATGGGCTCTTCACCGTCATAGAGTTCCACCGCATTGTGGAGGGAGGGCAGGAAGGTTTCGGTGAAGTTGAGAACCTTCTGGTATTCCGTGGGGGAATCGATGACCAATCGGTCCACTTCCTTGGTGAACAGATCACGAACAGCCCTAAGGGTGATGTCCAGATCCTGATAGATGAGGGAGGTCACCGGCGAGTTCTCCGCACGCCGTTGGATGGTCTGCCACAGCTTGAGGAGGAAATCCATCTCGGCCCGAAGTTTCTCAACCTCGGCACCTTCCGCGGCAGTACGCACAATAAAGCCGCAAGCCGGTGGTTTGATACTACAGACCAAATCTCGCAGGCGCCGACGTTCCTTCTCATCCTCAATGCGCCGCGACACGCCGATGTGTTCCACCATCGGCATCAGGACCAGATTACGCCCCGGCAAGGTAACATGTGTGGTGATGCGAGCCCCTTTGGTGCCAATGGGCTCCTTGGCCACCTGCACCAGCAATTCCTGGCCTTCCTGCAAGCGCTCCTCGATGCGCTCCTCACTGTAACCTCGGGGGGTCGGCAGCACGTCCTTCATGGCTGTGTCGACCGGTTCCGGAACCGCATCCACAACCTGCTGTTCATCATCAGAATCCGCGGCATTCTGAAACAACTGTTCGAGGTCCACCAGGGGCCTGTGAACATCGCTCACATATAGGAAGGCTGCCTTTTCCAGACCAATATCCACGAAGGCTGCTTGCATTCCCGGCAGAACCCGTACCACCATTCCCTTATAAATGTTGCCGCCGATCCCACGGTCAGAACTCCGCTCCACATAGAGCTCGACGACCTGGCCGTTTTCTACAAGTGCAACCCGGGTTTCATACAATTTGGCATTGACGATCAGTTCTGCGGACATCGTTGTTTTCCTCAACGGGACGAATCGCCAGTCTACAGACGCGCGAAACAGCAAGCTCCCCCTGGTCACCGTTCACAATGTGCCGGATAATCGACATTGGCCTCAGACGAACGGTGCCGCCCTCCAAGACCTCCAGTTCCACCGTCTGTGCTCCAGTCTGGCGAACCTCAATAAGCACTTGCCCCAGCATCACTTCCTGGGAATGCCGCTTGGTCTTCTTGACCAGGTGGCTTTCCAACATGCTTCGCCAATTTTGCATCAGGCAGCTAATTGCAGGAGGACTCAATGGTTCAACACGATAGGTGACCCGCGCCGCCTTCGGTGGCGCTTGTCGTCTGGCCACCAGTCCGGCCTCACGTACCTTCAGCCCGAGAGGGAGCTCATCATTGAGACGTTTACGAACCTCCCGAGGATCCAGCTTCGCAGTCAAGCTCAGCCAGACTTCCTCCACTTCGCTCTCCATTCCGAGCGGCAGCGCTTCTCCGAAGGACAATTTGGGATGGGGATGGTAGCCCTTGCTGTGGGCAACCGGGAGATGCGCACGGCGGACGGCCCGGGCGAATGTCCGACTCATTTCCAACTGTCCAAAGAAGCGAATGTCACCTTTTTTAACATACTGCATCCGATACACAAAAGCATTATCATCCGAGTCTTCGGCTGCTTCCTGGTGGTCTTTCCCAGTCAGAGGAGCCACTTCCCGATGAAGCTGCGGTAAAACACTGGTATGATCGCAGACTCCACATTGTGAACAAGAATTCCAGCGACAGTCTCCAGTGGGCTCCTCGGTCCGCGCCTTATGCCATTCGGCGACCAGATAATCCTTGTCCACGCGAGCCGAGAGATGATCCCACGGAAGGACTTCATCAAGGTCCAATTCTCGATTGGCATAGAATCCCGGCCTCAGCCCGGTATCTTCAAAAGCTTGTTGCCATAGCGACCACTGAAACTGTTCCGTCCAGCCGTCAAAACGTGCCCCCAACTCCCATGCACGCAGCAGTACCGTGAACAGGCGCCGATCTCCACGAGCAAAAACGGCTTCAAGATGACTTTGGGCTGGATCGTGCCATTTGAACCGCAATCCCTTGCGTCGCAGCTTTTCGTCGAGATAAGCAACGTTTTCGCGAATACGATCCAAAGGGATTTGACCGGCCCACTGGAAAGGGGTGTGGGGTTTGGGCACGAAGGTCGACAGTGCCACATTGATACCCGCTTTGCGTTTTTGCCGAGCGGCCAACCGCCAGACCTCCACGCACAGTTCCACCAGTTCGTCCAAATCGGCACGCGTCTCGGTGGGGAGCCCCATCATGAAGTAGAGCTTGAGCACCAGCCAGCCCAGCCCGAAAGCCTGCTCCGCGGCAATCAGCAGATCTTCGCGGCGGATCCCTTTGTTGATCACACGGCGCAATCGCTCGCTGCCCGCTTCCGGTGCCAGTGTGAAACCGGTCTTGCGGACGGTCCGAACCAATGCCATGAGCTCCGGCGTGAGGGTCCCCACCCGCAGGGACGGGAAGGAGACTGCTACTTTGTGCGGCGCAAACTGCTTCACCACCGCAGCCAACAGGTTCTGAACCTGGCAGTAGTCGCCGCTACTCAGTGAAAGCAACGACAGTTCCTCGAAACCACTGCTAGCCAGGGCCATTTCGGTCTGTTCGAGAACTGTCCGCGGATGGCGCTCACGGACCGGCCTATAGATGTATCCCGCCTGACAAAACCGGCATCCACGCGTGCAGCCGCGAGCGATCTCCACGCTCAGGCGATCATGTACGATGCCCAAAAGGGGAACCAGCGGCTGCCCGGGAATGGGTGACGACTTGTCAAGATCCATCAGCAACCGTTTTTCAACCAGGCGGTAGTCAGGGTAGCGAGGTTCGATAGCTTTGATCGAACCGTCGTGGCGATACGAGATGTCGAAAAAATCAGGTACATAGATTCCTGGGAGGGTGCGAACCTGCTCCAGGAATTCCTGCCGGGAGCGCCCTTGATCTTGCCACTGGGTATACAGCGCCGCCAACTCTTCCAGCACCTCTTCGGCTTCTCCCAGTACTACCAGATCGAAGACCTCCGCCAAGGGTTCGGGATTGAAGGCACACGGACCGCCGGCAATGACCCACGGATGCCGGGAATCCCGATCAGCGGCCCGAATGGGAATACCCGCAAGATCCAGCATGGTCAGGATGTTGGTGTAACTCAACTCGTACTGAAGACTAAACCCAACGAAGTCAAAATCGCCGAGCGGTCGCTGGGTTTCCAATGCTCGCAAGGGTTCGGAGCTTTTCCGTAAGCGTTTTTCGTAGTCGGGCCAAGGTGTGTATACCCGGTCCGCCAACACCCCATCCAAGCGATTGAGGCGGTGGTAAAGGATTTGAATCCCCAAGTGGCTGAGTCCGACTTCGTAGACATCGGGAAAAGCCAGAGCAAACCGCACCCTGGCATTATCGAAGTGTTTACAGCAGGCGTTGCTTTCATGCCCCAGATAACGACCTGGTTTTTCAATGCCATCGAATAGAAAATTCCACATGATGCTGGGGATCCGTTGTCCTGCTCACCTCGCTGTAGGCAATGCGACGTGAAAAGGCACCTGACAAGTCCGAAATGGAAGGGGGATCAAGCAGTGCGGCTCTTGGTGCTACCCTTAGCGAGACAGAGGTGACATGGCACGGAGCATGGCAGCCACCTGTTCGAGCGTGTCCACCGCCCGATGCACTTCCGCTTCCGTGTTGCCATCGCCAAGCGTAAACAACAGGGTTCCGATGGCACCATCCTGCAGCGCCCCCATAGCTTCAAGAACATGTGAAGCTTTGGCGGTAATGGACATGCAAGCCGAAGCCCCGGCGACACTAACCCCGCGCAGGTCCATGTGGAGCAGCAAGGCTTCGCCCTCCACATACCGCAGCGACACATTCACCAAGCCGGGCAAATGCTGGTCGAGGTGGCCGTTGAAACGGATTTGATCAATCCGGCGCTCAATCTCCTGGCGCAGCAATGCTTCGAGTTGACGGCTATGAGCCATGCGTTCAGGGAGCGCCATCAGGGTCAGTTCAGCAGCCTTCCCCATCCCCACAATACCAGCAACATTTTCCGTACCCGTGCGTCGGCCGTCCTCCTGTCCGCCCCCGTGAAACAGCGCCCAGAGTTGGGTGCCCTTACGGCAGTATAATGCTGCGGCACCTTTGGGACCATAGAACTGATTAGCGGCCAGGCTCAACAAGTCTACTCCCAGTTCCTCAACATTCACCGGCAGCCGTCCAGCGGCAGCGACGGCGTCGGTGTGAAAGGCAATGCCGCGTTCGCGCGTCATACCGGCAATTTCAGCCAACGGCTGCAATGAACCCACTTCATTATTGGCGTACATGATGGAAACCAGTATGGTATCGGGGCGAAGGACCTTGAACACATCTTGGGGGTCCACCACCCCAGAACCGTCAACGGGAACAACAGTGATCTCGAAGCCCAGTCTTTCCAGGGCCTTGGCCGCATAGAGCACGGAATAATGCTCAATGGCCGAAATCACCATGTGGCGACCCTGCTGCAGGCGGTTGAGGGCAATCCCTTTGATGGCCAAATTGTTGGATTCTGTCCCACAGGAGGTGAAGATAATTTCCTCGGTTTCGGCTCCAATCAGGCGAGCCACCTGCTCACGGCTTCGAAACAAAGCGTCCTGAGGTTTCTCACCGTGATGATGAATGCTGGCGGGATTCCCGAATTCATCCCGCAAATAGGGCAGCATGGCTGCCAGGACCTGGGGTGAAACAGGAGTTCCAGCAATGTGATCCATGTAGATGCGTTCATTTTCCATGTTAGGATTCAGCTCCATGAGATATCTGCTGTAATCAAATCAGCCGTACCAGATTCCTTACTGCCGCGAGATTTTGACTCGGTTCAACCTTCGTCGCTGATGGATGCTTCTCGATGAAACCAACCATATAAACTAACAGATCCCGATTCTACTTCTCAATGAAGAACAGCTCGATAAGAACGGCTCTGACTGAGGAAAGCTCATCGCTGGTCAGACCATCTTCGCCCGAATAGATGGTCAGCTGCTACCCCTCGTTCCCACAACCGCGAGTCCCAGACTTTTCACTTGCATTCGCCTTGGGGGCGTGATAATTAACATGTGATTTTTTTATCGTATTCTCGCCTAAGTCATAGTAACATTGTGTTTTCATGGCAGTTTCGGTCACGGTTGTGACGATTCCAATAAGTGATCGTCAGGCGAATCCGATAACCATGCCGCCGAAAAGGTTTCCCTGGCATCTGGGTTAGACGTTGAGCAAAAGGAGGAAAAGGTTATGACGGTATTTCTCGGTGGAATTGCGGCTGCTTTTTTGGGAATCGTTGGGATGCTGGTGTTCTTGCCATACTTCTTGCACCTTCTTGCCGGTGCTATCCCCCTGATGCTCATCCTGGGTGGAGGGCTGGCTGCGTACCTCGGTTATGATGAGGCCAAAGACAAACTCCCTTTCCCAAAGAAGAAGGATGAACAAGACGATTTCGCTTCCCCTGCCAAGGACGATTTGGCCAAATACAAGGAAGAAGCAGAACGTTACAAGCAGGAAGCGGAGCGTCTTAAGGAAGAATTGGCGAAATCCAAATCCTAGGGATGATTCCCTGCTGTTGGGCGGTAAACGAAGAAAACTAGCGTGGTTTGAAATGCAGGTTTGATCTACCAACCTGTATTTCGCACAACCTGCTCCTCATACGGATCATTGGCGTAACGCCACCAAATCAAGCCACCAGAGTCTGGTGGCTTGATTTGTTTCGTGCCAGCCGCTCCATGGACGCAACGGTTGCCGAACGAACCCACTAGCCCCGTCCAGCACTCGCCTACGGATGGGCATCCAGCCAATTGACGCCCCAGCCCATATCCACCCGCAGTGGCACCCGCAACGGCCAGGCCGCTTCCATCTGATACCGTACCAGGCTCTGCATCGTATCCAGTTCTTCCAGCGGAACTTCGAACACGAGTTCGTCATGGACCTGAAGCAGCATGGCACTTCTCAGCCCGTCCCTGCTCATTCGCCGATCAATGTCGATCATGGCCTTCTTGATAATGTCTGCCGCGGTTCCTTGGATTTTGGTGTTGATGGCCAGGCGCTCGCCCTGCTGGCGAATGGTGCGATTGCGGCTCTGCAATTCCGGGATGGGTCGCCGTCTTCCCGCCAGGGTTTGGCAATAGCCAAGTTCCTTCACTTCTTCAATGACCTCGTCGATAAACCGACGGACCCCGTTATAGTGGGCAAAATAACGTTCGATGGCGGCCTTGGCCGCCGTGTTGCTGATCCCCAGGGCGCGAGCCAGACCGAAGGGGCCCATGCCGTAAATAATGCCGAAGTTGATGGCTTTGGCTTGGCGCCGCATCTCCGGGGTTACTTCAAGGGGTGGAACCCCGAGCATTTCCGCGGCAGTTCGGCGATGGATGTCCTCGTCTTCCTGAAAAGCCGCCAGCAAGTGCTCGTCTTCGCTAAAATGAGCCATGATGCGCAGCTCGATCTGGGAATAGTCAGCAGCCAGCAGATTATGCCCGGGAGCCGCCACAAAAGCCGCTCGGATCTGCTTGCCCTCCTGGGACCGGATGGGAATGTTTTGAAGATTCGGATCGGAACTGCTGAGCCGCCCAGTGGCGGTCACGGTCTGGTTGAAGGAGGTGTGGATGCGGCCGGTTTGGGCATGAACCAGGCGCGGCAAGGCCTCCACATAGGTCCCCAGCAGTTTAGACAGACTGCGGTAGGCCAGCAACTGCTCGACGATGGGATGTTCACCGGCGAGCGTTTCCAGGACGGCAATGTCAGTGGAAGGTCCGGTTTTGGTCTGCTTGACCACCGGCAAACCAAGTTTGTCAAACAAGATGCCGGCCAGTTGCTTCGGTGACTGAATGTTGAAGGACTCCCCCGCCAACCGGAAAATCTCCGCAGACTTTTGATCCAAGACCTTTTCCAGGTTCCCGGCAATGAGCCCCAGCTTGTCATCGTCCACCCGGATGCCGCGGTGTTCCATCCGCCCCAGTACGGTAACCAGGGGCAGTTCCAAGGTGCTGTAGAGGTCGTGCAATCCCCGTTGCTCCAATTTCTGGTCGAGAATTGGAGCCAAGCGCCAGGTCACTTCGGCATCTTCGCAGGCGTATTCCGCCGCGGCCGATATGTCCACGGCGGCAAAGCTGATCTGGGATTTCCCCTTACCGGTGACATCGGAATAGCTGATCATGCTTTCGCCCAGATGCTCGATGGCGATGTTTTCAAGGCGGTGCGAATGCTTTCCTGGATCCAGCAGGTAACTGGCCACCATGGTATCGAAACGCACCCCCCGCAATTCGATTCCGTGCTGCTGGAAAACAACCCACTCGTATTTGATGTTTTGTCCGACTTTTCCGGGACGCTCCCCGCTGAGCAACGGCATGAGCGCTCGAAGGACGTTTGGCCGCGGCAATTGCCGCTCGCTGCTGCGGCCCTGATGACCCACGGGGATGTAACAGGCTTGATGGTCCTGCCAGCTCAAAGCAATCCCTACGATCTGAGCCAGCATGGGATCAGTGGAGGTGGTCTCCAGATCGATGGAAAACTGTTCCTGCCCCTGTAGCTGCGCAATGACCTCGGCGAGACTGTCCAACGTCGTGATGATTCTGTCCGTGCGTGCAGCTTTTTTCCCAGTATCCATGGGCCTGCCCTGTTCATGGCCCGTCTGTTCCTGGAGCGAAGCCAGCAGGTTCCTGAAATTGAGTTCCTGGTAGAGCTTTGCCAGTTCACCGGTTTGTGGTGAGCCCGGGATGAGTTCTGCGAGTTCGGTAGTTACCGGCACATCGCGGCAAAGCTTTACCAGCTCGCGCGAAAGGACGGCCATTTCCCGATTCCGACTGATCTTGTCGCGAAGGGATGGTGGCGAAATCTCATCGACATGTTCCAGGACGGCATCCAGTGCCCCCCATTGCTGCATCAGCTTCTGCGCGGTCTTTTCACCCACTCCGGGAATCCCCGGTACATGGTCCGAGCTGTCTCCCATGAGCGCCAGCAGATCCACCATCTGTTGCGGCCTGATGCCAAAGCGTTCCTCCACCTCCTTGGAGGTAATGACCCGATCCTTTTGAGGGTCCCACTGGTTCACCCGCGGGTCTTCAATCAACTGATGGAGGTCCTTGTCAGCGGAGGCCACCACGATTTCCAGCCCCTGCGCTTGGTACCGTTCTACCAGGGTTGCGATCAGATCATCGGCTTCAAAACCGTCGACGGCAATCTGGGAAAGCCCAAAGAATCGAACCAGATCCCTGATATACGGAAGTTGTACCGCCAAGTCCTCCGGCATCTTCTGGCGTGTGGCCTTGTAGTCGGGATAGCGCTCGTGACGAAAGGTGGGACCGGCGGAATCGAACACGACACAGATGTAATCCGGTTTCTTGTCTTTGAGGACCTTCAGAAGCATCTGGGCAAAGCCGTAAACCGCCTGAGTCGGCATGCCGCGGGCGTTGGTGAGCCGACCCAGGGCGTAGAAAGCCCGGTAACAATAGGAACTCCCGTCAATCAGAAACATAGTTTTGACAACCATTGGCATCCCCTCGAGCACGCAGGATTGTTACAGGCTACTTGAGCGGTGGCGGCAGGTATTCCGAGTTGACATGGCTCATGGCGTGGAAGATGTTGCCCCGCACTTTGCGATTGCGCCGATACAAGGTTTCCAAGAAGGCCCGCAGCTCTTGCCGTTTGCTGCGTTGGGAGGATGGGCACGGGTTCTGAACCACCGGTAGGCCCAGGCGAACACTCAGCCGTTCCACCTTGGCAGAAGCAACCAGCGCCAGCGGCCGGATCACCACCATCTCCCCGGCAAAAAAAGGCTGGCGGGGTACCATGCCGGCCACCTGCCCGGAATAGCATATATTGATGAAGAAGGTCTCGATGAAGTCATCCTGATTGTGTCCGAAGGCGATCTTCCTACAGCCCAATTGTTGGGCCACCTGGAAGAGTGCCGTGCGTCGCAGACGGGCGCACCAGAAACACGGATTCTCCCGATTCTCGGGACTGTGAGCCCGCAATCCGTAGTCCGTGGTGATGATGCGATAATTGAACGCCTCGTTCTGGAAAAAAGATTCCAGCCGCGCCGCAGGTTCCGGATCAAAGCCGAGATCGATGTGTACGGCCAGCAGCTCATAATGAATGGGAACGCGAGCCAACCGTTCGCGCAGCAACCACAGCAGCAACAGGCTGTCCTTGCCGCCGGAAACCGCCACCACGATACGGTCGCCATCAGCAATCAGACCGTAATGGTGAATGGCTTTCCCCAACAGACGGCGGACTTCCTGATCGATGAATGCCATGGAGTCTGGTTTGGTTCCGTAGGGCTCTCTTGGTCAAAGGGAACATGTGGAATAGTGTCAACACCAGCTTGACACCATTGTGATCAGGCGGCACGGAAGGCCTGACCCTGCACGTTGAGGTAGTCCACGGCGTTCTTGATGCCGGCCAGGGTCAGATCTTCCATATGGAAAATGCGGCTGATCTGGTCGATGGTCTTGCTCTGCAGGCCCCAGCGACTCTTGGGAATGGGGTTCAACCAGACACTTACTGGGAAGGCCGCCTTGAGCTCCTTCAGCCACTCCTTTCCCGGTTTTCGTTCGGTGGTGTAGATATTGATGGCGCCGTTGGCGGCCATGAGTTCCGATGGCGCCATGTTGGCATCGCCAATGATGATCAGCCGCCGGTCCTGACCTCCGCCGGTCAGCCGCTCCCACGGTAGCGAGCGGTTACGCGCCGGATCGAGGTACACCGTTCCGTAGATGCAGTTGTGAAAGTAGTAGTACTTAAGCTCCCGGAATTGCGCCTGCATCCTGCCAAAGACCGTTTGCACCAGTTCCACGTAAGGCATCATGGAATAGCCACCGTTATCCAGCAACACCACCAGCTTAAGGCGGTCACGCAGTTCCCGGGCAAACACCAGTTCGATTTCGCCGCCGTTCTTCGCCGTCCGGGCGATGGTTTCATCGACGTTGAGCTCGTTTTCCGGGCCCACCGCCTGGAGATTCTTGAGGGATGTCAGCACCTGCCGCAGGTTCCCGCGTCCGAGAGTGGTACTGTCGCTGTAATCCACATAGTTGCGTCGGGCCATCACTTTCTGGGCGGTACCGTACAAGCTGTCGCCATGCACCCGGATGCCGCCGCCATGGTGGCCGCCATGTCCGAAAGGCGAACGCCCGCGAGTGCCGACCCAGGTATTGCCGCCATGGTGCTCCCCGCGCTGGGCCAAAAGCGTTTCCCAGAAACGTGCCAGCAGTTCTTCGTTGGAAAACTGCCGAAGAGCATCCAGCGGCAAGTTGCCGGCGGCGATCTGGTCGCGAAGCCATGTCTCAAAAGGCTTGCCGCTCAGAAGCTCTTCCCAGTCAGGATCATCCGGGAATTTGCCTTTGCCCAGAAAATAGGCGGCAAAGACCTGTTCAAAGAGATCGTAGTGTTCCACCCGCTTGACGAACACCAGACGAGCCAGCAGGAACAGCCGGTCCACATCCGGCGCCAGGCCACGCTGCAGAGCTCGGTAGAATTCGAGGACGTAGCGCACACTGACGGGAACGCCGGCCTGGCGCAGTCCAAGAATGAATGGCAGCATAGGATAGAATCCCTCTGCTGGATCGCCTTCGTGGGAAGACTTACGGCTTGCTACAGGCGTCCAGACTTCTGAACACCCTTGAATTTCAGCAGGTCCTGGGAACGCTTCAGCAGGGTGCCGATGTGACGGGTCTCCTTCCCGGCGCCCGGGCCTTTGGTATCACTGGTGCGCATCGCTCCCACCCAGTCGAGCAGCTCGGCGGTTGCCGGTGGCTTTTCGAAACCTTGTTCCCGCAATCGATAAAACGTTGTCAGCGAGGCGTTCAAGATGGGTTCTGGAAAGTCGGGATAGTGCAGCCCCACGATCGTCTTCATTTCATCCATGCTGGGGAAAGGGATGTAATGGCAAAAGCAACGCCGCAGGAATGGGTCGGACAGCTCCCGCTTGGCGTTGCTGGTAATGATGATGATCGGCCGTTGCTGCGCACCCACCTTGTGGTTGATTTCGCGGATAATGAAGGAGCCGTCCTCGAGGACATCCAGCAGATTGTCCTGAGTGTCGGCATCGGTCTTGTCGATCTCATCGAGGAGAAGAACGCGCCGGTCCTCTGCCAGAAAGGCCCGGCCGATAGGACCGAAGCGCAGGTAGTCCCAGATATTGTTCACGTCTCGACCGCTCTCGCCGCTGCCGAAACGGGAATCGTTGAGCCGCAACACGGTATCGTAGACATAGCAGAGCTCTTCACCCTTGAAGGTGGACTTGCAGCGGGCTTCTTCCATCGTCAGTTCCAGGGTCCGGGCAATCTCAAAGGCCAACTGGGTCTTGCCGGTACCGGCTTCACCCATAAGCAGCAAGGGCTTTTCCATGGCGATGGAGATATTGACGATTTCACGCAATTCAGGATTCAGGTAGTAGCGTTCCGAGCCTTCGAATCTCATGAGCTTGATCTTCCTTGTTTCCCAGGAACATGAATAAAACACAGTTCTTGCTTCTTATGAGCTTGTTTGGTAAGTGTCTGATGCACTGCAGGGCGGGCGTAAAGCCCGCCCCTACAAGCGGTCAGACGGCTCCCATTGTAGGGTCGGGGTTTATCCCCGACCGCTGGATTTCATGATGCGGGGGCACCCCACAACCAGAAAAAGCAATTGCCAAACAAGCTCTTAGAACGTGGCCAAGACCTCGACCCTACCGGCACTTGCAGCTGCGATCACCCGACCATCTGGGTGCCGGCAAAGAACTCTATCATTCTCAGCATATCGCAAGTGCGCTCAACAAGTCCAGAGGGGTGAGCCCCAGCGCCGCACAACGAGGGGCAGTCAACTCCGCGGCCAGTCATCATTGACTCGGCCGACGGTCTGGAAAACCTGATGGGGTCTGCATTGGTAGCCACTATTCGCTTGACAAGAAGCCTCCTTACTGATAGGGAGAAATCGCTCTTGGGACATGCGCGGCGTGGACGGAGCTCACTCCAGCACCACACGCCGTCGCACGAGAAGGTTTGCAGTGTTGCCGGGAAGAACGCTACCGTCCGAATGCGACCGCAGAATCCCCACTGGCTCTCATCCGTTCTTCGTCATCCGCACCACTTGTACCCCCGGTTTGGCATCATTTGTGTCCCTGGTGTGTCGTATCTGATTCCATCCATAACCCGGAAGAATAGCCTAGAGGAGGAATTGTATGGGGCAGGAGAATGATTTCGAGAAACGCCTGGAAGCAAAAGGATTGTCGCGGCGCGATTTCATGAAATTCTGTGGCATCGTTTCGGCCACCTTGGGTCTGTCGCCTTCCTTTGCTCCCAAGATTGCGGAGGCGCTGGCCTCGCCGAAACGCCCACCGGTCGTCTGGTTGTCATTTGCCGAATGCACGGGATGTACTGAAGCACTGCTGCGCACCTCCTACCCGTGGATCGACGAGCTGCTGCTCGACACCCTTTCGTTGGACTACCACGAAGCGCTCATGGCGGCTGCCGGCCATTCGGTGGAAGAAGCCCTGCAGGCATGTGTCAAGAACAATGCGGGCAAGTTCATTTGCGTGGTGGACGGCGCGATCCTGACGGCCGACAATGGCATCTACGGAATGGTGGGCGGCAAGACCTTTCTGCAGATTGCCAAGGAAATCTGCCCCAAGGCCGTGGCCAACATTTGCATCGGCACGTGCGCCTCCTACGGCGGTGTCGCGGCAGCCAAACCCAATCCGACCGGAGCGAAGGGTTTGAGCGACGCCATCGGGATTAAGGCGGTCAATATTCCCGGCTGCCCCCCCAATCCCATCAATTTTGTGGCAACCGTGGTTAATTACCTCCTGTTTGGCAAACTTCCCGATTTGGACGACAAGGGCCGTCCTTTGTTCGCATACGGCCAGACTCGTCCATGACCAATGTCCGCGCCGAGGGCACTACGAGGCCGGCGAAATGGCCAAGTCCTTTGACTCTCCGGAAGCCGCCAAGGGTTGGTGTCTCGCCGATTTGGGCTGCAAGGGCCCGGTTACCTATAACAATTGCCCATTGGTCAAGTTCAATGATGGCACCAGTTGGCCGGTCCAAGCGGGACATCCGTGCATCGGCTGCAGCGAACCGGATTTCTGGGACAAAATGAGCCCGTTCTACAAAGCGATCTAGATTGGCAAATCCTTGGTCCGCAATGACCCGTGACGGGTTCGCCAAGGTTTTGGTGCCCAACCTTTTACCAGTGGAACATTAGCCATAGGAGGCTATGCATATGGGAGAGCGTGTAGTTATTGACCCGATTACCAGAATTGAAGGTCACTTGCGTATAGAAGTGGAAGTGACCGACGGCAAGGTCAGCAATGCGTGGAGCAGCTCCACCATGTTCCGCGGTTTGGAAATGATCCTCCAGGGTCGCGATCCTCGCGACGCCTGGTTGATCACGCAGCGGGCCTGCGGCGTGTGTACCTATGTTCACGCGTTGGCATCGGTACGCTGTGTGGACGATGCCGTCAAGGTTAAGATCCCCGACAACGCTCGACTCATCCGCAACCTGCTGATGGGTGCGCAATTTCTCCACGATCATATCGTACATTTCTATCATCTCCACGCCTTGGACTGGGTGGACATTGTTAGTTCGCTCAAGGCTGATCCCAAGAAAACCGCCGAAATTGCCGAGCAGACCTGCCCCAACGCAGGCAACACCGGCGCTTCGGATTTCAAGGCGGTCCAGCAGAGACTGCAGAAATTTGTCGACAGCGGCCAGCTTGGTCCTTTTACCAATGGCTACTGGGGACATCCGGCCTACAAGCTGCCGCCGGAAGTGAATCTTCTGGCTTCGGCCCATTACCTCGCCGCGCTTCGCCAACAGGCCCGCACCGCCCGCATGCACGCCGTATTCGGCGCCAAGAACCCGCACCTGCAAAGCCTCGTAGTCGGCGGCGTGACCTGTGCCCCGGAACTCAATGTCGATCGCGTTTCCGAATTCCTTTACCTGTTCAAGGAAACCAAGGACTTCGTCAACAACGTTTACATTCCCGATCTGGTGGCCGTGGCCGGATTCTACAAGGATTGGGCTGCCATCGGCGGTACCACAAACTTCCTGGCCTATGGCGAATTCCCACAAAGTGACAAAGAACCCGAAAGCTTGATGTTCCCGCGGGGCGCCATCTTCAAGCGCAAAGTCACCGAGGTCAAACCGGTGGATCTGGCGCAGATCATGGAGCATGTCAAGCACAGCTGGTATGCCGGCGACCAGGCGCTCAATCCCGCCAAGGGTGAGACCAAGCCCGCCTACGATGCTTTGGATGTCAACAAGCACTACAGCTGGATGAAGGCCCCCCGCTACATGGATGAACCCATGGAAGTCGGGCCGCTGGCGCGATTGCTGGTGGCCTACGGCAAGGGTCACGAACCCACCAAGAAGGCCGTTGATGGGCTACTCAAGACTTTGGGGGTGGGCGTCGAAGCCTTGTTCTCGACCCTTGGTCGAACTGCCGCCCGCGGTTTGGAGACCGCCATCATCGCCGATGCCATGGAAGGCTGGATCATGCAGTTGGTGGAAAACCTCAAGAAGGGCGACACCAAGGTCTACACCCCCTACCAGATGCCGGCAGCGTCAACCGGGGTGGGCCTCAATGATGTTCCCCGCGGGGCGCTGGGTCACTGGATCGAGATCAAGGACCAGAAGATCGGCAACTACCAACTGGTGGTCCCCTCAACCTGGAACCTGGGTCCGCGTTGCGCCAAGGACAAGCCTGGCCCGGTGGAGGAAGCTCTTATGGGCACTCCGGTGGCCGATCCCAAAAGGCCTGTGGAGGTGCTGCGCACGGTGCATTCCTTCGACCCGTGCATCGCCTGCGGTGTCCATGTGATCGACCCCAAGACCAACGAGGTCTACGAATTCAAGGTTGTCTAGTACGGCAGTAGCTTCAAGACCATGTAGGAGTGTGCCGGAGCCAACTCGACGGCACGCTCCTTTTTTCTTTTCATAGAATCCATGAGAAAGGAAAGCTCCTATTGTGGCAGCTCAACATATCCTGGTATTGGGGGTCGGAAACATCCTGCTCAAAGATGAAGGAGTGGGAGTGCGGTTGATCGAACAACTTCAGGCCGGATACACCTTCAGCCCCAATGTCAGGCTCATGGATGGCGGAACCCTGGGTATTCGACTTCTCGATGATATCACTGCAGCGGATCATCTCATCGTCGTGGATGCGGTTCGCAATGACCAGCCACCCGGGACCCTTTACCGCTTACCGGCTGAAGAATTGAAACGGTGCGTATCCTTTAAGAATTCTCTTCATCAGACCGGTCTCCTGGAGACCCTGGCCTATGCGGAAATGCTGGGGCAACGCCCCCCCACCGTGGTTGTCGGCATCGAGCCCGCCGACATCAGCCCCTGGGGAACCGAATTGACTCCGTCCATCGAGGAACGGTTGGAAGAGCTTGCCGGGAAGGTTCTCGAGGAAATCCACCGCGCCGGTGGGCAGGCGACCAAAGTGAACCAGTACGAAGCCACGGACACCCATGGCCATGGTGCCGCTTGACGTCTTTCTGCAAACAGAAGATGCTCGCCGAGCGCCCTGGGCCGATTCGTGAGCTCTCCGTGCGAGGCTCTCTCACACCCTGAGAAATACGCTCTTTCTGTTCAACCTGATTTTCCTCAGGCCGGAAAAAGACTACAATAGCAGTCGCAGATAGTCATAACCATTGGCATCGTGCGGAGGAACCACCCGGATGTGCTTGGCAATTCCTGCTGAAGTAATTGAAATACAAGATGAAATGGCAACTGTTCGGGTGGGCGACGTGTTCCGCAAAGCTTGCCTGATGTTACTCCCAGACATCCGTGTCGGCGATTATGTCATTGTCCATGCCGGCTTTGCCCTGCACCGGGTCGACCCGCAGGAGGCTCAAGAGTCCCTGCGACTGCTGCGGGAGCTTGCCGCACTGGCGCCGGAATGAGTTGGGTTTTGGCAACTTGGAAAACGATGGAGTCTGTTCGCAATCCCGTTTCTCAGGATTCAGAACCGATATCCTCACCCTCTTGCGGGGCTCAAGCGGGGGCCGTAGAGCTGCATGGCCTCTTCGGTAAGATCGATGGAGCGCAAGTACAGATCCGTGACCAAAGCCTCATCAAGCTTGAGTTCATAAGCCTGCACGAAGAAGCGCTCCAGGTCCCCCCTTTCATAGCTCACGACCAGACTGAGGATAGCCCGGTACTGGTTTCCCCCTCCCAGCAAAGCCGTTTGGATATCGTTGCCCAGTGGCATGCTCTGCATGAGTTCAGCCATAGGCCGGCCCACGATTGCATCCAACAGTGACAGCAAACCCACCAGAAATAGCTCCTGGGCCTTGGCGTTCAGTCCCACAAGAGGTGCCAATGAGCCGCAAAAATTGGCGCGCATCAGAGAAATGACCAACAATTCTGGTGGCTTATCCTGTGCCAGATCCCTTAGGACTACCATCGATGCCCACTTCCGGATTTCGTGTTCGCCCAGCAGGGTGAGCGCATGCCGGATGGAAGAAACCGCGGGACGTACTCCAAAAACTACCGAGTTGACACAGGTCAGCAACTTGTAACTCAAGGCAGCATCTTGCTTGATCACTTTTTCCAAAGCGCCGAAGTCGAGATCATCTCGATTGAGTTCGTGAAGTATCCGCAGATGATTGAGTTTGTAGCCAGGGATGTCTCTTTCGTTGATGACCACCGCTTTGCTGAAGAAAGTACCCTGGAAGTAGTTAAATCCGGCGTCCATGGCCGATTTGAAATCCTCCCTGGTCTCCACTCCATGGGCCAGGAACTTAATTCCGCGAGAGGCTATTCGATCGATAACGGGCTTGATTTCGGGAGTTCCCCGCTCGCTGAAATCAATTTTGATGAAATCGACCAGGTCGAGAAGGGGGTGGGTGCTGTCCAATCGCAGCGTAAAATCGCCCAGTGCCAATTGGAAGCCTGCGGCTTTGAGTTTTCGGCAGGATTCGATGAACATCGCAACCGGATCGATTTCCTCCAGAATCTCAACGATCACCATCGGTGCGGGCAGGAGCGCTTCGCAATCGGTAGGTAAAGCCTCTGCTCCGTACCGGATGAATGCCTTTCTACCTCGGGTGATGCGATGCAGTTCGGGGTACAAAACGGTGTCCGTATCGGGGATGGAGGTTACCGCCTGGTTGAAAGGACTCTCCACCGAGCTGGGCTGCTGTGCGCGGTACAAGATTTCATAGGCGAAAACGCTTTGCTGGCGGTCAAAGATCGGCTTTCTGACCAGAAAGACATCCATTGTTTGCTCCTGATTCCTCCCCTGATCTGAGGGTTTGTGGCAGCAGTTCCTGTTCCGGGAGATCATGGAAAAACATCAATTGCCCCAACGCATTCTAACCGACTTAGGCCCAAAACGGTGAGAAATACACCTCACTGGCAGAAGTCTAGTATCCATCGAACAACTCCCCCTCCCCACCTCACAGAACTAGGTGGAGCGGCAAAGGGTGGTGCCGTTACCCCTCAGGGCCGTAACCGCACGCTTCACTCTTTCGGCCATGGCCGTCTCCGCCAGGCTAAGGTAGACTCGGGGATCGTAGTGCTTCTTATTGCCCACTTCACCATCCACCTTGAGCACCCCGTCGTAGTTTTTGAGCATGTGGTCGGCAATCGCTCGGGTAAAGGCATACTGAGCATCCGTATCGATGTTCATTTTGACCACGCCGTAATCGATGGCCTCATGAATCTCCTCGATGAGCGAGCCCGAACCGCCGTGAAACACCAGGTAGAACCGGGCGGCCTGGCCGAGCGCCTTCTCCACCGCATCCTGCCCATCTTTCAGTATGGAAGGTTTGAGCTTGACATGTCCGGGCTTGTATACGCCATGGACATTTCCGAACGTGGCTGCCAGAAGAAAACGGGCTCCCTTCACTGCGCCAAGGCGGTGAGCCACTTCGAGCATATCGTCTGGGGTGGTGTACAGCTTTTCTGCCGGGGCGCCTTCGGCCTTGATTCCGTCCTCCTCACCGCCGACCACTCCAGCCTCCACCTCCAGGATCAATTCGCTGCGCTGGCACCGTTCGAGCAGGGGCACCGCAATGTCAAGATTCTCCTGTAGAGGCACGGCACTTCCGTCGAACATGTGGCTGTTGAAAAGGTTCGAAAGTCCCGCCTGGCGGCGTTTTTCGGTCTCTCGGACAAGGGGGAGGAGAAACTCATCCAGATGTTTGGCCTGGCAGTGATCGGTATGGAGTGCAACGTAGATGCTGTAACGCTCGGCGACCCGATGGACGTGTTCGGCAATCGAGATAGCCCCCAGGGCCATGTCTTTCACCGCGGAACCGGAAGCGAAGGCCCCGCCACCGGTGGAAAGCTGAATGATCCCGTCACTTCGGCTTTCTGCCAGTCCTTTCAGGACGGCGTTGGCGGTGGTGAGGGAAGTCACGTTGATGGCAGGGTAGGCAAAGTGGTTTTCTCTTGCTCGGTCGAGCATTTTGCAGTAGGTCGCATAATCGGCTACAGGCATGGACTGTCCTCCGGTTCTTGGTGGGTTTGTTCCGGTCTTACATGGAGCTGTCGCTCTCTTTATCTATTTCGACATGGTCTTGCTCAGGTCTTTATGCCGGATCGGTGCACAAGATGCAGGCCTGCGCTCGCCGCACGGATGGCTAACTGTAAGCCTACTACCCGTTGAAAATCAATCCTGCAATGCATAACTGGGAGCAATGTCTGACGGCCATGGCGGAACGGACAGCAAATTCTCTTGGGGTTCATCGGTCCTATGACTCTCTGGCGGCTTTGCACCACATTATGGGATGGAACTCACCGCTGACCCGATGTTGAGGGAGGACTGGATCCGGGCGGTGTTGGCTTTGCCATTGGAACGAGATGAGCATTCCGATGGTATCATTCCGAGCTGCCGGGGCACAATGTCATCAGCAGGCAATGCAGGCAAGAACCCCTATGAGTGGCGCACCGGCGATCGGTTGAGCAAATGGCGCGGTACGGTCCGTCTGGTTCAACGGGGCAAGGACCAGTTTGTTCTCGATAGTGCTTGAATGCGGCCCAAAACCATGTTAGCATTTTTCCTGATTCCAAACGCGCGAAAGCCCCTGCACCAAGCAATATTGCTGCGGGCGATTTTGATAAGATCCACGCCCAATCCTTGAGATACCTTTCTTTGCTCCGATCCATCTGGAATGGATCTTTGTTGACCGTTCCCGGGGGATGGCACTCCAAGAAGATACGATCACTGTTCGATCTGTGATAGCCAATGCTTTACCCAACTGCCAATGGCTGAGGCAATTGACGCCTGGTAGGGGAATGAGAAATCAGATTTCAGTTTGCAAACAGTTGTCACTGACGGTGAACCAGACTGATTGACTCGTACCTCGAGATTGGACGCCGGTTGATTGGCATACCAGCGGCTATGTGCTGCGTGTGTCGCAGCTCCGTGGCGCGGGGTTGAGATGCCATTAGGAAATCCGTCCTTTAAGGCTCCTTGGCAAGGATTCAACAGTGGCTGTTCCCAATTCTTCGCTCCTGCCCTACCTTGATGAGGAAACAGGCCGGTTTTTCTTGCGGATCTTGCCTGCCGCCCAAGACAGTGCGGTGCTGCAGAAGGTGGCCTATCCTTTCCTCACCATATCCGACTCCAATCCGTTCGGCCGATTGATAGCTGCCCAATTGGTCTCCGACGCGGAACACAACGTCAAGAATATATTCTTTTTTGTGCAGAAGGACCGGTATACCATTTCAAAAGACAGTTTGAGGCCGGCCACCAATAGGGATGTCGACGGAACGTGGCAAGACACATTTGCTTTCTATTCAAAGCAACAACGAAATGTGAACCTAATTCTCCTAAAGGATCAGATTGACAAAGATGGAAGACTAATTCCATTTCAACCAGTATTTTATTGCAAATTTATACGTAAGTTCTTTCATCCGCCATGTCCAAGTTGTGGCAGCCTGCTGTATCAATGTTATGATGATTCAATTCTAAGCAGTGTAAGTCTCAGTTCATACTCTAGTTCCAACAGACGCTATTTATATTGCGAGAATTGCTGGTCAAAGATCGCCAGTTCCAGGTTTTTTGTTTATGAATATGATATCGCAGATTCGAAGAATGTCACAGATTTCGCCGGGTTAATCAAAGAATTTGGAGTGCTGGCGCGGGAGAGACTAGACTTAACCCAGTTTCCCTGTCCACATTGCTCGCATAAGAATGATTGTTATGGTGCCGAGAACTTAGTTGCATCAAGACTAATCCCTCTTTCGTTTTATTCGTTTTACCTGTTGGTCTTTGAAGCGATGTCGTTGAGCGCTGCTGATTTCTTGGCTCTGCTCGGAGGATCCTCCTTTTCCGCTTTGGAACAACAACTCGACCAGAACAGTGAAAGAGGAAGACTGAGCTGTCTGAGAGCCATCAATCGACATGGAGCCATCCGGCTGCCTTTCGTTTTTGAGGGGCATGACAATTATTTCCTGGAGGTGCTCTACCTCAAGCTGTCGTTCTTGGTTGAGCTTGCCCGCATCGTCCTTTCGAAATCTGCGGAATTCGGTCCCGATACGGTAGGTCTATTGATGGATGCCATTTGGATCCGCGTCCATGATGATGGTATGCGGCTTCCTTATAGCTGGAACTTCAAGGTGGACCTTATCGATACGGTGCGCTTGCCCGACGAAACCAGCGGCCGGCCGCCAGACCTACCAACCCGCAATCGTTATTTTCTTGGGCTGGTTTGGCTTTACGCCTTGCTGGTCAATTCCCGGCAAGACATCGCAGCGATGTATCAGAACGTCCGAAGGGTAATGCAGCAGCCTGGTCTTTTCGGCGATTGGTTGCGCGGCGAACCGGAGCCAGAGCCGTTGGGTCCGGCGCTTGCTCCCGAGAACGTTTTTTGGGATCCGTCGGAACGATCGGTTCCCGAGCAGTGGCGGTCCCTGTGGAAGTTGGTATTGGGCATGGGTTTTTCGTTCCTGGGGGATCGGTTCTTTCCCGAGAGAAGGTGGACCAGGGAAGAATGGATGCGGGAGTTGGAAGCTTTGCTGGCTGAGGTAAAGGACCAGCTGTTGCGTGGCACGGGTGAAAGGGCAGTCGCCCTTCAGACCACCGTGACCAAAACCGAAAAAGAAGCCATAACACACATCCTGGAGCGGATTCGCGAAAAGTGGGCTAGTGCTGTCAAGGTCGAGCCGGGGAGCGGATTACCGAGAACAGGTTCCATGGTTGCGGGCCCCGGGGAGCCAGCCGAAGCGGCTATGGCTGTGGTGACCCCGGACACACCTCGGCCTGAAGGTGTCGCTATCACCGCGCAGGCTGTTCCCTTTATTGAGGATGCCATTACGGAAACCATTATTATTGCCCCGGCACGGCCGCCTGAGGAATCGGTGAAAATGGCTGAGTCGGCAGGGCCCGCCGAGGGGTTAAAGAGTGAGACCGGGTTGTCCGGTCTTGGCAGGATTGGGCCTGAGACCGGCACTGCCGACAAATTAGCAGAAACGGTCTTTCTCGGCGTGCGTCCACGGGAAGCAGATCGGTCGGCCGATGGAGCAGGTGCGCCGGCGACACAGCCTGAGGAGTCATCCCCAACTGCGGTGTCCGAAGAGGATTTGCTACCCGTCACGGTGATGCTAGCCCCTGGCCAAGCACGGCCGGCAAAGGTCGACAAGGCCGAGTTAAAGCCCGAGATTCAGGAGCCGCTGACCAAGAATGAGGAGGCGGCTACCGAGGAGGACCTTTTGGCAACTGTTCAGATCACCCCAAGCCGGCCGAAACCTTAGGAAGTAAGAGGCCCCCATGACTAAATCCATCTCCCCAGCGGATCTGGCTAGAGAACTTGATGCCATCTACCGGTCGGATGTCGCCCGGGCGGAAATATTGATGGAGTCATTTCTGGTCCAGCGGCTGGCAGGGCATGCTCCGGCGGCGCGGCTGACGGTGCTCGAGCAGGTCATCGGGGAGTTTCGGGGGGATGTGGCTGCGGCTCCGGTGCTTTTGGATTCGCGGTTTGACCAGGAGGTGTTTGCCGGGCTGTTTGCCCTCGTTTTGGGAAAAGAGACTATCCAATCCGACATTCCCGTAGCGATCCTCCATGAGCGGCTGAGGGATTCCTTGAACACCGTCTTCGACAGTCTGAATGAGCTCATCGGGGTTATCCATCAGACCCTTTCGAGTCAAGGCGAGCAGGTCGAGACCATCCGGTCGGTGATTGGCTCCAAGCTGGGGGACGAAGGCGGACGCAAGCCCCTGGAAGACTACCTCGGGCAAATCAAGAAGTCCTTCCTGGTGGCGCATCAGGCCTTCAAGGAAGCCGCCAAGGCGAAGGTGATGCAGATCCTTTCGGAACTGAGCCCGGATCGGATGGCGGACGAGTTTTCGGGAAGTGGCCTGGGTTTTGGTCCATTTCGCAAAGCGGAGCTTTTTGAACAATACCAACAACGGTTCAAGCAATGCCTCGACTGGTTCACAGACGGGCGTTTCGAGGAAGAGTTCTTGAGGGAATTTGAGAGAAGGTGTCAGCAGCTGTCCAAATGATCAAGGAGGGTTACCGTGAGAAACTGCATACGATTCGTACTGGCGCTTTGGCTTGTCCTTCTATTCGGATGCCCGAGCGTACAGGTGAAGCCGGGTACGGAGTGGAGCTATGAGCCCAATGCCATTCGTGTCAATCTGACTGCGGACCGCGACTTGAATTATTACGACAGGGGCCCCCACACGGTGGTGGTTTGGGTCTATCAGCTCAGCAACCCCAATAAGTTCAATCAGCTTGCCGATGACCAACAAGGACTGACCAAACTCCTGGAAGGAGGTCAGTTTGATCCCAGTGTCGGGGACTACAAACGGGAGTTCGTTCAGCCCGGCAGGAGTCTTACCATGACGCTGGATCGCGCCGAGGGCGCCAAGTATGTTGGTCTGGTTGTCGGCTACTATGCTCTGAACCGGGAAAGTGCCGCCAGGCTCTCGCCGATTCCGGTGGTGCAAGTGACCCAGGGCACCATGGTGGTATCCAAACCGGCACGGATCGCGTTGGATGTTCACCTGGGACCCCAGAGCATTGAGAAAGCCAGCGTGGTTCCCATTGAAGGTCAGCAGCCGGGGAGAAGATACTAGTGGACAGCGAGAGACCACTGTTTTGGCATCAGGGCCTGTTTCTGCAACCGCAGCATTTCCAGCTGTTGGACCGTTATGCCCAATCCCTGGCGGTACCTTTTGGCAGCTTTATTCAGCCGCATTTCTGGGGAGTTGGTTCCTTGGAAATCCAGAAGACGGCGCTGGGAAATCGAGTGCTGGACCTGACCGGCGGCCAGTTTCTGTTTCCCGATGGAAGCTATGCCGAATTTCCCGGTAACGCCCTGGTGGAAGCCCGTTCTTTTGATGAAGGTTGGATCGAAGGCGGCAAACCCCTGACCGTGTATCTTGGCGTGAAGAAATGGAATGATGCCGACGCCAATGTGACGGTACTTGAGGCGTTCAAGAACCTGTTTGAAGTCACCACACGTTTTGTCACCCTGGCGGATGCCGAGGAATCCAATGACCTGCATCAGGGGGGGCCACCGGCCCAGGTGAAGCGGCTTCATTACCTGCTAAAGCTGTTTTGGGACCGTGAGAAGGAACTGCTGGGTGATTATCTACTCATCCCTGTGGCACAGCTGGAAAAGGTGGGTGATGAGGTGCGGCTTTCCGAACAGTTCCTGCCGCCGCTTCTGAAAATCTCCGGTGCGGATCTTCTGTTTCGACTGGTCAGAGAGATCCGGGACCAAATTGGGGCGCGCGGCCGTCAGTTGGAGCAGTTCAAACGGCAGCGCGGCATCCAGACCGCCGAATTCGGGGCCCGGGATATGGTGTATCTGCTTGCCCTACGGTCCTTGAACCGGTACGTCCCGATACTGCATCATCTTACCGAAGCCCCCCAGGTTCACCCATGGACGGTATACGGGCTACTGCGGCAGTTGATCGGGGAGCTTTCCTCGTTTTCGGAAAAGTACAATGTTCTGGGGGAGGCTTTGGAAGGTGGTCGGGTGGTGCCCCTATACGATCATCTCGATCTGTGGAATTGCTTTGCCACCGCCCAGTTGGTGATTGCCCAGCTGCTGGATGAAATCACCGCCGGTCCGGAATACGTGATTCGGTTGATCTATGACGGCACTTACTATGCGGCGGAACTGCCGCCGGCGGTCTTCGATGCCCGCAAACGCTACTATCTGGTTATCAGGACCGAGGCGGACCCCAAACAGGTGATCGAGAACCTGACCATCATTGCCAAGCTCAGTGCCCGCGAGCACTTGCCGATCCTGATTGCCCGGGCGCTACCCGGCATCAAGCTGGAGCACCTGCCGGTGCCGCCCCAGGAGTTGCCGCGGCGGGTCTTTTGCGTCTATTTCCAGATCGACCACCACAGCGACCAGTGGATGATGCTGGAAAAGAGCCGCAACCTGGCGTTGTATTGGGATACCGCGGCGGAGGATCTGGAAGCCGAATTCATGGTGCTGGGAAGAGCGTGAGAACGTAAGGGCGTGTAAGATGGCCGCTCCCATCGTGGGGCCTGAATCTGGTGTCTGGTGTCTCGAGTCTGATGTTTCAATCGGAGGTACCCAGCCATGCGATTGAGTGATTGTTTTGCCGAGCTTATCGCCTACACGCTGTATTTCCAGAAAGGCGTGGAGCAGCGTCAGCCGCCTTATGAGCAGGTCAAGGCCGACGTTTTGCGATCCCTCGCCAGAAGCGAGGAATTCGTCAAGAAGGGCCTGTTTCCCGAGGATCAATACGATATGGCCCGGTTCGCGGTGTGCGCCTGGGTGGATGAAGCCATTTTGAATTCGCCGTGGCAGGAGAAGGAACACTGGAAGCGGGAACAATTGCAGCGGATGTACTATCACACCACCGAAGCCGGCGAGGAGTTCTTCGATCGGCTCAATACCATCGACTTCTATCAAAAGGACCTCCGGGAGGTTTACTACCTGTGTCTGGCGATGGGATTTGTCGGGCGTCACATCCGTAAGGGCGACGAATACCTTCTGGACCAGGTGAAGTCGTCCAATCTCAAGATCTTGCTGGGCAGTTCGGTTGGGCTGCCTTCACTGCAGCGGGGAGATCTGTTTCCGGAGGCCTATCCCACGGAGAGCGCTCCGATTGCAACGCATAAGCGGCGATTTCATGTTACCGGGTTACTCATCATGATGTGCCTGGCCGGACCGGTTTTGCTCTATGGGGCTTTGTACCTGATCTATCGCTTCATTCTGGCCGGGGTGGGCGATCACTTCCTGAAGATGGTGTCTTGAGATGAAAAGCCTGCTCGGAAAGATCCTGAAGATTTTCTTGATCTTCGCCCTGGTGGTGTTGATCGTGCTGGTGGTCTTCGGACTGGTGCTGACCCTGGACTGGCCCAAGTGGGTGGGGATCGTCATCCTCGTTGGGCTTCTGGGGTTGTTTGTCGCCATCCTGTTTGTGCGTAAGCTGTGGCTGCGGCGCAAAGAGCAGCGGTTTGTGGAGCAGATTGTCGAACAGGATGAAGCCCGCCTCAAGGAAATGGCGGTTCAAGACCAGCAGCAGGGCAAGGAACTCCAGAACCGGTGGAAGGAAGCCATCGAGGCGCTCCGGTCTTCGCACCTGAAGAAGCTCGGCAATCCCCTGTACGTACTTCCCTGGTACATGGTGATCGGCGAGAGCGGCACCGGCAAGACCACCGCCATCCGCAGCGCCCGCCTCACGTCACCATTTGCCGACCTGCGTCAGGCCACCGGTATTTCCGGGACCAAGAACTGCGATTGGTGGTTCTTCGAACAGGCCGTCATCGTTGATACCGCGGGCCGATACGCCATCCCGGTGGACGAGGGCCGCGACAAGGATGAATGGCAGCAGTTCCTGACGCTCCTGGCCAAGTATCGCAAGAAGGAACCCCTGAACGGACTCATCGTCACCCTTGCCGCCGACAAGTGTTTGCAGGAATCACCGGAGGTCCTGAAACAGGATGGCCGCAGCATTCGCCGTCGCATCGACGAACTGATGCGGGTCCTGGGCGCCAAGTTTCCGGTTTACGTGATGGTCACCAAATGCGACCTCATTCAGGGCATGACCCAGTATACGGAACAGCTTCCCGAAGGCAGCCTCAACCAGGCCATGGGGGCCGTCAATCCAGGGCTCTCCAAGGATGTGGCGGGGTTTCTCGATCGGGCCATTCCGGGCATGGGTGAGCGCCTGCGCGACATCCGGTTGTTGCTGCTCCATGAATCACGCTCCAAGACCCTGGAACCAGGCCTGGTGCTTTTCCCCCAGGAATTCGAGAACCTCAAACCGGGTCTGGGGGCCTTTATGCGGGGCGCCTTCCAGGAAAACCCCTATCAGGAAACCCCATTGCTGCGGGGACTCTATTTCAGCAGCGGCCGCCAGGAAGGTACACCCTATTCCCACCTCCTGAAGGCTTTGGGACTGATCGATGCCAAGGAGGTCCTGCCGGGTACCGACAAGGGTTTGTTTCTCCATGATTTTTTTGGCCGCATCCTGCCCAAGGACCGCTACTTGTTTGCGCCCACCCAACGCGCCATGGAGTGGCGCCAGATCACCCGCAACCTGGGGCTGACCGCCTGGGTGATCATGGGCCTGGCCGTCTGTGGTCTGCTGACCTTTGCGTTTGTCAAGAACTTGAACACCATCCGGACCTTTTCCCATGAGTTTCCCAAACCCATCGTGCTGGCTCAGGATGTGATCCCCGACTTGACCACCATGGATCGCTTCCAACGGACGCTTTTCAAGGTGGAGGAATTCAACCGAAACTGGTGGATCCCCCGCTTTGGCCTGCATGAAAGCGAACGGGTCGAGGCTGAGCTGAAGATCCGCTATTGCAAGCAATTCCAGCAGGAGATGCTGACGCCCCTGGATCGCAACATGGCAATGCAGATGACGGGGTTCTCGGCCGCCACGCCGGGGCGTACCATCGGCGAATACGTCTTGCACCTGGCGAGACGCATCAATCTACTCAAAGCCCGATTGGAAGGAGATTCGGCCGGCAGCTTGCTGAAAAAGAAGCAGCCGCCCTATGGTCCGCTGCTTCCAGCCACCGAGAAGGAAGTGATCGAAGATGCCAATGGCAAGTTTTCCCGATCCAATGCCCATTACTTGGGCTGGAACCAGGATACCGGCCAATTGAACCAGGAACTGACCCAGCTTCAAACCTGGCTGCAACGCATGGTCAGCCTTCCTGGGCTGGATCTGCACTGGCTGGTGGATTGGGAAAATGGCGAGGACGGGGCGGTAGCCGTCAGCCTGGATCAGTTCTGGTCGGGCAGTCTGGCGCTAGCCAACGAACCGTCGGTGTCGCCCGCCTTCACTCGCAAGGGCAAGGACGACATCGACGGTTTCCTGGCCGAAATCGAAGCGGCCCTGGCGGATCAGACCATGATGGCGGCCAAGAAGGCCGATTTTGTGCAATGGTACCGCAAACTTTACCTGGCTTCCTGGCAAAACTTCGCCGAATTCTTCCCCAAGGGGGTGGAAAAACTCAAGGGCCGTCCCGAATGGCAGCCACTGGCATCCAGGATGGCGGGCGATCAAAGCCCCTATTTTGACCTCGTCGATCGCATGGCCGAAGAGCTCATCCCCTGGGCGGATGATCCGAAACAGCCGTCCTGGGCCAAGCTGGTGTTTCAGTGGAAGTTGTTCAAAATGCAAATAGGTAAGGAAGCGGTCCCGGCGGCGGGGCTCATCGACAAGGCCGGTCAGGGACTGAAGAGAATGGCGGGCCGGGCAGGAGACCTCGCCGGCAAGGTGGGTGGCGACGCGATGGAAGCGCAAACCCGGGCGGCCAAGTTCTATGGTGAGTATCGTGGGGCTTTGGCTGAGATCACCCCGGTGTCCAATTCACGGAAACTGGCTTTTGAGATGGCGAGCAAAGTCTACGCGGAAGATCCGACCATGGGCAAATCACCATTCTTTGCCGCTGACACCGCCATCGAAAACCTCCGGGCCGCCATGTTGACCAGCGCGGGAGAAACCGATGCACTTTTCTGGAGACTGGTGGCTGGGCCGCGTGATTTCCTGCTGGCCTATGTCCGCAACGAAGCCGCGTGTTTCCTCCAAAGCGAATGGGAGTCCAAGGTTCTGGTGGAAGTGAAGGGCGTGACCGGATGGGACACCGTCAGCAGAGTGCTCATGGCACCGGAGAAGGGTGTCGTGTGGAAATACATCAATAGCGGTGCCGGTATGCCCTTTATCAGCCACCCGCTAAAAGGCTACGTTGCCAAGGAAGCCTTGGGTGCCCCCATTGCCTTCGATCCCGCCTTCATGCCGTTCCTCGACAAGGCCGACCTGGAACGTAAGATCATCCCGAAGCGAGATGAAGCCGCAGCGGCGGCCAAAGCCGCCGAAGCCGCTGCAGCTGCCGCTGCAGCGGCCGGCGGAGGTGGTGGGGGGCCTAAGGACAGCTATCCGGTCTTGATCAAGGCCTATCCCACCGGCGCCAATGCCGATGCCCAGGTGAAACCGCGGGCGGTGCGCCTGGAACTGCGCTGCAATGACGGCGTTCAAGCTCTGGTCAACTATAATTATCCCGTTGAGAAGATCTTCAACTGGAATCCCGATGCCTGCAGTGATGTGACCCTTGATATCGAAATACCTGGTGTTACCGTTGGCAAGCGGTATTTCGGTTCTAAGGCTTTCCAGGCTTTCTTGAGGGAATTTATTAGAGGAGAACGGACTTTCCAGAGCCGAGATTTTCGAAACCAATATTTGGAGCTGGAAAGGGTGGGCATCCGTTCCATTACCGTGAAATATGAATTTGGCGGGGCTGTCGGTGGAGCCCTCAAACACGGTGAGCACAAGGACAAACCGACACCCTCGGGACTGCCGGCGGCGCAACCTTTCACCATACCAACGAGAATCGTGACGTGCTGGGATCAGTGAGTTCTTCCAACGACTGGCAATGGGCGGCCTACGGTAAACATCCGGTGGCCCGGGACTATGTCTCCATGGGCGGTCATTTGCCCCTGGTCAAGACCCTCTCCGGCTGGATCGACAAGGGTTTCGAGCTGGTTCGTTCGCAAAAGGATCGCCAACCCCGGTACTGTTCGTGGCGCTTCTGGGTAAGCGGGGGCAGCGGCGATGCTTTGTCATGCGGGCTGCTTAGAGACAGCCGGGATGGTGCTGGGCGGGCCTATCCCTTGCTCATCCTGTTGAACGGGTCCTTGGACCACTGGAAGGAGCATTGGGACTTGTTGCCGTTCGCCTGTGAACGGGTATGGAATCACATGGAACAGGCTACGGTAAAGATGTATGATTCCTTGAGAGGCATGGAAATCGAACTTGAGAGGATCCCGCCGCCTTTCCCAATGTGGGCGGAATACATCAAGGAAAAGGACGCGTTGTGCGGGATTCAGAGCGCTTCCGAGAGTGAGCGGTTTCGAGAGGCCGTAGCTGCCATGGAGCAACAGGCCCAATCCCTTGGTAATGCCACCGAGTTGTATCTTCCCTTGCAACAGTGGCCGACCGTTGACCCAATGGCGTTGGTTGGTTGCTGGCACTCGCTCCTAAAAGCTCAACAGTCGACGGTACCCAATGTGGTTTTCATGGGGGGTACGCCGGCCGATGTTTCGCTGGTGGTCTTCAAAAGACCGATCACAGTCAACGATTTTGTGCGATTGTGGAACTAGGATTTTGCTACGCTGGGGTGTCTGAGGAGCTATTGATTATCCTCGCCACTAGCTTGAAACTCTTCAACCGAAGCGATGGGTGCTTATGACCGTGCACATGGAACCCAAGGAACTCATCAGAGCCGGCCGTCTTACCGAGGCTCGTACGCACTTGATCGAGGCGGTCAAGGCGGCGCCTGCCGATCTGGGCTTTGCGGACCCTGCTGTTTCAGGTACTGGTTTTTTTCGGTGAATGGGACAAAGCCAGGAAACAGTTGGAGGTGATTCTCAACCAGGACCCAGGCCGGGAAACCGGGGTGCAGGTCTACCTCAATCTGGTGCAGGCCGAGCAGGAAAGGCTCGAGGTTGCCACCCTCAAACGCCGGCCGGCTTTCTACCCTCAAGCCCCGCCGTACACCGAAGCGTATTTTGCTGCTTGGGACAAGGTGATGCAGCAGCAGTTCGAGGAAGCCGCCAAGCTGTTCGATGAAATCCACGCTCAACGACCGGCGGTGACCGGTACCCTCGACGGGCGGAGCTTCAGCGGGTTTAGCGATACCGACAGCTTTCTGTCCTGCTTCCTCGGAGATGATCATCCAGGCTCACTACGTTTGGGTCCCCGTCGAATCGCTGCGGGAGCTTTCCATTCCAGCACCCAAGACGCTGTTTGATCTCATCTGGCTGCCGGCTCGCATCACCACAGCCGAGGGGCTCAGTCTGGTGGGGCATGCCCCGGTGGTCTATCCCCAGTCCTTCGTTCACGAAGACGAGCGGGTGAAGATGGGGCGGATGACCGAATGGATTGGGCTGGGGGGCCGCTTTGCCCGCGGGTGCGGGCAGCACGTCTACGAGGTGGGCGAAGAGGAAGTCGGCATCTTGGATATGAGGGAAGTGGCTTTCACCAGTTCGTGATACTCACGATATTTTCCAAGCAGTGGTGCCGCAGACTATGCAAACCAAGTTTTAGTTGATGGGCTGCGCAATGGCTCATCATCACTGTAGGGAGGTGGCCATGGCTTTTGTTGACAGATCTTTGGAGCTTGGCGAAGAATGGACTGATTTTCCTTATATTTATAACGTAACTTTCGCGGTCGGATACGGTAAGGTCAATGCCCTGGATGATGTCATGCTTGTTCAATACTTCCTCAAGAAGATTTGGGAGAAGATATCTGCCTCCAAGCCACGACCGAGTGGAAATTTGGTTGTTGATGGACTGATGGGGCCCATCACCCATCGTTGGATCAAGAATTTCCAAAGTGGTGGTACCTTAAAGGAAGCAGATCATAACTGGATGGTTCAAGACGGGGTAGTCGACCGCGCGGTTGGGGATGCAGTAGTATCAGGTCGGAGAATTTGGACCATACTCAATTTGAATTTGAATTTCAAAATCAAATACCCGGAGTTGTACCCTATTCTGCCAGTTGCACCTGACCTGCCTCCCCTATTGGCAGCCTCATTGGCCTTGAGCGTGGGCGCTTGAAGATGGACTTCACAATGGTGCGGCGGTCTCGGAGGGTTACCCGCGTGAACGGTGATCCGGTCTCCGCGCTTAAGATCACAACCCTTAGGGTTCAACCAAATGAGCACAGAATTCGACATTGATGCCATCCTGGCTCCCATTCCGGGTGAGAATCCGGCGGGTGAGGATCTTCGCTACAACCCGGTGTATGATGAAATCAAGGAGGCTCGCAAGGCCGATGATGAAAACTTGCCGGTGGGGGATTGGCAGCGTGAATCTAAGAAGGCGGAATGGGACAAGGTGATTTCGGTGGCGACGACGGCCCTTGCTGACAAAACCAAGGATCTGCAGATTGCTGCTTGGCTCACCGAGGCCCTGACGGTTACCGAGGGTTATGCCGGGCTTGCCGCCGGGCTTCAGATCTTGAACGGCCTGCTCGCTAGCTTCTGGGAGCAGGTTTATCCACGCATCGAAGGCGAAGATTTGGATTATCGGGCTGCTCCCATTGAAT